>CAYNYQ010000223.1:0-7952 GCA_964401305.1 uncultured Acetobacteraceae bacterium | reverse complement strand
GTCTGCTGGATCCAGCCGACATGGTCGCCGAGCCCGTGCGGCAGGTCGTTCAGGTCGGGCCGGTAGTCCCAGCCCAGCTCGACCCCCGCATCGATGGCGGCCTGGCAGAGCGCGGGCTTGTCGCGCGTCAGGCTGGTGTGCAGCGGGCCGTCGGTAGCGTGCACCGCATCGGCCGCGCCGTCCCAGCGCTCCGACTTGCGGAAATAGGGCGCCACGTCCGCCGACGACCAGCCGCGATTGCCGAGCTGCGCCCAGTGGTCGTAGTCCTCGGGCTGCGAGCGGATGTAGATCAGCCCGTTGATCGAGCTCGACCCGCCCAGCACCTTGCCGCGCGGATAGGGGATCTCCCTCCCGTCGAGGCCGCTGTCCTTGTCCGCCTTGTAGCCCCAGGTCAGGGTCGGGTGGTTGAGCAGCTTGAGGTAGCCGGCGGGGATGTGGATGAAGGGGTGCCAGTCGCGCCCCCCGGCCTCGATCAGCAGGACGGTCGTCGCCGGGTCCTCGGTCAGGCGGTTGGCCAGCACGCAGCCGGCCGAGCCCGCGCCGATGATCACGTAGTCGGCCTGCATGGATCTTTTCCCCCCGATTGGCGGCCCTTTCGCCAGGGCCATGCCGCGGGGGGCGAGTCAAGGCGGCGGGGGCCGGCCGCCCTGCGTCAGGGCGCGGCGAAGCGCATCCGCTGCGCGATCTCGGGGCTGAACTCCGCGATCGGCGCCTCCAGGGTGGCGGGCCAGCGCGAGGCCCGCGGCGGCACCCAGAGCAGCGACTGGCTCTCGGCGAAGAGCACGACGAAGAGCCGCTCCCGCACCGCGTCGTAGCCGAGGAACAGCCCGTCCGCGCCGCAGCCCGCCGCGCCGCAGCCCCAGCCGTAGACCACCTGCCCGTCCGGCGTCACGCGCAGCGGCGGCCCCGGGGCGCGCGCCAGCCGCGCCACGGCCGATTGCCGCCCGCCGCTGGACTGGCGCAGGGTCAGCGTCACCGCCGGGTGGGAGGCGAGCGCCAGCACCGGCTGGCCGGCCAGCGCGCGCGGATCCTCGGGCGGCACCTGCGCCCGGGCGGCCGCCGGGGCCAGGGCCAGCAGCAGCGCCAGCGCGCGCCGGATCACGCCGGCCCCTCCACCACCGCCGGCCGCTGCTCCATCCGGTAGAGCCAGAGCCCCGCCACCACGACCACCGCCGCGCCGGCATAGATGTGCGGCCCCGGCACCTCGCCGAAGAAGAGCCAGCCGAACAGCGCCGCCCAGAGGATGAAGCTGTACTGGTAGGGCACCACCACGCTCGCCGGCGCCAGCTTCAGCGCCCGCGTCACGCCGATATGGCCGAGCGTCGCCACCAGCCCCAGCATCAGCAGCAGCCCGAGGTCGCGCCAGGTCGGGGCGACCCAGCCCTGCGCCGGTAGCAGCGCCAGCCCGATCGCCAGGCCGCCCAGCATCTGCATCGCCGCCAGCACCACGTCCGGCGTCTCCCTGAGGCGGCGCGTCGCCACCAGGAAAAGCGCGTAGAGCAGGCTGCCCGCCAGCGCCACCAGGGCCGGCAGCCCGGCCGTGCCGAGATCCCCGCCCAGCGCCAGCGCCACCCCCGCGAACCCCGCCAGCACGCAGAGCCAGCGCCGCGCGTCCACGTGCTCGCGCAGCAGCAGGGCGGAGAGCGCCACGACGAAGATCGGCGCCGCCATCCAGTAGGTCATGGCATCGGCCAGCGGCATGCGCCCCACCGCCCAGTAGAAGCAGGCGCATTCCAGCGCGCCGAGCAGCACGCGCAGCGCCTGCAGCCCGGGCTGCGGCACGCGCCACCGCGCCGCGCGCAGTTGCCGCCAGGCGATCGGCCCCAGCACCGCCAGCGAGCCGAGGCTGCGCAGCACCATCACCTGGCCCACGGCATAGGTCGCCACCAGCCACTTCCCCAGCACGTCGTTCAGCGAGAACAGCAGCACCGAGGCCAGCATCACCGCGATGCCGGCGGTGGCGGTGCGCCGGCCGATGTCCTGCGCGACGGGGTCGAAGGGCATGCCTCGGTTCCTGCGGGAAGCGCCGCCGGGGGCGCGACGGAGGGCTCTATCGGGGCCGCGCCGCCTTGGCGAGGCGGCGCGCCGCGCGGCCGCCGCCTGGCACGGCGCAGGGCGGTATGGCGCCCCGGCGCGCGGAACGCCACGGCCGCCCGTGCCGGGTTCACGCGGCGCCCGGCCGGACGCATCCTGGGGGCCGGAGGATCCCGCCATGACCCCGCCGCGCTACGACGACCTGCCCCGCCCCGATGATGGCTCCGGCCTGCCGCTCGCCTGGGGCGTCTGGGGGCCGGAAGACGAGATCGGCACGCTGAACCGCATCACCGACGCCACCGTCGCCGCCGCGGCAGCCGAGATCCGCGACGGCACCCGCATCAACCTGAACCTGCCGCTCGACGAGCCCTTCGGCGCGACGCGCCCCGGCAGCCATCGCCGCCGCACCGCCCCGACGCCGACGCTGATCACCGAGGAGCAGCCCGGCCGGCTGATCCGCGACGACCGGCTGGACAGCTTCTGGCTGCAGGGCAGCACGCAGTGGGACGGGCTGTCCCACTTCGCCGACCCCTATCACGGCTTCTACAACCACGCGCCGATCGGAAAGATCGTGCACGGCGCGGACAGCCGGAACGGCATCGACAAGGCGCTGCGCCACGGCATCGCCGGCCGCTGCGTGCTGGCCGACCTGGCGCGGTTCTTCCGGAAGAGGGGGCGGGACTGGGGGCCGCTCGGCGGCCGCCGCGCCGCGGCCGAGGAGGTCGCCGCCTGCCTCGCCGACCAGGGCGTGGTGCTGCGGCCCGGCGACATCCTGCTGGTGCGCACCGGCTGGCTCGAGGCCTTCCGCGCCGCCGCCGACACCGATGCGCGCCACGCCCTGGTGCGCGGCACGAACGAGAGCCAGGACTACAGCGGCCTCTCGGGCGGGGAAGACATGTGGCGCTTCTTCTGGGACCAGGGGCTGGCGGCGATCTGCGCCGACAACCCGACCGTGGAGGTCTGGCCCTACTTCCCCTGGAAGCCGACGCTGCACTGGGGCATCGCGCGCATGGGCTTCGTCATCGGCGAGTTCTTCGATTTCGAGCAGCTCGCCGCGGCGAGCGCGGCCAGCGGCCGCTACACGGCCTTCTTCACCGCCGCGCCGCTGCATCTGCGCGGCGGCATCGGCAGCCCGGGCAACGCGCTGGCGATCCGCTGATGCGGCCCGATGGCCGGAGCGCCGCATGGCGCGCAGGGCTGAATCGGCCCGCCCGGGTCCTCAGCGCAGCACGATCTCCACGCGCCGGTTCTGCGGCTCGCGCACGCCGTCCGCGGTCGGCACCAGGGGGCGGGTCTCGCCGAAGGCCTCGACGGTGATGATGCCGCGCGGCACGCCGCGACGGACGAGCTCCGCCGCCACCGTCTCCGCCCGGCGCTGCGACAGGCGCTGGTTGTACTGCGGCGTGCCGGAGCGGTCGGCATGGCCCGCCACCTCGATGCGCGTGGTCTGCACCGTGGCGCTGGTTTGCGCCGCCTCGGCGATGATGTCGCGCGCGCGGGTCGTCAGGTCGGCGCGGTCCCAGTCGAAGAAGACCAGGTACGTGCGCGCGGGGGCGGGCGCCGCCACGGGGGCGGCGGCCGGCGCCACGGGCGGCGCGGCGCCGAAGCGGTAGCGCAGCCCGATCAGCACGGCGTGGTTCACGTTCTCGAGCTTGATGCTGCCGGGCGCCGCGCCGGCCGGGCCGGCCAGGCGCTGGACGTCGAGGCTCTGGTCCAGCGTGGCGTAGAAGCGGTACTCCGTGGTGATGGACAGGCCAGGGAAGGCGCCGCCCAGGCCGAAGGCCGTGCCGGCGATGGCCTGGTAGGCGAACTGCACGCCGGTATCCTCGATGCGGAAGCTGCCCGTGGGCGTGGCAAAGCGTGCGCCGGCGATCTGCATCCAGCCGGCGCCGATGCCGCCGCCGATGTAGGGCATGGCGACCTCCGGCCGCAGGCCGAAATTCGAGAGGTCGAAGTCGAACAGCAGGTTCGCCATGGCGCCGTAGTTGTTCAGCCGCCCGCTGCTGCCGGCGGGCAGGCCGCCGAGGCTCACCTGGTCGATGTTGCTGCCGCGCCAGCTGCCCTCGAGCTCCAGCCGGAAGCCGTTGCCGAAGCCCCAGCCGACGGCGCCGAGCACGGCCCAGCCGGCGGTCTGGTCCTCCACCCGGAGGCCGCGGCTCGACTGGTCGGGCCAGAAATTCGCCCCCGCGCCGCCGCCGATGTAGAGGCCGCTGACCGGCTGCGCCGGCGCCTCGGCCGGCAACAGCAGGCCCGCCGCGGCGGCGAGCAGGGCGAGGGCGCTGCGCGAAGGAGGCATGCTTCGGAATCCGCTACCCGTGAGGCGGGCGCGGGTCGTGGAGCCGCCCGCGCGCCGCCTTCAGCATGGCGTCATGCCGGACCATTGCAACCATCGCACGACCTGTTGCACGGTGGCGCCTGTTCCTGCCACGCGGGAAGCGGTGCGCGATGCAGCGCCCCGGCGCGCCCTCCGCAGGCACGCCGGGGCCATCCCCCTGCCGCATCGGTCCCCTGCGGTCAGGCCTCGGCCGGCGGCAGGCCCAGCGTATCGACGCGATAGGCCTCCCAGTGCCGGATCCAGGCCTCGTCGCCGCTGCCGGTGAAGCGCTTCTGCGCCTCGGCCCAGCCGGCCTGGATCCGCTTCAGCCGCGCCAGGCGGCGGTCCTGCCAGGCCTGGTGCTCATCGGTCCAGATGCCCTTCTCCTTCAGGTAGCGGATCGCGCCCTCGTGCCAGGGCGCATCCGCCGGCGGCTTGCCCGATTTCTGCGGCGCCCAGTTGGCGGCACTGCCGGTGATGCCGCGGATCAGGTCCATCGCCTCGTCCACCGCCTTGACCATGGCGTAGACCTCCTCGGCGTCGGTCGCGGCGTAGGTGGCGATCATCGGGTAGCGGAAGCCGATCAGGTCCACGGGCTTGTCCGGCGAGATGCCGGCGCCCGCGGTCTCCTTGTAGGGCTCGAAGAAGTCGGCGACGCGGCGGATGCGTTCCCAGCCCTCGGTGTTCTCCGCCGGGAAGGGCGGATAGGTCAGGCCGCGCGGGCTCGCCTCGATCTCGCGCATGTTGGCCGAGGTGGTGACGGAGGCGAAGGCGTCGAGCTGGTTGTTGATGACGGCGGTCTTCATCACGTTGTAGCCGCCGAACCAGACGACCTGCACGTCGGCGCGCGAGAGTCCGCCGAAGGCGAGGTAGGCGTCGGTCTTCACGTTGACCGAGGGATTGCCCTTCACGTAGCCGATGCGCTTGCCGCGCAGGTCCTCGATCCGCTTCACGCCGATGTCGCCGGCGCAGGCCAGCGCGCCGCCGGCGGGCCGGGCGAGCACGATGCGCACGTCCTGCGGCCCCCAGGACTGCGCGGCGAAGTCGTAGGTGGCCTCGGTGGCGAAGTAGAGCTCGGTCGCCAGGAAGCCGTAGGCGGCGCGGCCCTGCTTCAGCGGCAGCAGCCGCCCGATCGAGGTGCCGGAGGGCATGATGCGCACCCGCATGGGGTGCTTCTTCATGATGGAATCGGCGATTCCGGACGCCTCGGCATAGCCCGAGGAGCCGAGATCGTACGACGTCCACACCGAGGTGCCCGGCAGCTTCGCCCGCGCGGTTCCCGTCCCCGCCAGCAGCGTTGCCGAGGCGCCCGCGAGCACATCGCGTCGTGTGACCATGCGTCGTCTCCCTGTGCGTTCTTGGTTTTCGGCTCGAAGCCAGAACTTGTGAGCATATCAGTCTTGCGCCGCGAGCATCTCGCGCGTCAATACGATGAACACAGGGAGGCAAACACGAATGGGCCAGGGGAACGAAAACCCGGCGGGCGATGCAATGCCGGACCGCGCCGTTGCTGCGCCTGCCGAGGCCGGCGACCGGCTGCGCGGCTTCGCCTATTGGCTCGCCATCGTGCTGGGCAGCACGGGCATCCTGCTGACGGTCGACCAGACCTTCAACCTGCATCTCACCGGCCGACCGATCATCGACACCTCGTTCTACTACCTGATGCTCGGCCTCTTCCTCTCGCTCGCCTTCCTCGCCTACCCGGCGCATCGCGGCGCGGCGCGTGCGATCCCCTGGTACGACTGGCTGCTCTTCGCCGCATGCCTGGGCGCGACGGGCTTCCTCGCCTGGAATGGCGGGCGCGTCGTCGCCGAGGGCTGGGACCTCGCCGCGCCGCCCGAGGCCGTGCTCGTCGCCGGCGTTCTCTGCCTGCTCGCGCTCGAGGGGTTGCGCCGTGCCGGTGGCCTGGTGCTCTTCGCCCTCTGCGCGATCTTCGCCGCCTACCCGATGTACGCGGAATCGATGCCCGGCTTCCTCTGGGGACCGGGGAGCGACCTGGCGCAGACGATCTCCGCGCACGCCATGGGCGTCGAGAGCCTCATCGGCGTGCCGCTGCGCACGGTGGCGAGCCTGCTCGTCGGCTTCCTCATCTTCGGCTCGGCGCTGGTGGTCACCGGCGGCGGCGAGTTCTTCATGACGCTCGCCGTCGCGCTGCTGGGGCGCACGCGCGGCGGGCCGGCGAAGGTCGCGGTCCTGGCCAGCGGCTTCTTCGGCTCGCTCTCCGGCAGCGTCATCTCGAACGTCGTCACCACGGGCCAGCTGACGATTCCGACCATGAAGCGCGTCGGCTATCCGCCGCACTATGCCGGCGCGGTGGAGGCCTGCGCCTCCACGGGCGGCGCGCTGATGCCGCCGGTGATGGGCGCGGTCGCCTTCGTGATGGCGGAATTCCTCAACGTCTCGTACAGCACGGTGATCATCGCGGCCGCCGTGCCGGCGCTGCTCTACTACGGCGCGCTGCTGCTGCAGTCCGACCACTACGCGGCGCGCAACGGGCTGCGCGGCCAGCCGGCGGCGGAGATCCCGCCGCTCGGGCCTGTGCTGCGCCAGGGCTGGCACTTCCTCTTCAGCCTCGGCCTGCTGACATACCTGCTGCTGGTCATGAAGCGCGAGGCGCTGGCGCCCTACATCGCCACCTTCGTGCTGCTGGCGACGACGCTGCTCTTCGGGCGCAAGCGCTTCGGCCTCGCGGGCCTGCGCGACCTGCTGATCGATTCGACGCGCAACATCGTCAACATCGTCGCCATCCTGGCGGGCGTCGGCTTCATCGTCGGCTCGCTCTCCTACACCGGCGTCGGCGGCGCCTTCTCGCGCGAGCTGCTGCAATTCGCCGGCGGCAACATCCACCTGCTGCTCGTGCTCGGCGCGCTGACCAGCTTCATCCTCGGCATGGGGATGACGGCGACGGCCTGCTACATCTTCCTCGCCGTCACCCTGGCGCCGGCGCTGATCGAGGGCGGGCTGAACCCGGTCGCCTCGCACCTCTTCATCCTCTACTGGGGGCTGATCAGCTTCATCACGCCGCCCGTGGCGCTGGCCGCGATCGCCGCGGCGAGCATCGCCAAGGCCGATGCCTGGCGCACCGGCGTCTGGTCCATGCGGCTCGGCCTGATCAACCTGGTGGTGCCCTTCCTCTTCGTGCTGAACCCCACGCTGATCCTGGTCGGCGAGCCGCTGCACATCCTGCACGACGTCGGCACGGCGATCTTCGCGGTCTTCCTGCTGGCCGCGGCGCTCGAGGGCTGGCTGATCGGCATCGGGCGGATCGGCTGGATCTCGCGCCTGCCGCTCGGCCTCGGCGCCTTCGGCATGCTGACGCCGGGGCTGCTGACCGACCTCGTCGGCGGCGGGCTGCTGGCCCTGGTCTGGTTCGGCAACCGGCTGCTGCGGGCGCGCGGTGCCGCCCCGGCTGCCTGAGCGCCGGGGCGGGCCGGGCGAGGCTACTCCGCCGCGGGCTTCAGCACGCCGCGGCGGATCTGGTCGAGCTCGATGCTCTCGAAGAGGGCGCGGAAGTTGCCCTCGCCGAAGCCCTGGTCGCCCTTGCGCTGGATCAGCTCGAAGAAGATCGGGCCGATCACCGTGCCGGTGAAGATCTGCAGCAGCC
>CAYNYQ010000222.1:0-7993 GCA_964401305.1 uncultured Acetobacteraceae bacterium | reverse complement strand
CGATGCGCATCGCCGGGCCCGCCGCCGGGCATGCGCGGCTGCAGACCGCCGCCGACCCGACCGGGCTGCGCGTGCTCGGCACGCTGAACAACTGCGCCGGCGGCAACACGCCCTGGGGCACGGTGCTGACGGCCGAGGAGAACTTCAACCTCTACTTCGGCGGCGAGGCGGCCGAGACCGGGCCCCAGGCCGCCGCCTACCGCCGCTACGGCATCCGCAAGGAGCCGATCTACCCCTGGCGCCGCGCCGAGGCGCGCTTCGACCTCGACAAGGAGCCGAACGAGCCCAACCGCTTCGGCTGGATCGTCGAGTTCGACCCCCACGACCCCGCCAGCGTGCCGGTGAAGCGCACCGCCCTCGGCCGCTTCAAGCACGAGGGCTGCCACCACGCCGTCTCGGCCGACGGCCGCGTGGTGATCTACATGGGCGACGACGAGCGCTTCGACTATGTCTACAAGTTCGTCACCGCCCGCCCCTGGAACCCCGCCGACCCCGCCGCCAACCGCGACCTGCTGGACGAGGGCACGCTCTTCGTGGCGAAGTTCGCGGCCGACGGCACGCTGCGCTGGCTGCCGCTGGTGCATGGCGAGGGCCCGCTGACCGCGGCCAACGGCTTCGCCAGCCAGGCCGAGGTGCTGATCGAGGCGCGCCGCGCCGCCGACCTCTTGGGCGCGACGCCGATGGACCGGCCCGAGGATGTCGAGCCGAACCCGGCCTCGGGCCGCATCTACGTGATGCTCACCAACAACGACCGCCGCACGGCCGAGCAGGTGGACGCCGCCAATCCCCGCCCCCGCAACGTCCATGGGCACGTGCTGGAGATCATCCCCCCCGGCGCCGGCACCCCGCGCGTGGACCACGCGGCGGCCGAGGCGCGCTGGGGCGTCTTCCTGGTCGCCGGCAAGCCCGGCATGGACCCCGGCGCGCAGTACCACCGCGCCACCAGCGACCAGGGCTGGCTCTCCTGCCCCGACAATTGCGCCTTCGACAGCAAGGGGCGGATCTGGATCGCCACCGACGGCGCGCCCTCGGCCGCCGGCGTGGCGGACGGGCTCTACGCCGCGGACACCGCGGGGCGCGGCCGGGCGCTGACCCGGCTCTTCTACCAGGCGCCGACCGGGGCCGAGGTCTGCGGCCCCTGCTTCACCCCGGACGACACCACGATCTTCCTCGCCATCCAGCACCCGGGCGAGGATCCGGGCAGCAGCTTCGACCAGCCCTCGACGCGCTGGCCGGACTTCCAGCAGGGGATGCCGCCGCGGCCCTCGGTCATCGCCATCGTGCGGAAGGGCGGCGGGGCGATCGGGTAGCGCGCCACCGCCGGCAGGCGCGACGCGGCGCGGGACAGGCCGGGCCGCGATGCGCCGCGTCCGGCGCGGACACGGCCCCGGCCGCGGGCCGGTGGTCAGCCGGCCGGCGGCGGCGCGCCGCGGGCCAGCGCCGCCTCGATGCGCGCGAGGCTCGCCTGCATCGCTGTACGTGCCGCCGCCTGGGCCGCCGCCTCCCGCCGCAGCGCGATGCCGAGCGCACCGATCGCCACCAGCGCCAGGGCGGAGACCGCGCCCGCCCCGGCATAGAGCAGCCGCGCCTGGCTCCAGCCCTCGCCGCCCCAGGGCGTGGCGCCCCAGGCCAGGTTGGCGCAGAGCAGCAGCGCGATCAAGCCCACCCCCTGCAGCAGCCGGTAGAGCACGGCCGCGCCCATCAGCCGGCCAGGCCGCGCCGGGCCAGCGCCGCCTCCAGCGTGTTCTCGAGCAGGCAGGCGATGGTCATCGGCCCGACCCCGCCGGGCACCGGGGTGATGGCGCCGGCCCGCGGCAGCGCCTCGGCATAGGCGACATCGCCCACCAGTCCGCCGCCCTCGCGCCGGTTGATGCCGACATCGATCACCGCCGCGCCCTCGGCGATCCAGTCACCGCGCACCATCTCCGCCCGGCCCACGGCGGCGACCAGGATCTCGGCGCGGCGGCACTCGGCGCCGGGGTCGCGGGTGCGGGAATGGGCGATGGTCACGGTGCAGTCGGCGTTGAGCAGCAGCTGCGCCATGGGCCGGCCGACGATCTGGCTGCGGCCCAGCACCACCGCCGGCGCCCCGGCCAGGGTGACGTCCGCCTCGGCCAGCAGGTGCATCACCCCGCGCGGCGTGCAGGGCACGAGGCCGGGGCGGCCGGCGGCCAGGCGCCCGGCATTGACCGGGTGGAAGCCGTCCACGTCCTTGGCGGGATCGACCGCCTCGATCACCGCGGCGGTGCGGATGTGTGCCGGCAGAGGCAGCTGCACCAGGATGCCGTCCACCGCCGGGTCGGCGTTCAGGGCGGCGATGCGGGCCAGCAGCTCGGCCTCCTCCGTCGCCTCGGGCAGGTGGATGGTGGCGCTGTCGAAGCCGGCCTCGGCCGCGGCGCGGTCCTTGTTGCGGACATAGACGCCGCTGGCCGGATCCTCCCCCACGCGCACCACGCGCAGGCCCGGGCGGAAGGGCAGCGCCGCCACCCGCGCCGCGACGCGCGCGCGCAGCCGGGCCGCCACCGCCTTGCCGTCGATGATCCGCGCCGCCGTGCCGTTCATGCCAGGCTCTCCAGCTTCGCCCCGAGCGCGGCCGCATCGCCGGCCACGGCCAGGGTCTTCTCCCGCGCCGCCGCGCCCGCCGCCACGCGCACCGCCGAGGGCGCGACGCCGAGCGCCGCGGCCACCAGGGCACAGGCGGCGCGGTTGGCCCGCCCCTCCTCCGGCGCCGCGGTGACGGCGAGGCGCAGACGCGCGCCGTCCGCCGCCGGCGCGGCACCCAGCACGGCCTCGCGCCGTGCGCGCGGCTGCACCTTCACCCGCACCAGCACGCCCTCGGCGCCGGGGCGCCAGAAGGCGGCGAGCTCGCTCAGAAATAGGCCCCCGAACGCAGCAGGCTGTTGCGGATGGCGCCGAGCAGGATCTGGCAAGCCGTGATCAGCAGCAGCACCGCGAGCGGCGAGAGGTCGATGGCGCCGAAGCGCGGCAGGAAACGCCGCACCCGGGCGAACATCGGCTCCGTCGCGCGATAGAGGAAGTCCGCGACCATCCAGACGATGCGGTTGCGCGTGTCGAGGACGTTGAACTGCACCAGCAACTGGACGATGACCGCCAGGATCACCGCCCACCAGACGAGGTCGAGCACCGCCCCCGCCAGGAAGAACACCACATCGAGGAACATCGCGCCGCCCTGCCCGTGACTCGGCCGGAACCTAGTGGCCGTCCGGGTTGCGGACAAGCGCGGGTCCGCGGCGCCACGCCGGCCGCCACGCCGCGCTTGACTTCGCCGGGGCGGCATCGCATCTAGCGCGCCCTGCGGCGCTCCCAGGCCGCGGGTGCGGGGCATTGTCCAGCACGGGGCTGTAGCTCAGTTGGGAGAGCGCGTCGTTCGCAATGACGAGGCCAGGGGTTCGATTCCCCTCAGCTCCACCATCCCGCCCCGCGCGACCCAGCCCAACCCATCGATACAGAAGCGGCGACCCCTCCTGCGCGGGGCCGGGCGTCACCTGGGCAACGTCGGCGGCATTGCCGGCGAAGCGTTGGATGGGCGGGGACCCGGGGACGCCGGGCCGCGTTGCGCCGTCCGGGGCGGCGGCCGAGGATCCCCCGCCCCGCCCATCCGCCGAGGCGACCCCGGCGAGGAGTCCCGCACCGTGCCCATGAGCGCCGGCCCCGCGATGAAGGACGTCGTTCTCGTCGGCGCCGGCCACGCCCATGTCGCCGTGCTGCGCGCCTTCGGCATGCAGCCCCTGCCCGGGACACGCCTGACGCTGATCGCCCGGGAGCTGGACACGCCCTATTCCGGCATGCTGCCCGGCCACGTCGCCGGCCTCTACGCCGAGGACGAGATCCTGATCGACACCGGGCCGCTGGCCCGCTTCGCCGGCGCCAGGCTCTACCACGACGAGGCGATCGGCCTCGACCTCGCCGGCCGCCGCGTGATCTGCCGCGACCGCCCGCCGGTGCGCTACGATATCCTCTCGATCGACATCGGCTCGCGGCCGAACACCGCCGGGGTCGACGGCGCCGCCGAGCACGCCCTGCCGGTGAAGCCGATCGACGGCTTCCTGCCGCGCTTCGCCGCGCTGCGCGCCCGCGTGCTGTCAGGCCAGGCGCGGCACGTGATCCAGGTCGGCGCCGGCGCGGGCGGGGTCGAGCTGCTGCTCGCCGCCGAGCAGCGGCTGCGGCGGGAGGTCGCGGCAGCGGGCGGCGACGCCGAGGCACTGCGCTTCACCCTGCTCGCCGCGGGGGAGGACGTGCTCACCGGCTTCCCCGACGCCTTCCGCGCGCGCTTCCGCGCCATCCTCGCCGCGCGCCGCATCGCGGTCGAGACCGGCGCGCGCGTCGCCGCCGTGGCGCCGGGCGGCGTCGTGCTGGAGGACGGGCGGCACATCGCGGGGGACGAGATCCTCTGGACCACCCAGGCCGCGCCGGCTGCCTGGCTGGGCGGCACCGGGCTCGCGCTCGACGCGCAGGGCTTCCTGCGGGTGGACGCGATGCTGCGCGCGACCGGGCGCGCGGAGGTCTTCGCCGCGGGCGACACCATCGCCTTCGACCCGCAGGCGATCCCGCGCTCCGGCGTCTATGCCGTGCGCGCCGGGCCGGTGCTGGCCGACAACATCCGCGCGACGCTGACCGGCGGCCGGCTGCGCCCCTACCGGCCGCAGCGCGATGCGCTCTACCTGGTCTCGACCGGCGCGCCGCATGCGATCGGCACGCGCAACGGGCTGGTCGTCGGCGGCGGCTGGGTGTGGCGGTGGAAGGACTGGATCGACCGCCGCTTCATGCGCCGCTTCCGCGAGCTGCCCGCCATGGCCTCGCCGGCCGGCAAGGCGGCGCCGGGCGGGGCCGAACCCATGCGCTGCGGCGGCTGCGGCGCCAAGATCGGCGCGACGGTGCTCTCGCGCGTGCTCGAGGGGCTCGATCCCCTGCCCCGGCCGGAGGTGATCATCGGCCTCGCCGCGCCGGACGACGCCGCGGTGGTGGACACCGGCGGCGAGCGCCTCTCGGTGCAGACCGTCGACCATTTCCGCGCCATGGTCGACGACCCCTGGCGCTTCGGCATGATCGCGGCGAACCACGCGCTGGGCGACATCTACGCCATGGGCGGGGAGCCGCGGACGGCGCTGGCCATCGCCACCCTGCCGCACGGCGCCGAGGCCCTGGTCGAGGCGGATCTCGCGGCCATGATGGCGGGCGCCAACGCGGTGCTGCGCGAGGCCGGCTGCGCGCTGGTCGGCGGCCATACCGGCGAGGGTGCGGAGCTTGCGCTCGGCTTCGCCGTGCACGGCCTGGTCGCCCGCGACGCCATGCTGCGCAAGGGCGGGCTGCGCCCCGGCGACGCCCTGGTGCTGACGAAGCCGATCGGCACCGGCACGCTGCTGGCGGCGGAGATGCGCGGCGTGGCCCGCGCGCGCTGGGTGCAGGCGGCGATCCGGCACATGTGCCAGTCCAACCGCGGCGCCGCGGCGGTGCTGGCGGCGCATGGCGCGCGGGCCGCCACCGACGTCACCGGCTTCGGCCTGCTCGGCCACCTGGCCGAGATGACGCGCGCGAGCGGGGTGGATGCGCGGCTGGTGCTGGACCGCATCCCGGTGCTGGAGGGCGCGCGGGACTGCGTCGCGCGCGGCATCCTTTCCTCGCTGCACCCGCAGAACCTGCGGCTGCGCACGGCGCTGCGCGACCCCGGCGGCGCCGAGGCGCTGCCCGACACCCCGCTGCTGTTCGACCCGCAGACCGCCGGCGGACTGCTCGCCGGCGTGCCCGAGGCGCGCGCCGAGGCCTGCGTCGCGGCGCTGCGCGCGGCGGGCCATGCGCAGGCCGCCGTGATCGGCCGGGTGCTGCCGCACAGCGGCGCGCCGGGGCCGATCGAGCTGGTGTCAAGCGCGGCCGCCGCCGCAGCGCCGGCGCCGCGCGAGCCCGTCGGCGCATGACCTCGCCGCTGCTGCGGGCCAAGGCCTTCGACGCCGCCTCGGTGTTCCAGCCGGCGGCGCTGCTGCGCGAGGCGCGGCGGCAGAAACGCCTGCCGGAGATCCCGGTGCCGCCCGCCTGCCTGCTCGACCCCGATGGCGACATCGTCGCCCACCTGCTGCGCACCGGCCGGGCGCGGCCGCATCCCGGCTGGGCCTGCTACCATACCGAGCTGGTGGTCTTCGACCTGCCCGGCCTGCCGCATCCGGTCGGCGCCATCGGCCGCGCGGTCGGCGCGCCCTTCGCCGTGCTGCTGGCCGAGCAGCTCTTCGCCAGCGGCTGCCGCGCGCTGGTCAGCATCACCTCGTCCGGCCGCATCGCCCCGGACCTGCCCACGGCGCCGCATTTCGTGCTGATCGAGCGCGCGCTGCGCGACGAGGGCACCAGCCATCACTACCTGCCGCCCGCGGACTTCGCGGCCATGACGGAGCCCGCGCTGATCGGCGTAATCGCCGGGCGCCTGGCTGCGGAGGCGCCAGGCATCGTGGCGCTGCGCGGAGCCACCTGGACGACCGACGCACCCTTCCGCGAGACCGAGGCGGCGATCGCGGCGGCGCGGGCGGCCGGCTGCCTGGCGGTGGAGATGGAGGCGGCCGCGCTCTACGCCTTCGCCGCAGCGTCCGGGCGGCGCGTGCTCTGCATCGCCCATGTGACGAATGCGATGGGCCAGGACGAGGGCGATTTCGAGAAGGGCGAGGCGGAGGGCGCGGCCGATGCGCTGCGGATCCTCGGCGTCGCCCTCGCGGCCCTGGCGCAGGGCTGAGCCGGCGGCGGAGACCCGCCGCGCGGGAGCACGCCCCCGGCACGCGGGGCCGGGCCGCCCGGGCGATCACGCCCGGGGATCGCCCGCGGGCCATGGGTCCGCCTGGCCGGACGGTCCCAGGCAGTCGAGCAGCGTCGTGTCGTCGAGCAGCCGCAGGAAGGCCTCCCGCGCGCCGGCCAGCACGCCGCGCAGGCGGCAATCGGGGGCGAGGCGGCACGCCCCGCCATCCGCCCGGAAGCACTCGACCAGCGCCTGCCCGCCTTCCAGGTGCCGCACCACCTCGCCGAGGCGGATCGCGCCGGGCGGGCGGGCCAGCAGCACGCCGCCCCGGGCGCCGCGCGCCGTGCGCACCAGGCCGGCCGCCGCGAGGTCCTGGACGATCTTGTGCAGGTGGTTGCGCGGCACGCCGATCTCGGCCGCCAGGGCCTCGGTGCTGCGCAGGCGCCCGGGCTCGGCGCCGAGGCGCATGAGCAGGCGGAGCGCGAAATCGGTGGAGGCGAGGAGGCGCACGGAGCGGCTGGGCCCGAAATTGGCATTGACGATACCAGATCTCCGGCCGAGCTTAAGTGGTATCGGAGATGCCAGTATGAACCCGTCCCCTCCCCTCCCCGAAACGCCCGAGCACCGCGCCGCCCTCTCCCGCGCGGCGATGGAGCGCACCGGCCTCGACGCCGCGACGATCGAGCGCTTCCTGCGCGTCTTCTATGCCGCCGCGCGCAGCGATCCCCTCCTGGCCACGGCCTTCGCCGAGGTAACGGACTGGGAGACGCATATCGCGCGCATCGCCACCTTCTGGCGCTCGGTCGCGCTGCTGACCGGCGAGTACCACGGCACGCCGATGCAGGCGCATGCCGGGCTCGGGCTCACGCCCGCGCATTTCGCCCGATGGCTCGAGCTCTTCGAGCGCACCGCGCGCGCCGAGCTGGGCCCGGAGGGTGCCGCGCACATGCTCGACCGCGCCCGCCGAATCGCCCGCAGCCTGGAGCTGGGGCTGGGGCTGGGGCTGGTGCCGCTGCCAGCGCCGCCGCGCCGCGTCCCGCCAGCCGCGGGTCGCGCGGCCTGAACGACCGGCGGGAGATGGATCCTCGCCCAGGGCAGCCGGCGCCCTGCCGGGGTGGATGGTGCGCGGGCCGCACGATGGAGCACCCTCCGTCCTCGCCCCCAGCGACCATGGGCCCGGTCAGGCGCCCCGCCCCGAGCCGCGGGTTCGCCGGGCCGCCGCGGGCGCCGCCGCCGGCCGCGCCACGCCCCGGGACCGGG
>CAYNYQ010000221.1:0-8030 GCA_964401305.1 uncultured Acetobacteraceae bacterium | reverse complement strand
CTCCAGCAGCAGCGCCGCGCGGTCGGCGAGCTCGGGGCCGGAGACCGGCTTGCGCAGCAGGGTGAAGGACCCGCTCAGCGCGCCGCTGACGGCCAGCGTCGCCGCCTCGCCGGCGAAGCCCGTCATCAGGATGGCGCGCAGCCCGGGCCGCAGGCGCTGCGCCTCGCGGATCAGCTGCACCCCGTCCATGCCGGGCATCGAGAGATCGGTCACCAGCAGCGCGACCGCCGCCCCCACGGGGTCCTCCGCCAGCCGCGCCAGCGCCGCCTCCGCCCCCTCGGCCTGCAGCACGGCGAAGCCGTGGTCCTCGAGCTCGGCGGCGAGCACGGTCCGCACAATCGGCTCGTCATCCACCAGCAGCACCGCGGCGCCGGTCCCGCCGCGCGGCAGGGCGGGGCGCGCCGGCCCCTCGGCCGGCGGCGCCGCATCGGGCGCGCCCTCGGCGGCCACCGGCAGCCACAGCGTCACCACCGTGCCGCGCCCGGGCGTGCTGGCGATGGCGAAGCCGCCGCCGGACTGCTGCGCGAAGCCGCGCGCCATGGCCAGGCCGAGCCCGGTGCCGCGGCCGAGCGGCTTGGTGGTGAAGAAGGGCTCGGCGGCGCGCGCGAGGGTCGCGGCATCCATGCCCTCCCCGGTATCGGCGGTGGCGATGCGGATATAGGCGCCCGGCGCCAGCCCGGCCGCGGCCTGCGGCGGCCGGCAGGCAGGGATGCGCTCCGCGGTCGCGGCGAAGGTCAGCACGCCGCCGCCCGGCATGGCGTCGCGCGCATTGGCGGCAAGGTTCACCAGCACCGTCTCCAGCTCGCCGCGGTCGGCGAGCAGCGGGGGCAGCCCCTCGGGCACCTCCACCCGCACCTCGATGCCGGCGCCGAGGGTGTGCATCAGGATCTCCCGCAGCTCCCCGAGCAGCGCCGCCGCGGCGATGGGCGCGGCCTGCAGCTCGGTCCGCCGTGCGAAGGCGAGCAGGCGGCGGCAGGTCGCGGCACCCCGTGTGGCCGATTCCGCGATCATGCCGGCCAACCGCTGCACCGCGGCGGCGTCGTCGATGCGGCGGCGGATCAGCGCCGCGCCGCCCGCCACCGCCTGCAGCACGTTGTTGAAGTCGTGCGCGACGCCGCCGGCGAGCTGGCCGAGCGCCTCGAGCTTCTGGGTCTGGCGCAGCCGCTCCTCGCTCTCGCGCAACGCCGCCTCGGCCTGGCGCCGGGCGGTGACGTCGACGACGGCGCCGAGCACGCGCAGCCGCCCGCCGGCCTCGGTCTCGATCTCGGCCCGGGCGGAGAGCAGGACGTCGAGCACCGCGCCGTCGCGCCGCACCAGGCGCAGCTCCGCGTCGCGCAGCTCGCCCTCAGCCAGCAGGTGACGCCAGCCGGCCTCGGCGGCAGCGCGGGACGCGGGCTCGGTGAAGGCGTCGAGGCTGCGACCCACCACCTCCTCCCGCGGGTAGCCCAGCAGCTCGAGCCAGCGGTCGGAGACACCGGTGATGATGCCGTCGCGGTCCTGCGTGTGCAGCGGCATGGGGGAATGGAGGAAGCTCGCGCGGTAGCGCGCCTCGCTCGCCGCCAGCGCCGCGTTGGCGAGATGGAGCTGCCGCGGCGAGGGCAGGGCGAGGGCCTGCGGCATCATCGGCCAGAGCGCGGCGGCGGTGGCGAGCGAGACCGCCGCGGTGGCGAGCTTCACCGCCGCCTCGAGCCCGTAGGCCGGCAGCCAGAGCGTCGCCAGGTCCACCAGGTGCCCGGTGCCGCAGAGCAGGATGAAGGCGGCGAAGAGCCAGAAGACCGGCTTGAAGACGAGGTCCTCGCGTTTCCGCACGAAGCGGAGGAGGGCGACGGGGATGCTGAAATAGGCCAGCGCGATGCCGAGGTCGCCGATGGCATGCGACCAGATCCACCACGGCTCCCAGAGCAGGCAGAAGCCGTGCGCCGAAAGCCCCTCGGGCGCGAAGAGCCAGCCCGTAATCGTCTCGAGCACCTTGTTCGTCCTGCCTGGCGGCGGTTGTCCACCGTGCATAGCGGAGGGCGACATGCGCGCGCATCGCGTGCCCGGCCCCGGCGCGGCCGGCAACGGGAACGTGATGCGGTGGCTCGGCGCGGGCGGCGGCGGGCGCGGGGTCCTGCATGCGCGCGGCAACCGGCCCGCTTCGGAGGTGTTCGGATGCCATGGCCCGGCATCGCCCGTTCGCGGGCGTCGTCCATGCCGGCGGCGCCCGTGCCCTGCACTGCGACGCGCGCGGTGCCGTGCCCGAGCGGAGGAGCCGACCGATGCGTTGCAGCCTTATTGCGGCCGCCGGCCTGGCCGCGCTGCTGACCGCCCTGCCGGAGGCGGCGCCGGCGCAGACCGAGGACCGGCCGGCGCCGCCGATCATCCCGCCGGCCCTGTCGGACACCACGGGCGGGGCCGCCGCCCCCGCGACGCCGCAGGTGGGCTATGGCAACCGCTTGCAGGCCGCCCGCCAGCGGCTGGCCGCGGCGCGGCAGGCGGCGGCTGAGGCGCCCGCCACCTATGCCGGAGAGGCGATGGCGCCGCGGCGGCAAGAGCTGATGCAGGCGACCCGCGACGCCTTCGAGGTGGTGCGCCAGGCGCCGCCCGGCCTTGCCGGCACGCCGGCCTGGGAAGCGGCCGAGCGCGACCTCCGGCAGGCCTTCGCCGAGACCACGCGCGTGCAATCCGACCGCGCGGGATACGAGGCCGCCGGCCGGACGCTGCAGGTGCTGGACCGGCTGCAGGCCGCCCTGGCGGGCGCCGGCGCGCCGGCGGCGGGGCAGGGCGGCGCCGCACCCGCGCGCTGAGCCCTGCTCGGGCGCGGCCCGCCGGGCGCCGCGTCAGCTCGCCACGCCGCCGAAGATCGCCGTCAGCAGCGCGAACAGCGCGCCGCCGACGAGGAAGCCCACCAGCGTGCCATTCATGCGCACGTATTGCAGGTCGCGCCCGACGCGGAGCTCGATCTTGTCGACGACCTGCGCCGTGTCCCAGCCGCGCACCACGCCGGCGATGAAGTCGGCCACCTGCAGCCGCGCCGTCGGCAGCAGCGCCATCAGCACGCCTTCGGCGACGCGGTTCAGCCGGGCGCGCGCCGTCTCGTCCTCGGCCAGCACGGTGCCGGCATTGGCGAAGGCGGCCTCGATCAGCGCCACCGCGCGCCCGTCCGGGTTCGCCGCGTCGGCGGCCAGCGCCGCCTTCAGCCGCTCCCACACATCCTCGAGCCAGGCGGCGACGGCCGGGTGGGTCACCGCGCCGCGCAGCGCCGTGCCGACCTGGCGGATGCGCTCCGGGTCGGTCTCCAGCCGGTCGATCTCGGCGCGCAGCCAGGCCTCGAAGGCGGCGCGGAGGTCGGAATCATTCGGCTCGACGCGGGCCAGCTGCTCGTTGATGGCGCCCAGCACGCGGCGCGCCACCCAGGCGCCGGCGACCCAGCGCACCAGCACGCCGCCCTCCTCGCGGACCCGCGCCTCGATCGCGGTCCGGAGCTGGTCCTCCTTCTGCAGCAGCAGGCGGCGGAGCTGGTGCACGGCGAGGTCGAACACCTCCTGGTGCCGCCCGCCCTCGACCAGCGTGCGCAGCACCCGCGCGAGGATGCGCGCACCGCCGGGCCCGCCGGCGATGCGCGGCAGCAGCCGCGCCAGCAGCCGCCGCGCCCGCCCGTCCTCGAGCGTCGCCAGGGCGCGGGGCAGGGTGCCGGCGATCGCCTGCGCCGCCGGCCGCGCCGCCGCGGGGTCCGAGAGGAAGCCGCGCAGGATGGCCGAAAGGTCGAGGCGGCCCATCACGCGCCGCACCTCGGCCTCGGTGAAGACGTGGTTGGCGACGAAGCGGCCGAGGCCCTGGCCCAGCCGCTCCTTCTGCGCCGGGATGATGGCGGTGTGCGGGATGGGCAGGCCGAGCGGGCGGCGGAACAGCGCCGTCACCGCGAACCAGTCGGCGAGGCCGCCTACCACGCCGGCCTTGGCGGCGGCCTGCAGCAGATCGGTCCAGTAGCCCTGCGGCAGGGCATAGGTGCCGAGCATCAGCGCCGCCATGCCGACCAGAAGCCCCGTGGCGATGGCGCGCTGCCGCTTGAGCGCGCGGCGGAGCGGCGCCTCCGAGTCGGACGGGGTGGGGGCGCGGGGCGGGGTGGCATCGGGCATGGGGCGGATAGCTAGAGCAGATCGCCGCGGCGCGTGAACGCCCGGGCGCATGAATCCGCAGGCGCGACGAGGTGCCGCGGCGGTTTGGCCCGCCGGCGCCGTGGGGCGCCCCCCCGGCCGCCCTCCGGCGACAGGGCTGGCAAGGGGCCGCGGTGGTGGCGCAGACTTGTTCCGGCGTCCGCGATGCGCCCGCATGACGGGAACGGGACGGGACGCACCGGGAGGAAACCATGCGCAGACGTCATCTGCTCGCGACGGCCGGGCTGCTCGCCGCCCCCCTGCCGCTGCGGCGCGCCGCGGCCCAGGCCCAGGCCCAGGGAAGCGAGCCCTGGGCGCCGAGCCGGCCGATCCGCCTCGTCTACCCCTATCCGCCGGGCGGCGGCGGCGACATCGTCTCGCGCCTGATGGCCGAGAAGGCGCGCGACCTGCTCGGCCAGCCGCTGCTGGTGGAGAACCGGCCCGGCGCCGCGGGGCTGGTCGGCGCCGAGCTCGTCACCCGCGCGCCGAAGGACGGGCATACGCTGCTGGTGACCGCCGCCGCGCTCTCCATTGCGCCCAGCGTCTACCGCCGCATCACCTTCGACCCGCAGAAGGACCTCGCCCCGGTCGCGCTGCTGACGCGGCTGCCCCTGATCGTGCTGACCAATCCGGAGAGCCCCTACCGGACCTTCGCCGACCTGGTCGCCGCGGCCAGGCGCGACGGCGACCGCATCACCTATGGCAGCTTCGGCATCGGCTCGCCGCCGCACCTGGTGGGAGAGCGGATCAACCAGGAGCTCGGCCTCTCGATGACGCACGTGCCCTTCACCGGCGGCGTGGTGGCGCTGCCGCAGATGCTGCGGGGCGAGATCTCGGTCGGTCTCTTCGACGGCATGTCGATGCTGCCGCACGTGCAGGCCGGGCGGCTGCGCGCGCTGGCGGTGACGGCGGCGGCGCGCACGCCGCAGCTGCCCGAGGTGCCGACGCTGCGCGAATGCGGCGTGCCGCACGACATCGGCACCTGGCACGGCGCCTTCCTCCCGGCCGGCACGCCGGCGCCGATCGTCGCGCGGCTGAACGCGGTGATGGTGCAGGTGATGGCCATGCCCGAGGTGCGCGAGCGCGTGGTCACCGGGGGCGCGGTGCCGGTGGAGCCGGCGCTCTCGCCGGCCGGCTGGGCGCAGGCCTTCGCCGAGGAGGTGGAGGCCTGGGCAGCCGTCGCGCGCCGGGCCAAGGTGGTGGTCGAGTAGCCGCCCGCTGGCCGGCCGGGGAGAGAGCATGGACCTGACCATCCGCTTCGGCGCCGCGGTCTGCGGCATCGAGGAGCTGATCGACCACGCCGAGCTCGGGGTGAGCCATGTGCTCTCCATCCTCGACCCCGATCACCCGGTGCCGGAGGCCTTCGGCAGCTTCGGCGAGCATGCGCGGCTCGAGCTGCGCTTCCACGACGTGATCGAGGAGGGCGGCACGCAGCTGGCGCCACGGGCCGAGGACGTGGCCGCGATCCTGCGCTTCGGCCGCGACCTGGAGGCGGAGGCGACGCCGCCGCGGCTGCTGGTGCACTGCCATGCCGGCATCTCGCGCTCGACCGCGGCGCTGGCGCTGGTGATGGCGCAGGCGCAGCCCGCGATGCCGGCCGAGGCGATCCTGCAGGGCATCCTGGCGCGGCGCGAGAAGGCCTGGCCCAACCTGCGCATGCTGGAGTTCGGCGACGCGATGCTGGGGCGCGGCGGCAGCCTGCCGGCGGCGGCGGCGCCGCTCTACCGCCACCAGCTTCGCCTCCGCCCGCACCTGGCCGAGGTGTTCCGCCGGTCCGGCCGCGGGCGGGAGGTGGATGCGGCCGAGGCGCTGGGCTGACGCGGCGCCGGGGATCGGAGGTTTGGCCTATCGGCGGCGCATCTCGATGCAGACGCCGGTGAAGACATAGCTGGTGGTGCCGCCGTTCTGGCTATCCAGCACCTTCCAGTCGGTCACCTTCTGCCAGGCCGGCGTCGTCTCGTTCGAGTTGTAGTGCCAGATCGTGCCCTTGTCGGAGACGATGAGCATGTTGTGCATGCCGGTGTAGCGGCCGCCCTTCGCGGTCGCGCCGGCCAGCATCAGGTAGCTCGCGTTGTAGTAGACGCCGTCCTCCAGTGCGATCGTGGCCACCGTGCCCTTCCCCTGGCCCACGTTGTAGTCCTTGATCATGTTGAACATGGCTTCCAGCCCGCCGCGCTCGCCCGGGTTGCCGACATGGGTCAGGGCGCGGGTCTTGTCGGTGTCGCAGCAGAGGATCGCGGCGCCGAGGCCGCCCCAGCGGACCTTCATGTCCTCGACCATGCGGCGCGGGTCGGAGTTCTGCTTGCTCTTGAGGTGCTCGGAGAGCGGGCCCTCGCCGCCCTTGAACTGCACCTGCGGCCACCAGCTGGTCTCGGCGTAGTCCTTCGTCAGGCAGTAGGTGGTGCCGAGGAGCTCGGCCACCGCGATGACGGTGCAGTGCGCCGCGCAGGAATTGCCCGTCTGCTCCGGAAGAACGTGCTTCGGCATGGCGTCGATCCCCGTCCCTGTCGCGGCCGCGACCGTGCCGCAGGCGGAAGGATGGGCCCTGGCCGGCGCGGGGACAAGCCGGATCCCCGGCAGCCCCGGCCCGCCGCGCCGCCGGCGCTCAGCCCTGGCTGGCGGTGTGGCGGGCGATCGCCTCGGTGATCAGTCGCTTCGCCTCCTCGGCGTCGCCCCAGCCGATCAGCTTCACCCACTTGCCGGGCTCGAGATCCTTGTAGTGCTCGAAGAAGTGCTGGATCTGCTCGAGCGTGATGGCGGGCAGCTGCGTGTAGTTGGTGATGTGCTCGTAGCGGCGCGTCAGCTTCGGCACGGGGACGGCGATGATCTTCTCGTCGCCGCCGCCGTCATCCTCCATCTTCAGCACGCCGACGGGGCGGACGTTGATGTAGGCGCCGGGGACGATCGGGCGGGTATTGGCGATCAGCACGTCGATCGGGTCGCCATCCTCGCTCAGCGTGTGCGGGATGAAGCCGTAATTCCCCGGATAGCGCATCGGCGTGTAGAGGAAGCGGTCGACGAAGAGCGTGCCCGCCTCCTTGTCCATCTCGTACTTGATGGGCTCGCCGCCGATCGCGACCTCGACGACGACGTTCACGTCCTCGGGCGGGTTCTTGCCGATGGGGATGGCGTCGATGCGCATGCGCCTCGCTCCGGAAGGGGGGCGCTCCCTATCGCAGCCCGCCCCGCCGGCGCAAGCGCCGCGCCCTCAGAGCGCCGCGTGGTCGCCCACCGCCCGTTCCAGCACCGGCTTCATGGCGGCGAAGCGCGCATCGAGGGCGGCCGGGTCGCTGCGGTTCAGCGCGATCATCTGCTGGCGCGTCTCGCCGCCGCGCACCACCGCCAGCGCGCCCGCCGCTAAGCCCGAGAGGATCGCCTCGGCCACCGCCTCCGGTGTCTCGCGCGCGAAGCCCTGCTCGGCGGTGGCGCGGTTGGTCGCCATCATCGGCGTGTCGGTGGCGCCGGGGAAGGCGTTCAGCACGTGGATGCCCTCGCCGAGCAACTCGCGCCGCAGCGCCTCGCCGAACATGGCGATGCCGGCCTTGGTCGCGGCATAGGCGGCGTAGAAGGGCGCACCCACGAGGCCGAGGGCGGAGCTGACATTCACCACCACGGCGCCCGCCGGCGCGGCGCGCAGCAGCGGCAGCGCGGCGCGCGTCAGCAGCATCGGGCCGAGCAGGTTGGCCTCCACCATGCGGCGGATCGCCGTCTCCTCCGCCGCCTCCAGCCGCCCGCCGCGGACGGCGCCGGCATTGTTGACCAGCATCGCAAGGCCGCCCGCCTGGCGCGCCGCGGCGAGGATGGCGGCGCGCCCGGCCTCCTCCGTCACGTCGGCGGCGATGGCCAGGGCCTCGGGCGCGCCGGCGGTGCGGGCCTCGGCGGCCACCGCGGCGA
>CAYNYQ010000220.1:0-8045 GCA_964401305.1 uncultured Acetobacteraceae bacterium | reverse complement strand
TGATGGATCGCACCTCCGCGGCCAACTGGACCGACATCGGCGGCGGCAAGCGGGGGTACCGCGACCGCAACCTCGGGGCCGGCATCGCCGGCACGGCGCTGGTCGCCGCGGACCGGAACGCGATCCAGGAAGAGCTGGTGGGGCTGATCGAGGCGGCGGGGCTCACGCCAGCCGCTGGCAACCTCGCCCAGGTCAAGGCGGCGTTGGACATCCTCTACGGCGGCGGCGGAACGCTGGCCTCGCCCGGCTGGCAGCGTTTGCCGCGGGGGCTGATCCTGCAATGGGGCGGCGGCGGCAGCGTCACCGGCAGCGCGGACGAGATCAACTTCCCGGTCGCGTTCACGACCGCGCGCTACGCCCTGAACATCAACGAAGCGAACGCGACGGGCTGGTCGTCCAACAACCCCACCATCCTCGGCGTCTCGCCCGGCCCAACGCCGCTGAGCAGCTTCCGGATCTTCACGCTGTCCTGGACAGGCTCCGGTTGGGGCCCCTCGGGCGGCATCGGCTTCAGCTGGATGGCGGTGGGCAAATGAGCTGGTTCTTCTCCCCTTCGACCCGCGGCTTCTACACCGACGAGGTCCACGAGATCTGGCCCGACGACGCGGTGGAGATCACCGCGGAGCAGCACGCGGCGCTGCTCGCCGGCCAGGCCGCGGGCCTCCTGATCCAGGCCGGCCAGGACGGCCTGCCGGCGCTGGTCGCGGCGCCGCCGTCGCCGGCGCCGCCCGCCATGCGCCGCATCGCCACGCTTGCCTTCCGCCGCCGCCTGGCGTCGGCCGCGCGCTCGGCGATCACGGTCGCGGCGCACACCGCCGCGGCCGCCGGCGACGCCACGCTGCAGCTCGCGCTCGACGACCTCTCGGCCGCCCGCTTCGTCGATCTGGACGACCCCGAGGTGGCGGCCCTGGTCGCCACGCTCCAGGGCGCCGGCCTGATTACCGCGGAGCAGGCGGCCGCCCTGCTGGCCAACGGCACGCCGGAAGAGGCGGCTTAGTGCCCTCTCCGCTGCGTCTCGTCGGCTGGATCTGGCCACCCGGGCCCGCCTCGGCGCGGCCCGTGCTGGAGAACGGCCAGGAGGCGCGGGCCTACCTGCGCGCGATCGACGAGGACGGCAGCCCCGCCACGCCCACCGGCCTCTCATTCGAGCTGCGCCGCCCGGACGGCTCCGTCCAGGTGCTGGAGGGCGCGGCGATCCAGGTGGGCGAGCGCCCGGGCGAGGTCTTCGCCGCCTTCCAGGCTGATCAGAACGGCCTCTGGCGCTGGCAGTGGATCGGCACGGGCCCGACCGAGGCGCGCGATGGCGGCGCCTTCCGGGTGCAGAGCTCGACCGTGCGGCCGCCCGACCCCGGCGCCCCGGTGCTCTCGACCGAGGACCTGGCCCCGCTGGCGACCGAGGGCGGCGGGCTGCTGCGGGTGAAGCGGGTTACGGCACTGCCGCGCGCCAGCAGCTCCTCCGGCCTGGTCGTCGTCGGCGCGCAGGCGGGTGAGGCCCGGCACTTCCCGGCCGAGCAGCTCAGCGGCCCGAACCTGGTTGTCGACGGTGGCCTCGGCGCCGCGCCCGGGCAGCGCCCCACAGTCAACGACGCCGCGGCGATCATCGCCGCGGGGCAGGAGGTCTACTCCCGCTGGGGTGGCGGGCGCGTGCTGTTAGTGCGCAGCCACCGGATCGACGCCCCGGTCCCGCTGCCACCGGGAGTGGACATCGGCTACGCCACGCCGCCGGGCGGCCCGCGCCTGTTGCGCCCGAGCCAGCAGCTGGGGCTGTTCGAGGTCCCCGCGCTCTACATTGGCGCCAACGGCTACCTGTCGGTTCAGCATAGCGTTCGCGGCCTCGCGCTGATCCGCGATGGGCTGACAGCGCCAGTGTCGGCGCCTTCGGCGCAACCGTGGTCGGCGGCGGCGATGGAGGACGCGCTCGACCGCCAGATGGCATTCAGCGGGACGCCGCTGCGGGTGACGGGCGCGCCCAACACCATCTCCGACGACCTGGAGATCGCCGATATCTCCGGCTACGGCTTCGAGCAGCTGCTGCACTGCCAGGGCGGCGCGCGCCACTCGATCAGCAACATCCGCGGCGACAACCAGTCCCTCATCCGCCTGGAGGAGAGCGGCGGCGAGCCGCGGGTCGAGAAGGTCTATAGCAGGACCTATGTCAGCGGCGGCGGGACCACGGCCATCGCCTGCCCGATCCTTGCGGCCAGCAACACCGGCGGGCTCCTCACGCTGATCGTCGCGCCGCCAAGGGAGCCGCCGAGCACGAAGGAGTGGCGGCCGAACACCTATTACACCTCCAGCACCAAGATCTACTGGGCTGGCAATCTCTACCGGGTTCTGACGGACGGCACGAGCGGCACGACCCCGCCGACCCACACCCAGGGCCGTGCGCTGAACGGCGACACGACATTGACCTGGCAGCGTGTCTGGAGCGGCGTGAACCTGGCGCCGGCGACCAGCATCCCGAAGACCACCGGCGGATTCCTCAAGCCCGGGCACTCGGTGATCCTGCAGGTGCCGCCCTACGACTGCTACACGGGCAACCCGACCTACCCGCACTGGAGCACGCCCGGCGCGCCCGCCGAAATCGTGGCGGATGGTGGCGATCTGCTCGACCCGATGATGCGTGGTCGGTACACCGTGCAGGCGCTCGGCGCGGCGGACGCCGACAGCGCCACCATCATCCTCGACTGCCCCTATGACGCCGGCCTCGCGGCGGCCACGGCGAACCGATACCTTCTGATCATGCCCGGCATGCGGTTCGGGACAGCAATCCGCACGCACGATGTCGACGCCTGCCAATTCGCCGCTCTGCAGTCGAAGGCGCAGCGCTTCCATCTCTGGGCGAATGGTGCAACCCACACGGTCATCGGCGATCAGTACGAGGAGAGCAGCACCGGCGAGAGCCAAGTCGAGGACTGGGGCTCGATCGGCTACCTGGTGGACCGCCTCGCCACGCGTTTCGAGGTGCTCGGATCAGCGAGCAAGACCAAGGGGACGCTGTTCTATATCGCGGGGTCAGGGGCCAACGTGATCCGCCTGAAGGCGCTCGCGCGAGGTGCCGGGTTCCGCTCCGTGGATCACAAGTCCGGCCATCTCGACGCCGAGCTTTTGTTCGAGGGGCCGGCGATCGTCTACAGCCGGAGCACGGCAAGGCACATGGCCCTGCGTTGGTCCGGGGTGAAGCCGGCGATCGTCGGCGACACCGACCCAGCGCAGCGTGTCTCGCTCGACGGCTACGTAGCGGCCCCCACTGACCGGCGCCGTGCTCGGTCCATCGTCGGCGCACGCGGCGTGAGGCTCGGGATCGGCTCGACGATCGCGCAGTACCAGGCCGGGGGAACCTACGGCCCAAACGCCCTCGTCTGGAACGAGCTCCTCGGAGAGCAGGGCGCCTGGGTCTATCGCAACGTCTCGGTCGCGGCGGGACAGGCCGGCACTGGCGTTGGTCCCCAGCACACCTCAGGCACGGAAGTCGATGGCGCCTGCAGTTGGGTCTCCGTCGGCGCCTATTCGGGCGGCATCGACAGCATCGAGATAGACTCGACCGGCGAGGTCACGATCTGGGACGCTGCCACCGGCCCCATGGGGCCGCGGCAGAAGGTGGCGAAGTTCTCGCGCACCGCACCCGAGTTCTACGGCGAGTGGTGGCAGGTCACCCCGGACGCGGCCGAGGCCAAGACGCCGGTGGTCAGCCGCCGCGGCGACGTGCGGGTCCGCAGCCGCACCACCGCCCAGGCCAGCACCACGGACGCCGACGCCGCCGCCAGCGGCCGGTCCCGCCTGGTGCGGCTGACCGATGCGCCGGGCGCACCGACGCTGGCGCTGGCCTTCGAGGACGAGGAGCCAGTGCCGCTGGCGCGGCTGGACGGGACAGGGGCGGTCGCGCTGCCCGGGGTGCCCGGCGCCTTCCCCCGGCCCTGGGTGGAGCGGCTGCTGGAGAGGATCCACGTCAAGGAGACCGGCGCGCGCGGTGACGACGTCACCGACGACAGCGCCGCCTTCCTGAACCTGGAGGAGTACATCCGCCCGCGGAAGCTGCCGCTGCGGATCCCGACCGCCGATGTGGCGTACCGCGTGAGTGAGACGCTGCTGCTGCGCAGCGGGACGGTGGTGCAGGGCAAGGGGCACAACAGCCTGATCCGCTGGGCGGGCGGCGGCTCGAAGCCCGTCATCGCCCGCTACAACTGGCAGGACCGGGAGGCCGGCGAGGTGGACGAGGTCGTCCTCCGCGCCATCCGGATCGACGACTGGACCCTGACCACCGGGCGCGACCCGGCCGCCGGCGGCGCCTGGACCATCGACCTCTCGAACGGCTCCTACCACACGCTCGAGGACGTGGAGATCGAGGGCGACCTGGCCGCCGGCGTGACCCACACCTTCGGGGCGCTGCTCGGCAAGGTGCCGGGCTCCAGCTACCCGCTGCCGGTCTGGGTGCACACCGTCACCCGCCCCCGCTTCCAGCGCGCCATGCTCTGGGTGATGGGCACGGACGGCTTCATCAACTTCGGTGAGGTCTACGGCTTCGGGCGCGAATGCGCGATCCGCCTTGGCGGCGGCAACAGCATCATCGGCACGAACCTGGTCGGGGGCGAGACCTACGGCGCCCTCTACATCCGCGGGCCTGATGCGACGCCCACCGAGATCTTCTCGGTCAAGACCTCGGGCGGGCACTGGGACGGCAACAACACCCGCAACACCGGCCGCGGCATCTACGCCCCACCCGACCAGCCGATCCGCAGCTGCTCCCTGGCGACCGGCACCACGATGTGGAACGCCGATCACCGCTACATCGACCTGCAGGACGCGCGGTCCTGCCAGGTCGGCGCCGGCGCCACCTTCCGCCAGGGCGACGCACGGGACCTCGGGCACGAGGACGTCTACATCCGGGGCCGGGAGAACATCCTCGCCGCGCCGACCATGGTGCGGAGCAACATCGCCGCCAAGAAGGGGGCGACGGTGGCGGTCGCCACCCTCTCCCGCACCGCCGGGGCCGTGGCCGCGGTCACCCAGGTGCCGCACGGCTTCACCGCCGGGGACACGGTGACCATCACCGACGCCCCTGGCTTCAACGGCACCTTCAGCCCGATCACCATCCTCTCCTCGACCAGCTTCGCCTACGCCGATGGCCTCGGCGACGCCTCGGCCACGGGCGGCTTCGCCATCCGGGGCGAGCTGCGGGTGAACGCCGGCATGCCCTTCCGGGTGGTGGACGTGGGCGGGCGCAACCTGATCATCCCGGGCACGATCAGCCACGACGGCCGCGGCTATCGCACCACCCGCTGGGACATCCAGTCGATCTCGGGCCCGGACGCCGAGATCTCGGTGGCCGACGACTTCACCGGCCTGGCGCTCGACGCCACCCGCTGGGCGACGCACCGCGGCACGGACGCCGCGGCCGGCGTGAGCCTGACGCAGGCCGTCCGGGGCGAGGCGCGGATCAGCTTCGGGGTCGCGTCGCCGGCGACGCAGGTGGCGAACGGGGCGCAGCTCGTCGGCGCGACGATCTTCCGCCCGGACCAGGGCAGCCTGTTCTTCAAGGCTCGGGTGAAGCTGACGAACGCAAGCGGCGTCGCCTGCTTCGTGGGCTTCACCGACCAGAATGCGGATCTCGAGGTGCCGGCGACCGCCGCCCCGGGCCTGGTCACGCCCGCCACCAACGCCGTGGGGTTCCTCCTCGACACCCGCCTCGCGCCCACCTGGCAGCTGGTCGGCGTGAAGAACAACGTGGACGCACCGCTGCAGGACAGCGGCATCGCCCCGACCGGTGGCGCCTACTTCGAGCTGGCGATCGAGATCTCGGTCACGGGCGAGGCCACCTTCTTCATCGACGGGGAGCGCGTCGGCACGCCCCTGGCCAATGCCGTCGCCACCGGCGTCGGCCTGGCGATGTACGCCGGCGGCTTCTCCACCAACACCACCGCCAAGCACCTGGACGTCGACCGCATGCGCGCCGTGATGCCGCGCGTGGCAGTCTGAGGGAAACCCGCCATGATCCGCAAACGCGAGCCCTTCACCTGGGGGCAGAACGAGAGCCTCTCCGGCTGGACCTGGTTCGGCGCGCAGGCGCCCAACGCCCTGGACCTGCCGGCCGCCATGGATGGGACCCGCCTGGTCTTCCTGGCCGCCGAGACCGGCGGGGACGGCAACGTTGCTCCCTCCACCGCGCAGGTGCTGGTGGACTTCGAGGGGACGCGCGTCGGCCTCGCCGCGGCGGCCGGCGCCAGAGTGGTCTTCCGACCCGAGGTGCTGCGGAACCAGGGCTGGATCGCGCTGCGCTCGGTCCAGGCGGACGGCACCACGCCCGTGGTGCAGACGGCGGCGCGGACGGCGCACTGGCTCTTCCAGGCGGAGGGCTGAGCCATGTCGGTCCAGGCCCTCGGCGCCGGCCTCGGCGGCCGCCAGACGGTGCGGCATCCCGGGCTGATCCTCGGCCGCCCCCTGCCGGTGCTCAGCATCACGACGGGCACGGGCACCCTGGGCGGGGCCAACAACCTCCTCGGGCTGCCGTTCTACCCGCTCTATCGGGCGGCGCCGAAGGAGATCCGGTTCCGCACCACGACCGGCGGCGCCGGCTCGGCGGTGAAGGCAGGCATCTGGCTCGGGGCCATCATCGGCGACCGCGTGCGGGCCGCCGGTACGCCGCTGGCGGCCCAGAACACGGGTGTGGCCACTACCGCGGCTGGGGAGATCACTGTGCCGATCAGCAACAGCCCGATCCTCGACCCCGAGCTGCTCTACTGGGTGTTCGTGCGGGGCACCGGGACCATGCCGCAGGTCGTCGGCCCAGGGGCGCAGAGCTCGGTCGCGCAGCTGATGCACGAGGGGCCCCTCGGCACGGCCATCTCCGGCGCCTCTGTCGCCATCACAGGCGGGACCTATGCCGATGACATCACCGCCGTGGACCTGACCCCGAGCGCCAGCGTGGTCTGGTCGAATGCCACCGGCTCGGTCATCCCGCTGCCCAGCCTCGTCTACTGACCCCGCCGGCAGGCGGGGGCTGGGCCGCGCCAACGGCCCGAGCCGCGCGGAAGGCCCCGCGCACGGAAGAACCGCCCCGCCGGCCGCGGCCGAGGCCACGACGGCGGGCACCGTGGACCCGTGCGCATGAATCCAGCCCTAATCCCGTGCCGCCCCGTGGCGCCCGTCGCCGCCTACCTGGGCGGCAAGCGCAACCTGGCCCGGCTGCTGATCGATCGGATCGGTGCCGTCCCCCACCAGGCCTATGTCGAGCCCTTCGTCGGCATGGGTGGGGTCTTCCTTCGCCGACCGTTCCGCGCGAAGGCCGAGGTCATCAACGACCTCTCGGCCGACGTCGCCACCCTCTTCCGGATCCTGCAGCGGCACTACCAGGCGCTGATGGACATGCTGCGCTGGCAGCTGACCAGCCGGGCCGAGTTCGAGCGCCTGCTCGGCGCCGCACCGGACAGCCTGACCGACCTGGAGCGCGCCGCGCGGTTCCTCTACCTCCAGCGCCTGGCGTTCGGCGGTAAGGTGCAGGGGCGAAGCTTCGGGGTCTCCGCCGGCCTGCCCGGGCGCTTCGACGTGGGCAAGCTCGGCCCGCTGCTGGAAGCGGTCCACGAGCGCCTGGCCGGGGTGGTGATCGAGCGCCTGCCTTATGACCGGCTGCTGGCCCGCTACGACCGCCCAGGGACCCTCTTCTACCTGGACCCGCCCTATTGGGGCTGCGAGGCCGACTACGGGCCCGGCTTCGCCCCGGAGGACTTCGCCCGCCTGGCCGAGCTGCTCGCCGGCCTCCGTGGGCGCTTCATCCTCAGCCTGAACGACACCCCAGAGGTCCGGCGCCTGTTCGGGCGCTTCGCCCAGGAGCGGGTGGAGACGAGCTACACGGTGGGGGCAGCCCCGGCCGGGAAGCGGTTCGCCGAGCTGGTCATCAGCGGGCCCTGAGAGGGCTCTCAGAGGCACCCCGGGCGTGGCTCAGCGGGTTGCGAAAGCCGGTGTCGAAGCTTGCGGAAATCCGTGGCGCGCTACACTGGCCGGGGTGGCGGGGCTGAAGATGGCGGGCTGAGCCGGCGCGCCGCGGCCCG
>CAYNYQ010000219.1:0-8067 GCA_964401305.1 uncultured Acetobacteraceae bacterium | reverse complement strand
CGAGCCGGTCGCGGCAGTAGAGCACCTGGCAGGCGAAGGCCTCGTTCAGCTCCCAGAGGCCGATGTCCTCGACCTTCAGGCCGTGGCGCTGCAGCAGCTTCGGCACGGCGAAGACCGGGCCGATGCCCATCTCCGCCGGGTCGCAGCCGGCGACCGCCATGCCGCGATAGATGCCCAAGGGGTGCAGCCCGCGGCGCGAGGCCTCGCGCTCCTCCATCACCACGGCGGCCGAGGCGCCGTCCGAGAGCTGGCTGGCATTGCCGGCGGTGACGAAGCGGCCCTCCTTCACGCGCTGCCCGTCCTTGAACACGGGCTTGAGACCCTTCAGCCCGTCGAGCGTCGTGTCGGCGCGGTTGCCCTCGTCCTTCTTCAGCGTGACCTCCTTGTGGGAGACGGCGCCGCTCTCCTTGTCCACCACCGCCATCACGCTCGGCATGGGGACGATCTCGTCGTCGAACTTCCCGGCGGCCTGGCCGGCGGCGGTGCGCTGCTGGCTGCGCAGCGCGTATTCGTCCTGCGCGTCGCGGCTGACCTGGTAGCGCTCGGCGACGATCTCCGCGGTCTCCAGCATGGTCATGTAGAGCTGCGGCACGTGCTCGTTCAGCCAGGGGTCGCGCAGGCGGTCGCGGCGGATCTTGTCGGTCTGCACGAGGGAGATGGATTCCAGCCCGCCGCCGACGGTGACCTGCATGCCGTCGTCGATCACCTGCTTGGCGGCCGTGGCGATGCCCATCAGGCCGGAGGAGCACTGCCGGTCGAGGCTCATGCCCGCCACGCTGTCCGGCAGGCCGGCGCGCAGCGCGCACTGGCGGGCGAAATTCGACCCCGTGCTGCCCTGCTGCAGCGCGGCGCCGAGGACCACGTCCTCGACCTCGCCCGGGTCGATGCCCGCGCGCTGCACGGCGGCGGCGATGACGTGGCCGCCCAGCGCCTGGGCCTGGGTGTCGTTGAAGGCGCCGCGATAGGCGCGGCCGATCGGCGTGCGCGCGGTGGAGACGATGACGGCGCTGCGCATGGCGGTGTTCCCTCCGGTTCGTTGCGTATGCCCGGTGCGGCCGGGCGCCTTCGCTGCATAGGCCCGGCGCGCTCAGGCGCCGAGGATCTTCCAGACACCTTCGGCCGAGACCACGGTGCGGTCTCCCACCGTCAGCAGGCCCCGCACGAAGACCACCGTGCGCGTGGCCCGCAGCACCTCGCCCCGTCCCTCGACGAATTCGCCGAGGCGGGCGGGCGAGATGAACTGCGTGCTGAGCTGCACCGTGGTGCAGGGCTTGCGGCCGGCGGCTTCCCAGACGGTCATGCCGAGCACGTCGTCGGCGAAGCTCATCAGCATGCCGCCATGGACGACGCCGCCCATGTTGGCGTGCCGCTTCTCGGCCAGGAAGCCGTAGCGCCAGGCCCGCGGCTCGCCAGGCTCGCGGCGGGCCCAGAAGGGGCCGATCAGGGCCGGGTAGTCCTCGGCGGGCAGCGGCTTCCAGCCGGCGGCGCGGGGATCGAAGGCGGGGACGGCGTCGTCGGGCATGGCGGCGATATAGCGGGCGCCCGGCGGCCGCGCACCCCGCGCGGCGGCGAGCACATGCCCCGCCGCCCGGTCACCGCCGCGGCGGCTCGCCCGGGCGGCGGCTGCGCCACCGGGGGCCGGCGGGTCAGCAGGCCGCGGCGGCGCCCCAGCTGCCACGCGACCACCAGGCGCGCAGGGCGGCGAATTCCTCGTCGCCCGGCACCGGGATCGGCGTCTCGGCCCAGTCCGGCTCGACCGGCTGCAGCAGGCGGCGGCAGAGGCCGGGCGGCGCCGACCCGGCGATGTCGACCGCGGCCAGCGCCCCCGGCCGGCCGGCCGCGCGGCGCTCCGCCAGCGCCTCGACCAGGGTCAGCACCATCCAGCCGATCGGCGCCAGCACCTTGAGGAAGAAGGCGCGATGGTCGGGCGGCAGCCGCCCCTCGGCGTCGCCGACATTGATCGGCGGGGTCTGGCCGATCACCGGCCCGGCATCGACGACCTCCGTCATCTGGTGCACGGACCAGACCGTGTGGTGCACGCCCCGCGCGGTCATGTCGTCCCAGGGCGCCGGCCCGGCGCCATGCCCGTTCAGCAGGTCGGTCGGGTGGCAGTTGTAGGCGCCGTAGGGGACCGCCTCGAGGATGGGCCGGTCCAGCACCTGGCCGAAGCCGCAGGTGATGATCGCGTCCGGCCGCAGCGCCTCGAGCAGCCGCCGGAAGCCCGGGGTCTTCACCTCGCCAGTGTAGACCGGCACCCCGGCCTCGAGCGCGGTGCGCAGCAGCCCGAGCTTCACCGCCCGCCGCTGCGCCTCGGGCATCAGGCCCCAGGCGCGCTTGCGCAGGCTGATGCGGGCCTTCGGGCTGACCGGGTCGTCGGTGACCACGCCGACCAGCCGCACGCGGCCGGGATGGCGCGCCTGGTGGGCCAGCACCGCGCGCAGCGCGGCATGCCCGATCCAGAAGCTGCCCAGCAGCAGGATCCGCAATTCGCCAGGCGCCGCAGGCGCGCGGTCGCGGGCGGGGGGCGTCAGCAGGGCACCCCAGCGGGCGCCGGCCAGCGTCTGGATGGCGCAATCGGGAAAGCAGGCCCGGAACTCCCCGAGGAGCTCGGCGGGCAGGATGGTGCCAAGGGCGTCCTGCTGCGCCGATGTGCTGTCGAAGGCGTCCTGCATTCCATGTCCAGCTTGCGGCGGCGCGGCCCTGCAGAAATGCAGCACGGCTCGGCCATTGATTAACGATGCGGTAGGGGAGACTCAACCATGGACTGATGAACCAAAGCGGATTTCAGCCTTTGAGTGCAGAACTGAGCGAAACCCTGCCAGTCTGCGCAATTTTCATGACTATGTTTCGTCATTCGCGCAGTCCTGTTGCACCCTTGTGGACTTCCGCCATCATTCCGGCTGAGGCACCATCGCCGCCGCGAGACGGGGAGGCGGCGTGACATCAGCGGGTGGCGAGGACCGGCGGCCGATCGCGGCACGCGACACCCGCCTCGCCGCGCGCGTCGCCGGCTGGCTGGTCCGCCGGCAGGCCTCGCCGGACGCGATCTCGGCCGCGGGCATGGTCTGCGGGGTGCTGGCGGGCCTCTGCTTCGCCGCGGCGGCCGGGCCCGATACGGGCCCCGCGCCCTGGCTGCTCGGCGCCGCGCTGGTGCAGCTCAGGCTCGCCGCCAACCTGCTGGACGGGATGGTGGCGATCGGCCGCGGCGTCGCCTCGCCCCTCGGCGAGCTCTGGAACGAGGTGCCGGACCGGGTCTCGGACACCGCCATCCTGCTCGGGCTCGGCCTGGCGGCGGGGAGCCTCTCGCTCGGCCTCGCCGCGGCGCTGACGGCGATGGCCACGGCCTATGTCCGCTGCGCCGCCCGCGCCGCCGGGGCGCCGAGCGATTTCCGCGGCCCGATGGCCAAGCAGCACCGCATGGCCCTCGTGACCGGCCTGGCGCTGGTCTGCGGCCTGGCGCCGCGGTCCTGGTGGCCGGAGGCGGCGGGGCTGGGGCCGGCGGGGCTGGCGCTGGCGGCGATCGCGGCGTTCTCCCTGCTGACCGCGGCGCGGCGCCTCGCCGCGGCGGCGCGGGCGCTCGGGCGGGGGGGCCGCGGCTGATGGAGGCCTGGGCGGCCGAGGCCTTCGCCCATCCGGTCACGCGCGCCATCGCCGGCGGCGTCGCCGGGGTGCTCGGCCTGGCGACGCTGGTGATCGCCGCGCTCTCGCTCTCCGGCCGCGTCGCGCCGGCGCTTCGGGCCGAGCTCTGGCGGCGCCTGCTCTCCTGGTGCTGGCTGCTGCCGCTGATGCTGGGGCCGGTGCTGGCCGGGCGCGTGCCGACCATCGCCGCCGTCACCCTGCTCTCGCTGCTGTGCCTGCGCGAATACGACCGCGCGACGGGCCTCTTCCGCGATCACCTGGTGGTCGGCGTGCTGGTCCTCGGCATCCTGGCGGTGAACTTCGCCGCGCTCGACCACTGGTACGGCTTCTTCGTGGCGCTCTGGCCGCTGACCGTCGGCGTGATCGCGGTGGCCTCCATCCCGCTCGACCGGCCGGCGGGCTACATCCAGCGCACCGCCCTCGGCATCCTCGGCTACATGCTGTTCGGCGCCGGCCTCGCGCATCTCGGCTACATGGCGAACGACCCGGGCTACCGGCCCGTGCTGCTGATGCTGCTGACCGTGGTGGCGCTCAGCGACGTCGCGGCCTTCACCATCGGCAAGCTGCTGGGCGGGCCGAAGCTGCTGCCGGCGACGAGCCCGAACAAGACCATCTCCGGCGCGCTCGGCGCGCTGGCGGTGACGACGGCGCTGGTGGCGCTGCTGGCGCGGGCGATCTTCCCGGGCTCGCCGCTCGACCAGGCGCATTGGCTGGTGCTGCTCGGCCTCTCGGTCGGGGTGGCGGCGCAGGCGGGGGACCTGATGCTCTCCTCGATCAAGCGCGACCTCGGCATCAAGGACATGGGGACGGCGCTGCCCGGCCATGGCGGCGTGCTGGACCGCTTCAACTCGCTGCTGCTGGTGGCACCCGTGGCCTTCCACTTCATCGGCTACTTCATGGGCTGGGGGGTCGACGCGGCGAAGCGGCTCTTCACCGGGCCCTGAGCGTGGCGGGGTGGCGCTTCCGCCCGGCGCGCGACCACGGCCTGCCGCTGGCGGAACGGTGGCGCAGCGTGCGGCGCGAATCCGGCCTCGGCGGCGCGCTGGCGCAGGCGGGGTGGCGGCGGTTGCTGCGCCTCTGGCTCGCCGCGTTCCACCGGCTGCGGATCGAGGGCCGGGAGAACCTGCCCGCCGCGCCGCCCTACGTGCTGGTGGCGAACCACGCCAGCCATCTCGACGGCATGGTGCTGGGCGCGGCGCTGCGCGGGGCGGCGGCGGAGCGCGCCTTCACCCTGGCCGCGGGCGACCATTTCTTCGACACCGACCTCGCCGCCGCCTTCGCCGTGCATGCGGTGAACGCGCTGCCGGTCTGGCGCGCCGAGCCGCTGCGCGCGGCGGCCGACATCGCCCTGCTGCGCGAGCGGCTGGTGGAGGATGGCTGCGTCTTCGTCCTGTTCCCGGAGGGCACGCGCAGCCGTGACGGGCAGATGGGGCGCTTCCATGCCGGGCTCGGCGCGCTGGTGGCGGGCACGGGCGTGCCGGTGGTGCCCTGCCACATCGCCGGCGCCTTCGCCGCCTGGCCGCCGCAGCGGCGCTGGCCGCGGCCTGGCAGGCTCGTGCTGCGCATCGGCCCGCCGATGGCGTTCGGCGACGGGTATCGCGGCAAGGCGGGATGGGCACGGATCGCGGCAGAGGGCGAGGCGGCGGTGCGCGCCCTGGGTGCACCGTGAATACGCTTGCCTCGTACCGCGAGGCGCCACGTCTGCGGGCCACAGCTTCAATGGATCGTCGGCATGCTGCGGTAGCGCGACACCCGTCCGGCGGCAGCCCAGACCTCATCGGGAAAGACCGCGCGCAGGTTCGGGAAGGGCAGCAGCGCCTCTTCGGAGGCAACGCCCTCGGTGCCGGCGCCAAGCGGCAGGAAGACCCGCGTCGGCAGCCGCCCCTCGGCGGGCTCCACCAGAAACTCCTCGATCATGAACCTGGCAAGGGGGCCGAGGAACTCGCGGAGCAGGTCGCTGTCGTAGAGCCCACTGCGCACCCCGGCGCAGGACGTCTCCAGATAGTTCAGGACGTGGTTGGTCTGCGCCAGGTGCGAGGAAGGGTCGTCGTTCGGGAACTCGCGGTAGGTCCCCTCGGTCACCGCCAGACGGACCCCGTGAATCGCCGCGCGGAGCAGCGGATCCGAGAGCTGCTTCTCGAACAGCTCCAGGGTCTTGCGGCGGCGCTCGCTGCGTTCGCGCGAGAGGTAGAGCGTGACCGCGACCACCAGGCTGAAGGCGGCGCCGATCGGCGCGACGTCACGCTGGAGGTTCACCCCCGCCGCCGCCACCAGGGCCAGCAAGGCGGCCGTCCAGACCGCGAGCCCAAGGCCCAGGCGCAACGGGTCGCGCGGCAACGCGCCAGCGCCTGGCGGCCGGTCTAGCGCGGCGGCGGCTGGCCGTCGCGGGTCGGCATCGGCGGCAGCATCGGACCCATGCGCGTCCTCCGGTTCCCCATGCCGCGCCCGGGCGCGGCTCCGATCATCTTGCCCCGAGCGCCTGCGAGATCAAGCGCAGCAGCCCCTCCGTCGACCCATCATGCGCACCGGGCTGCGGCGCGCCCGCTTCCAGCGCCGCCAGGATCGGCCCGGCCAGCTGCTTGCCGAGTTCCACGCCAAACTGGTCGAAGGCGTTGATGCCCCAAAGGGCACCCAGGCAGAACACCTTGTGCTCGTAGAGCGCGACGAGCTGGCCGAGGCTGAAGGCATCGAGCCGCGGCAGCAGGATGGTCGCGCTCGGCCGGTCGCCGGGGAAGACGCGGTGCGGCAGCAGCCGCGCGATCTCGGCCTCCGCCGCGCCGGCCGCCTGCATCTCGGCCCGCACCGCCTCCGCCGCCTTCCCCCGCATCAGCGCCTCGGCCTGGGCCAGGCCATTGGCCAGCAGCTTGCGGTGGCTGTCGGCATGGGCGTGGTCGGGCCGGGCGACGAGGATGATGTCGCAGGGCACCGGCAGCGGCCCCTGGTGGATCAGCTGCATGAAGCTGTGCTGCGCGTTGGTGCCCGGCTCGCCGAAGACCACCGGCCCGGTCGCATGCGCCGCCAGGCTGCCCGCCAGCGTCACCCGCTTGCCCAGGCTCTCCATCTCCACCTGCTGCAGGTGCGCCGGCAGCCGGGCGAGGCGCTCGTCATAGGGCAGCACGGCGCGGGTCGGGTAGCCGAGGCCGTTGACGTGCCAGATCTCGGCCAGCGCCAGCAGCAGCGGCAGGTTGCGCGCCGCCGGCGCCCCGAGGAAGTGGCGGTCCATGGCATGGGCGCCGGCGAGCAGGCGCGCGAAGGCGTCCCAGCCGAGCGACAGGGCCAGGCTCAGCCCGATCGCCGACCACAGGCTGAACCGCCCGCCGACCCAGTCGCGGAAGGGGAAGACCCGCTCGGGCGCGATGCCGAAGGCCGCTGTGGCGCCGAGATTGGTGGAGAGCGCGGCAAGGTGCGCGCCGGCCCCGGCCTCGCCCAGCGCCGCAACAAGCCAGCCGCGCACCAGCGCGGCATTGGTCATGGTCTCCTGCGTGGTGAAGGTCTTCGACGCCACCAGCACCAGGGTGCGCGCGGGATCGAGGCGGTGGCGCAGCTCTTCCCAGGCATGCGCGTCCACATTGGCCAGGTAGTGCGCGCGCATCGGTGCCGCCGGCGTCCAGAGCGCGCGCGCCGCCATGGCCGGGCCGAGGTCGGAGCCGCCGATGCCGATGTTCAGCACGTCGGTGAAGCGCTCGCCCGTCGCGCCGCGCGCCGCGCCGCCATGCACGGCGGCGGCGAAGTCGCGCATGCGATCGAGCGTGGCATGCACCTCGGCCGAGGCGTCCTCGGCGCCGGCCCCGGCCTTGGCGCGATAGCCCGCCATGCGCGGCGCCCGCAGCGCCAGGTGCAGCACGGCGCGGCCCTCGGTGGCGTTCACCGGCTCGCCGGCCGCCATGGCGGCGCGCCGGCCCTCGAGATCGACGGCGGCGGCGAGCTCCTGCAGCGTCGCCAGCACCTCCTCGGTGAGGGAGGTCTTGGAGAGGTCGAGCAGCAGCCCCTCCTCGGTCCGCCAGGAGAAGCGCTCGAAGCGCCGCGGGTCGGCGGCGAAGAGCGGGCGGATGGCGCCGGGCCGCGGCCCCTCCCCCCGCCCCGCGGCGAGTGCCGCGATACGCGCCCAGGCCTCCGTGATGCGTCCCGCCATGCGCCGCGCCTCCCACTCCGGTGGGCGGCAGCATACACGCGGGCGCGGCGGGATCATGGCGGGGGGCGGCGGGCGGGCCGGTCAACTCGCGCGGCGTCCGGGGCGGGTCCGCGGGGTACCGGGCGGCGCGGCATCCGGCGGGGCCGCGGGGAACCCGGCGCCACGGGGTCCGGAGCGGGGCGGCAGGGAACCAGCCGGCGCGGCGACCGGGGCGGGGCGGCAGGGAACCAGCCGGCGCGGTGACCGAAGCCTCTCCCATGCGGCCGCGCAGGGGCTAACCTGCCGGTCCTGCCCGG
>CAYNYQ010000218.1:0-8099 GCA_964401305.1 uncultured Acetobacteraceae bacterium | reverse complement strand
GGCGCCGGCTGAGCCCCGCGCAGCTGCACGCCCTGCAATCCCTGCCCGCGCGCATCGAGGCGCTGGGGCGGGAGATCGCGCCGCTGCGCCAGGCCCTGGCCGACCCGACGCTCTACGAACGCGACCGCCGGCGCTTCGACCGCTTCACCGCGGCACTGGCCGAGAAGGAGGCGGCGCTGGGCGCAGCCGAGGAGGAGTGGCTGGCGCTCGAGCTGCTGCGCGAGGAGGTCGAGGCGGCGGGATGAGCGCCGGCGCGCCGCGCTACCACACCGGGCTACCATTGGGCCGTCGCGGCCTCGTCCTTCTGCTTCTGGGCGATCTCGCCGTGGCGGAACACATCCTCGCCGTCGAGGCCGTAGATCCCGTTCAAGGTGGCGACGAGCCAGGCGAGCGATGCGTTCTGCGCCTCCGTCACCGGGTCGTAGCCCTTCTTTGCGTCGAAGGCGCCGACGATCTCGATGCCGATCGCCTCGTCGTTGAGCGGGAAGCGGTCAGGATAGGCCTTGGCAGTCTCGTGCTTGTGCAGCTTGCTGGCCCAGTACTTGTCACCCTGGTTGAACAGGATGCCCTTGATGGCCTTGAGATCGGCCACGTCGCACTTCTTGGCCTTGTAGCAGCGGCTCTGGATCGAGCCGACATGCCAGCACTGCCGGTCGAGCCGCGCCGTCTGGTAGATCGTGCCGTCGAGGTCGATCAGGAAATGCGCGCCGTTCCGGCCATCCTTGTAGCTGCTGAAGGAGCTGTCGGCCGTCCTGGCGCCGGTCTGGTGGACGACGATGGCCTCCACCTTCAGCAGCTTGCCCTTCTCGATACCGCTGTAGAGCTTGCTGGTGACCTGCGGCGCCTGCAGCACGCCATCGACCACACTCGGCTTCTGCTCGTTCGCCACGATCCCCTCCTGCGGCGATGTCGGCGGGGACCGTATCCGGGCCCTTCCGGCATCGGCATCATGCGAACGGCGTAGGGGTTCAGCCGCCCCCCGCGTCCAGGCTCCACCGCCCCCGCTCGACGGTCGAGAAGAAGTCCTGCACGGCGCGGTTGAAGGCCGCCGGCTCCTCGAGGTTGATGGCGTGGCCGGTGCGGGGGTGCATCCACAGCCCGGCATTCGGCAGCACCGACTTGAGGAAGATGTTGGTCTCGATGCAGGGACCGTCCTCGTCGCCCAGCGCCAGCAGGGTCGGCACCGCCATGCGCCGCAGCTCCGCCTCCCAGTCGAAGATCGAATCCCGCGCGCCCTGGTAGCGTTGCATGGTCAGCCCGGTGCCGAGGCCGGAATGCTGCGCCAGCCGTTCCATGTAGGCGGCCCAGCCGCGCGGGTCCTTCTTCTTCAGCTGGATGCGGGTCGGGGAATGGCCCGTCTCCTCCGCGTTCTTCCCCGGCCAGCCATCGGCGATCAGCGAGGCGCCGTGCCGCCGGCAGTTCTCCCGGAACGCCGCCTGCCCCGCCTTGGGCGAGCCCGAGCCGGCACCGGCGGCAACGATCGCGCTGGCCATGCCGGGATGGCGGATGCCGAACAGGATCGCCGCGAAGCCGCCCATCGAGAGCCCGACGATGTGCGCCTTCGCTATGCCGAGGTGCCGCAGCACCGCCACCGCGTCCGCCACCGCGAAGTCCTGGCCGTAGAGCGCCGGGTCGGTCGGCACGTCGGAGGGCGGGTAGCCGCGCGCCGCATAGGCGATGCAGCGGTATTCGCGGGCGAAGAAGCGCATCTGGTCCTCCCACTCGCGGTGGTCGGCGCCGAACTCGTGGATGAAGAGGATCGGGTGGCCCCTGCCGGCCTCCTCGTACCAGAGGCGCGCGCCGTCGGACGGGGCGTAGGGCATGCTCGTCTCCTCCTCTGCCGGTCCGCGCGATCCTGCCCCGACATGCGCCGGTGCGCACCCCCTGCCCGCGCCGCGCCCCCTCGACAGCCGGCCCGGCGGGGCGGAGGCTGGGCGGCAAACGCCAGGCACGCATGCCGCCACCCAAGCCCGAGGACCGCGCCCCCGCCGGGGCCGCGCCGCATCCCCTGCGCCGCCTCTTCGCCAGCGCCGCCTTCGTGCGGCTCTGGGCCGTGGGCGGGCTGGCCAATGCCATGCGCTGGGTGGAGATCCTGGTCAGTGCCGTCTTCACCTTCGAGGTCACGGGCTCGGCGCTGGCGGTTTCCCTCGTCGCCGTGCTCCGGGCGCTGCCGATGTTCCTCGCCGGCGCCGCCGCCGGCGCGCTTGCCGAGGGGATGGACCGCCGCCGGCTGCTGATGGCGGGCCAGGCGACGGTGGCGACCACCGCCACGGCGATTGCGCTGCTGGCCTGGTCCGGGCAGCTCGCGGTCTGGCATCTCGGCCTCGCAAACCTGCTCGGCGGCCTGGCCTGGACCGGGGAGATGGCGGCGCGCCGGCGCATGGTCAGCGAGGCGGCCGGCGAGGAACTGGTCGTGCAGGGCATGGCGCTCGACAGCACCACCTCCAACACCACGCGCATGGCCGGGCCGCTGATCGGCGGGCTGGTCTACCAGGAGGTCGGCGTCGCCGCCGCCTATGCGCTGGCCGTCCTCTGCTACCTGGCGGCGCTGGCGCTGCTCGCCGGGCTGCGCATGCCGCAGCCGCGCCGGCGCTTCGCGGCGCGGCAGATCCTGGCCGACATGGCGGACGGCGTGCGCGTCGTGCGCCGCCACCGGCCGCTGCAGGCGGTGATCCTGGTGACCATCGGCATGAACGTCTTCGGCTTCTGCTACACCGCCGTGCTGCCGGCCTTCGGCACCGCCGCCTTTGCCGCCTCGCCCTTCGGGATCGGGATGCTGACGGCGGCCGAGCCCGCGGGTGCGCTGCTCACCGGCCTCGTGCTCGCGGCGCGGCGCGGCGTGCCGCTGGCGCCGGCGCTGATGGTCGGCGGGTCGGCGGGCTTCCTCGTCGCGCTGCTGGCGCTGCCGGCGATGCCGACGCTCTGGCTCGCGGTGCTGCTGCTGATGCTGGGCGGCATCGGCACGTGCCTGTTCGCCACGCTGCAGACCGCGATTCCGGTCACCGTGGCGCCGCCCGAGGCGCGCTCGCGCGTGCTCGGGCTCGTGACCACCTGCATCGGCATGGGGCCGGTCGGCGTGCTGGCGATCGGCGCGCTGGCCGATGCGCTGGCGCCGGGGCCGGCGATCATCCTGATGGCCGCGCTCGGGCTGCTGCTCTTCGCGCTCGCGGCGCCGCGGACGCTCCGGCGCTGAGGCAGCCCGCCGGCGCGGATGCTTCGCCGCCGGGGCAGCCCGCGGCCGGGGATGCTCCGGCGCCGAGGCAGCCCGCCACGACGGATGCTCCGGCGCCGAGGCAGCCTGCCGGCGCGGACACTCAGGCACCGACGCGGGGCATCACCTCCCGCGCGAAGTGCTCGAGCCGCGCGACGCTGCCGCCGAGCGTGTCGCCGCGGAAGTCGAAGATCAGCTCGTGCACGCCGATGTCGGTGAAGGCGTGGATGTCCTCGGCGATCTGCCCCGGCTCGCCGGAGAAGGGGCGCCGCCCGCCATCCGGCCCGGGCAGCGCCTGGTCGTAGAGCGGCGCCTTGTAGGAGATGGTCAGCCGCGCGACGTCGCGCCCCGCCTCCTCGGTCAGGGTCTTCAGTTCGGCCAGCTTGGCGCGCATCTCGGCCGGCGGCAGCGGCACGGCGGCGATGGCGCCGACCGGATGCCAGCCATCGCCATAGCGGGCGGTGCGGCGGAGCGCCGCGCGGCTGTGGCCGCCGACCCAGATCGGCGGCCCCGGCCGCTGCACGGGGAAGGGCTCGCAGCGGATGTCCTCGAAGGAATGGAACTCGCCGGCGAAGGAGGCCGGGGACTGGCTCCAGAGCGTGCGGAAGATGCGCAGATACTCGTCCGTGACCGCGCCGCGGCGGGCGAAGTCGGGCGCGCCGAGGGCCGCGAACTCCTCCTCCAGCCAGCCGACGCCGACACCGACCGTCAGCCGCCCCTCCGACAGCACGTCGATGGTGGCCAGCATCTTCGCCGCCAGCACCGGGTTGCGGTAGGGCAGGATCATGACGGAGCTGACCAGGCGCAAGCGTTCGGTGATCGCCGCGACGAAGGCGAGGATGGAGGCCTGCTCCAGCGCGTCGCCATGGCTCGGGTGCTCGCCCGAGACGGTGTAGGGGTAGGTCGAACGCGACGTGACCGGAAAGACGATGTGGTCTGCGACCATCGCCGAGTGGAAGCCGGCCGCCTCGCCCGCCCGGGCCAGCGCCGCGATGGCGGCGCGGCTGGCGAGTTCGCCCCGCGTCGGCAGGTAGAAGCCGTAGCGCATCGCGCCTCTCTTCTGGCCCGGGCAGCGGCCACCAGCGGCCGCCCCGCCCGGCCCTCCGTGCCGCGGTGGAGGATGACAGCGCGGCGCGCCCTGTCCAGGCGCGCGGCGGGTTCCGCGCGGCGGCGGCGTTGCGCCCCGCCACGGCCCGCCCGATGCTGCGCCCCCCACCGGCGGGACGAGAAGAGGCATGAGCGAGCGCGTCATCGAGCACCTGGCGGGCCAGCGGGATGCGATCCTGGAGCGGCTGCTGACCCTGATCCGCTTCCCCTCGGTCAGCACCGACCCCGCCTTCGAGGCCGGCATGCGTGGCGCCCGCGAATTCCTGCTGGACCGGCTGCGCGCCATCGGCCTGCCGGAGGTCCGCCTGCTGGACGCACCCGGAGGGCAGCCCGCGGTCTACGGCGCCTGGCTCGGCGCGGGGCCGGAGAAGCCCACCATCATGATCTACGGCCACTACGACGTGCAGCCGGCCGACCCGCTCGAGCTCTGGCAGACGCCGCCCTTCGAGCCGGCGATCCGCGACGGGCGGATCTATGCGCGCGGCGCCTCGGACGTGAAGGGCTCGACCACGGTGGCGATCGAGACGGTGGCGGGCTTCCTGGCCGTGGAGGGCGGCTGCCCGGTCAACGTGAAGCTGTTCCTGGAGGGCGAGGAGGAGGTCGGCTCCCCATCCCTGCCGGCGCTGATCGAGGCGCATCGCGACCTGCTGGCGGCCGATGCCATGCTCTCGGCCGATGGCGGCGGCGGGGCGGGGAAAATCCCGGTGCTGAACATCGGCTGCCGCGGCATCGCGGCGCTGCAGTTCAGCCTGCGCACGGCGCGGAAGGATGCGCATTCGGGCAAGGTGGGCGGGGCCATGCGCAACGCGCTGCACGAGATGGCGCGCCTCCTCGCCTCGCTGCATGACGAGCAGGGCCGCGTCACCGTCGAGGGCTTCGAGGCGGGCGCCGCGCCCTTCACCAACGCGCTCCGCGCCGAGACCGCCTCCCTGCCGATGGACGAGGCCGCCTGGTACGCCGAGTTCGGCGCCGCGCCCTTCGGCGACCCGGCCTATACCGTGCGCGAGCGCACCACGCTGCGCCCCACGGTGGAAGTGAACGGCCTGTGGGGCGGCTATACCGGCCAGGGCGGCAAGACCGTCACCCCGGCCGAGGCACATGCCAAGCTGACCATGCGGCTGGTCCCGGGCCAGGACCCGGCGGCGGCGCAGGCGGCGGTGAAGGCGCATCTCGAGCGCCATGCCCCGCCCGGCGTGGCGCTGGAGTTCCAGTACCGGCCAGGCGGCACCCGCGCCTTCACCCTCGCCGCCGACCATCCGCTGCGCGCCGCCGCGTCCAACGTGCTGCGCCGCGCCAAGGGGGGAGAGCCGGCGGTGATGCGCCTCGGCGGCACGGTGCCGATCACGACCATGTTCCAGGAACGGCTCGGCATCGACAGCCTGATGTTCGGCATGGCGAGCCCGGACGAGGACGCGCATGCGCCGAACGAGTTCTTCCGCCTCGCTTCGCTGGAGGAGGGGCTGCGGCTCTGGCCCATGCTGCTGACGGAGCTCGGCCGCATGCGCGCGGCGGATTTCAGGGCGGAAGCGCGATAGGGCGCAAGCCGCGCGTGTTCGGCGGGCCGCAGCCCGGGCGCCGCCCCCGCGTTCCGCCCGCCGATCCCCGCCGAAGGACAGGCCCATGAGCACCGGTCTTCTCGCCCTGCTGGACGACGTCGCCGGCATCACGAAGATGGCCGCCGCCTCGCTGGACGACATGGCCACGCAATCGGCCAAGGCAGGCGCCAAGGCGGCGGGCGTCGTCATCGACGACGCGGCCGTCACGCCGCGCTACGTCGTCGGCTTCGCGGCGGCGCGCGAGCTGCCGATCGTGCGCCGCATCGCGCTCGGCTCGCTGCGCAACAAGCTGCTCTTCCTGCTGCCGGCGGCGCTGGCGCTGAGCGCGCTGGCCCCCTGGGCCATCATGCCGCTGCTCATGCTGGGCGGCGCCTTCCTCTGCTACGAGGGGGCGGAGAAGGTCTGGGAAGCCCTCTCGCCGCACGCCGCGCATGGGCACGAGGCGCGGATCGGCGCCGCGCCCGCCGACCCGCAGGCGCTCGAGGACGCGAAGGTCGCGGGCGCGATCCGCACCGACTTCATCCTCTCGGCCGAGATCATGGCCATCACCCTCTCGACCGTCGCCACCGGCTCGCTCGGGATGCAGGCGGTGGTGCTGGCGGTGGTCGGCATCGCCATCACCGTCGCGGTCTATGGCGCGGTGGCGATCATCGTGAAGGCGGACGATGCGGGGCTGGCGCTGGCGCGATCGGGCGTGGCGCCGCTGCGGGTGCTGGGGCGGGCGATCGTCGCCGGCATGCCGCCCTTCCTCAAGCTGCTGGGCGTGGTCGGGACGGTGGCGATGCTCTGGGTCGGCGGCGGGATCGTGCTGCACGGGCTCGAGGAGTTCGGCCTCGCCGCGCCGGCCCACCTGGTGCATGCGCTGGCCGAGGCCGCGGCGCATGCGCTGCCCGCCGCCGCCGGGGTGGTGGGCTGGGTGGCCGGGGCGGCGGGCGCGGGGCTGGCCGGGCTTGCGCTCGGTGCCCTGCTCATTCCCGTGGCGGAGCGCGTGCTGGGCCCGGCCGCGCGGGCGATCCGCGGCGCGCTCGGGCGCTGAGCCCGGCTACAGCGCCTTGTGCTTCCCGTCGCAGAGCGGCGCCTTGCCGGTGGCCTTGCAGCCGCAGAACCACACCCTTCCGTCCTGCGCCGCGGTGTACTGCATCGGGCTGAACGGCCCGCCCTTGTGGCTGCCGTCGCAGAAGGGCTGCTTCTTCGACTCGCCGCAGGTGCACCACCAGTAGTTCCGCCCCGCCTCGACCTCGATGGGGTAGGGCGCCTTCTGCGCGATGGTCGGCGTCGGCTCGGACATGGATCCCCCTGGAGCGCGTGATTCGTGCCGCGGCAGCATCGGATGCCGGCCGCGTCGCTGTCCAGGGGGTCCGCCGCGCGCCGGCGCTCAGCCCCGCTGCGGCATGGCCTGCGGGACGATGGTCTTCACCAGGGTCGCGTCCAGCGCCTCGTAGTCGTGGTAGCCGATGGTGGCGTAGAGCTCGGCCCGGGTCTGCATGCGGTCGACCATGCGGTGCGTGCCGCCATGCTCGCGGACGGAGGCGTAGAGCTCCTCCATCGCCCTGGCGGCGACCCGCAGGTGGGAGACGGGCCAGATCACCATGGCATAGCCCATCGCCTGGAATTCCTGCGCGGTGAAGAAGGGCGTGCGGCCGAACTCGGTCATGTTGGCGAGCAGCTTCACACCGGGCATCCGGCGCGCGAATTCCTCGAACATCTCGCGGGTGTTCAGCGCCTCGGGGAAGATCGCGTCGGCCCCGGCCTCCAGGTAGAGCTTCGCGCGCGCCACCGCGCCATCCATGCCCTCGCTGGCCGCGGCGTCGGTGCGGGCGATGATGTAGAGGTGCTTGCGCGCCTTGCGCGCCGCGGCGACCTTGGCCGCCATGTCGTGCGCATCGGCCAGCTTCTTGTCGTTCAGGTGGCCGCACTTCTTCGGCAGCAGCTGGTCCTCGAGGTGCACGGCGCCTGCCCCGGCCTCCTCGAAGGCGCGGACCATGTGCATCACGTTCAGCGCCTCGCCATAGCCGGTGTCGCCGTCGACCAGCATGGGCAGGGCGGCCGAGCGGTTCACCTGGCGGATCCAGAAGCAGACCTCGTCCACGGTGATCATGCCGAGGTCGGGCAGGCCCATCGTCGCCGTCATCGCCGCGCCCGAGAGGTAGAGCGCCTCGAACCCCGCCTTCTTCGCCAGCAGCGCCGCCAGGCCGAAATGCGCGCCCGGCATCTCGAGGATCTGC
>CAYNYQ010000217.1:2112-8101 GCA_964401305.1 uncultured Acetobacteraceae bacterium | reverse complement strand
CCCAGCACGTGCTCGCCGATGTAGCTCAGCACCAGGTTCGTGCTGATCGGCGCCACCTGGTAGAGCCGCGCCTCGCGGAACTTGCGCTCGACGTCGTATTCCTCGGCGAAGCCGAAGCCGCCATGCGTCTGCACGCAGGCCTCGGCCGCGGCCCAGGCGGCATCGGCGGCGAGCATCTTGCCCATGTCCGCCTCCTCGCCGCAGTTGAGCCCGGCCTCGAACTTCTCCAGCCCCTTCAGCACCAGCGCCTCGGCCGCGCGCATCTGCGCATAGGCGCGGGCGATCGGGAACTGCACGCCCTGGTTCTGCCCGATCGGCCGGCCGAACAGCACGCGCTCCTTCGAATAGGCGACCGAGCGCTCGATGAACCACTTGGCGTCGCCGATCGATTCGGAGGCGATCAGCAGCCGCTCGGCGTTCATGCCGTCGAGGATGTAGCGGAAGCCGCGGCCCTCCTCGCCCACCAGGTTCTCCGCCGGCACCTCGACATTGTCGAAGAAGACCTCGGTGGAGTTGTGGTTCATCATGGTGCGGATCGGCCGGATGGTCAGGCCATGGCCGCGCGCGGCGCGCATGTCGAGGATGAAGGTGGAAAGCCCGTCCGTGCGCTTCGTCACCTGGTCCTTCGGCGTGGTGCGCGCCAGGAGAAGCATGAGATCCGAGTGCTCGGCGCGGCTGGTCCAGATCTTCTGGCCGTTGACGATGTAGCGGTCGCCCTCGCGCCGGGCGAAGGTGCGGAGATTGGTGGTGTCGGTGCCGCTGGTCGGTTCAGTGACACCAAAGGCCTGCAGCCGCAGCTCGCCGGTGGCGATCTTCGGCAGGTAGCGCCGCTTCTGCTCCGCGCTGCCGTGCCGGAGGATGGTGCCCATGATGTACATCTGGGCGTGGCAGGCCGCGGCGTTGCAGCCGGCGTGGTGGATCTCCTCGAGGATCGCCGCGGCGGCCGAGAGGTTCAGCCCGGCGCCGCCGAACTCCTCCGGGATCAGCGCGCCGAGATAGCCGGCCTCGGTCAGCGCCTGCACGAAGGCGGTCGGGTAGCCGCGCTCGCGGTCGAGCTCGCGCCAGTATTCGCCGGGGAAGCGGGCGCAGAGCTTGCGCACCTCGGCGCGGATCTCGGCGTGCGGGTCGCCGGCGACGCTGAGCGGCTGGTCCATGGCGGGTTCCTCGGCGAACGTCTCCGGGGGGCCGTCGGTCCGCCGCGCCGGGCCTGGCGGCGAGGCGAGGGCGGATGCGCGGGCCACCGGAAAACACTGCCGCGGCATTACGGCCCGCTCGATGGGGAGGCAAGGCGCGGGATGGCGAGGCGTCGGCCGGCAGGGACGGGGCGCTGGGCGTCCCGCCGCTTGCACCGCCGTCGCAGGGCCGCATGCTGGCACCGGGCAGGTCGGCGGTCATGTCCCGCCGGCCGGCCGCAGGGGAGAGAGCCGCATGGCCGCCGTGGAGCGCGCCCACCGGGGCCTGTTCGATCCCCTCGGGCCGGCACGGCACGCCCCGCCGCCCGCGCAACGCCGCCGTGCCGGCGCGCGCCCACGCGTCTGCGGCCGGGGGCCGGCATGGAGATGACGGAGCCGGTCGGCGCAGACGCCCGCGGGTGGCGCCTCCTGCCCCGTGGAGAGCACGCGCTGCACCCCCTGCTGGTGACCCTGCTGCTGATGGTGCTGGTGGCCAAGCCGCTGGTCGACATGGGCATCCTGCCCCTGCACGGCATGATCTGGGCGATGCTGCTGGTCATCCTGGCCGGCGTCGCCGCCCTGGACGGGCTTTCCCGGCGCACCCGGCGGATCATGACGCCCGTGATCCTGGCCGGCGTCGCCATGCAGGGCCCGGCGCTGGGCAGCACGGGCGACGCGCCGGCGGTGATCGGGGATGCGGGCGCGATGCTCAGCCTGTCGCTGCTGGCGGCGGCGATCCTGCGCCAGACCTTCGCGCCGGGCCGCGTGACGCTGCGGCGGATCGAGGGCGCGCTGGCCGCCTACCTGCTGGTGGGATTGATCTTTGCCAGCGCCTACGACGCGGTGAACGCCCTCGCGCCCGGTGCCTTCGAGCGCGGCGGGGTGCCGATGCCGTCGACGACACGCTCCGGCGAGTTCCTCTTCTTCAGCGTCATCACCCTGACCACCACGGGCTATGGGGATATCGTGCCGGTGCATCCGGTGGCGCGGTCCCTGGCGATGCTGCAGGTGATCACGGGGACCCTGTTCACCACGGTGCTGCTGGCGCGGCTGGTCTCCCTGGAGCTTGCCGGGCGGCTGCGCGACTGAGGCCCGGGCGATCCGGCGCCGCGCCCGCGCGGCAGCGAACCGGTCGAACCTTGCGAAGGAGCGCCCGTTGGATCGGCCGGGGAGTTCGCCCGGTCAGGCCACGCGGCGCCGGGCCGCCTCCTCCTCCACGGTCGAGGCGAGCGCGGGGTAGCGCGCCAGCAGCGCGCGGAAATCGGCGACGTCGAGCACCAGCAGCAGCGCCGGGCGGGTGCAGCGCACCGTCGCCGAGCGCAGGCCGTTGCCGCCCTCGAGCAGCGCGAGCTCGCCGAAGAAGCTGCCCTCGCCGAGCGCCACCGTGCCGTTCGGCAGCTGCACCTCGACCTCGCCCTCGGCGACGAAATACATGCACTCGCCGCGCTGGCCGCGGCGGACGATCACGGTGTTCTCCGGCACGCTCATGCGCCGGAGCGAGCCGGCGAGGTCGGCGATCGCCGCCGGCCCCAGCGCCTTGAGGAAGGAGACGCGGGAGACCAGCTCCCAGGCGCCGAGGAACTCCTCGCGCCGCACTTCCGCGCTGAACCCGCTGGCCAGGATGCCGGCGAACAGGCCGAAGACGCCGAGGCCGACCACCATCAGCGCGCCGGCGACGACGCGGCCGACCACCGTCTCCGGCACCGCCTCGATGCCGACGCCGGTGACCGTATTGATCGCCCACCAGAGGGCGCGGGGGATGGTGCCGAAGGCCTCCGCCTGGTCGGCGCCCTCGAGCCCGTAGAGTGCCGCGGCGGAGCCGAAGAGCAGGATGGTGAAGATCACCCCGACCGCGGCGAGCGACCCCGCCTCACGCTGCAGCACGCGGGCGAGGCGGGTCAGCTTGGGCGAGGCCGGGATCAGCTTCAGCAGCCAGATCGCGCCGAAGAGCCAGAGTCCCGCCTCCCTTGCGCCGGCGAGCCAGGCCAGCGGCACGGCGATGGCGCTGACGAGATCGATGATGCCGTTCGCCGAGGCCAGGTAGGACAGCGCCCCGGCGCCGCTGCGCGCGGCCAGCCGCGCCGACCAGCCCCAGTCGAGGAAGAGCAGCGCCACCCAGGTCCAGAGGACGAACTCCTCCGTATGGCCCAGCGCCGCGTCGATATCGGGGTCCGAGGCGACCACCGAGAGCCCCACGGCGGCGAGAATGGCCACAGCCCGCGCCGCCAGCTTCAGGCCTGCCCAGCGTCTCGGCGCCATGCGCCACTGCCCCCCCGCGATCGACATGCCAGGCCCCTTCGACCGCAGGGTGGCGAAGGTGACGTTACGGTCGGCGGGCGATCAGGGCCAGAGCGGCCCGCCCGGTCGCGGCGCGGAAGAAGGGTCGGGCGGCGCCCCCGGCTCAGCCCCCCCGGGCCAGCGGGGCGAGGCGGTCGAGCAGGCGGAGAATCTCGTCCGCCGGCAGGTCCGGCACCTCGAGCAGCACCCGGTCGATCCCGGCGGCGCGGTAGGCCTCCAACGCCGCCGCGTCGGATGGGGCGCGGAAGACGGTGATCGAGAGGCTGGCCGGGTCGCGCCCCTTCGCCTCGGCCATGCCGCGCAGCCGCCGCACGGCCTGGTGCGGATCGAAATCCCGCCCCGCGCGGGGGAACCAGCCGTCGCAGAAGGCGACGACGCGGCGCAGCGTGTGGTCCGTCTCGCCGCCGAGCAGCACCGGCGGGTGCGGGCGCTGCGCCGGCTTTGGGTAGAGCCAGACCGGATCGAAATTCACGAATTCGCCTTGGAAGGCGGCCTCCGCCTCGGTCCAGAGCGCCTTCATGGCGCGCACCCGCTCTTCCATCAGCCGGAAGCGGGTCTCGTAGCGCGCGCCGTGGTTCTCCATCTCCTCGACGTTCCAGCCGCCGCCGATGCCGAACTCGAAGCGCCCGCCGGAGAGCAGGTCGAGGCTGGCGACGCTCTTGGCCGTGACGATCGGGTCGCGCTGCGGCACCAGGCAGACACCTGTCCCGAGGCGCAGCCGCGTCGTCGCGGCGGCGGCGAAGGCCAGGGCCACGAAGGGGTCGTGGGTGTGGCTGTAGCGCTTCGGCAGCTCGCCGCCGCCGGGGAAGGGGGAGCGGCGGCTGGCCGGGATATGCGTGTGCTCGCAGACGAAGAGGCTCTCGAAGCCGCGCTCCTCCAGCGCCCGGGCGAGCGTGGCGGGGTCGATCCCATAGTCGGTCGGGAAGTGGAAGACGCCGGTCTTCATGCTGCGTGCTCCTCCTCGTCCAGCCGGCCCCAGAGCCGGGCCGGGGCGGTGATGCGGATGGCGATGACGGGCAGGCCCGCGAGGTCCATGGCGGCATATTGCGGATAGCGCCCGCGCAGCAAGCCCTGCGCCGCGTCGTGCCCCGGCGCGCCCGCCCCGAGGATCGCCGCCTGCCCGCGCAGCATCACCCAGCCGAGCCGCGTCCAGTCCTCGTCGTAGTGGTCGAAGAGGATGGCGACGGCGGGGTTGGCGGCGATGTTGGCCAGCCGCTTCAGCCGCGCCGGCGGGCCCTGCTTCGGCTTGGCGTCGATGGCGATGAAGACGGTGTCGCCGGCCAGCGCGAAGCAGACCGGCTGCACCTGCGGCACGCCGGCGGCGTCCGCCGTGGCGAGGTGCGCGACGCGCCGCGTCTCGATGAAGCGGCGCGCCGCAGCGGGGATGGGGTCCTGGCCGGCCCCGCTCACGCCGCCGGGGAGAGCACGTGGATGACGCGGCTGGCGATCATGTCCTTCGTCTTCTCCGCATAGGCCTTCATGTGCGGCGCGGCGGCGTGGGCGGCGAGGTGTTCCTTGCTCTCCCACTTCTCCACGACGACGAAGCTGTCCGGGCCGAAGGGGGTCTGGAAGCGGCCGATGCCCTCGGCGTCGATTGCCGGCCCGTACTCGATGCAGCCCGCCTCGGCATGCACCGCCGGCATGTTGGCGCGGAAATGCCCGAGGATCTGCTCCCGCATGCCGGGCTTGGCGGTGATGATGGCGATGACGTGGATCATGCGGGCGTCTCCTTCGCTCAGGGTCAGCGGCTCATGCCAGCCGGCGGGTCGCAGGGCGTCGTGCCCATGGGGCCGGGGACGGAGAGCTCCAGGATCTCCACGTCGTCCGAGGTGCCGAACTCGTTGTGGCGCATCTCGCCCGGGATCATCACCGAATCCCCGGCCTCGAGCCGGGTGCGGGTGCCGTCCTCGAATTCGAGGTCGACCCAGCCCTTCAGCACGTAGACGAACTGCGCCTGGCAGTGGTGGACGTGCCAGCCCGTGGGCTCGGTCATGCCGGTGAGGGCCTCCATCACCTGGGCGCGCATCGCGCCGCCGGTGGCCTCGGCCACGCCGAGGTCGCGGTACTTGAAGAAGACGCGCCGGCCTTCCTTGTAGACCGGGTTCGCCTTGCGGCTGATCGCCAGCTTCATCGGCGCGCGGGCCGTCTCGACGGTGCCGTCCATGACCGATCCTCCCTCCGCGTCCCGGCATCGGGTCCGGGCCTCGGGGCAGGCTAGGCCCGCCGGCCTGCCGGCGTCCAGCCGCGGCCCGGCGCTTCTGGCGCCCCCTCGCCTGCGACGGCATGATCCCGCCGCCAAGGGGGGGAACAGGCATGGCGGGATTGCTGGCGGGCAGGGTGGCCTTCGTCACGGGGGCGGGAACCGGCATCGGCCGGGCCACGGCCGAGCTTCTCGCGCGGGAGGGGGCGCGCGTCACGATCGCCGAGATCAACGCCACGACCGGGGAGGAGACCGCACAGCGCATCACGGCCGCCGGCGGCGAGGCCATCGCCATCGAGACCGACGTGCGCGAGGAGGA
>CAYNYQ010000217.1:0-2012 GCA_964401305.1 uncultured Acetobacteraceae bacterium | reverse complement strand
GGGCGGGACTGCTACACCGCCGCCAAGGGCGGGGTCGCCGCGCTGACCCGCAGCCTCGCGGTGGAGTTCGCCGAGGCCCGGGTGCGGGTGAACGCCATCGCCCCCTCGGTGACGATGACCGAGCGCGCCAAGTCGCTGCTCGCCGGCAATTCGGCGCTGGCGCAGCTCGAGCGCGACCACCGGCTCGGGCTCATCCAGCCCGAGGAGATGGCGCGCACCGTGCTCTACCTGGCCTCCGACCTCTCGGCCAAGGTCACGGGCCAGGTGCTGCCCGTGGACAGCGGCGTGACCACGGGCTGATCAACCCCGGTCCTTCATCCCTCCGCCAGGATCGCGTCGGCGATCTTCTCCGCCGTCATCAGCGTCGGGAAGTTGGTGTTCGCGCAGGGCACCACGGGGAAGATCGAGGCGTCCACCACGCGCAGCCCGGCGAAGCCGCGCACGCGCCCGGCATTGTCGGTCACCGCCATCGGGTCGTCCGCCGCCCCCATGCGGCAGGTGCAGCTGGCGTGCCAGACGCCGATCGTCGCCTTGCGGATGAAGGCCTCCAGCGCCTCCTCGTCCTCCATCACCTCGCGGAAGCGGAAGCCCTCGATCACGAACCTGTCGATGAACCAGCTGCGCAGCGGCGCCGGGCCGTCGAGGAATTTCGAGATCACCTCCGTCAGGATGCGGTTCTTCGTGTTCACCACGCCGATCTTGCGAACGCGGTCGCTGTAGCTGGCGGGGAAGGGGTCGGCGGTCACCGCGGCGACCGGCGCGCTGAGCTGGATCGCCGCCATGCGCCGGAACCCCTCCATCAGCCGCTCGAGGTCGCGCCGGTCGGAGAGCAGGTTGAACTCGACGGTCGGTTCCGTCCGCCAGTCCGTGCCGGCGAGGCGCACCTGGCCGCTCTCGGAATAGGTCTTGTTCACGAAGACCAGCAGCGAGCCGACCTGCCGGCCCACCGCATGCCAGGCCGACTTGTGCACCACGGCGACGAACATGTCGCCCTTCGGCGTCTCGGGCAGGTCCGAGGAATAGCGCAGCCCGACCAGGATGTGCCGCCGCGTCAGCTCGTTCACCCGCGCCTGGCGCTTCACGAAGGAGGAGAGCGCGATAGAGGGATGGTCCATCAGCCGCTGCCCGACGCCGGCGAGGTTCGCCCGCACCGCGATTCCCATGTCGCGCAGGTGTCCCGCCGGGCCGATGCCGGCGCGCAGCAGGTGCGCCGGGGAATGGATGGCGCCGCAGGAGAGGATCACCTCCCGCCCGGCGCGGAACTCCTGCTCGCGCCCCTGCACCATGGCGCGCACGCCGACGCAGCGGTTGCCCTCGAAGATGAGCTCCTTGACCTGCGTCTCGGTGCTGATCGTCAGGTTGGGGCGCCTGCGGGTCTCGGCGTCGAGATAGCCGATGGCGGCCGAGACGCGGCTCTCCTCGGCATTGGAGATGGTGATCGGGAAGTAGCCGTCGCGGAACTCGCCGTTCTGGTCGGGCAGGTACGCGTAGCCGGCCTCCTCGAAGGCGCGCGCGACGGCCAGGGCATGGCCGTTCCAGTGCTCGCGCGGGATGCGCCGCACCGGGATCCGTCCCTCCCTGCCGTGATAGGGGCCGTCGAAGTCGAGGTCACGCTCGACCTTCCGGAAATAGGGCAGGACCTGCTCCCACCCCCAGCCCTCGGCGCCGCGCGCGGCCCATTCGTCGTAGTCGGTCGGCGCGCCGCGATTGGCCAGCTGCCCGTTGATCGAGGAGCCGCCGCCGAGCACGCGCGCCTGCTCGTACTTGCGGAGCGGCGGGCGGTCGGCATCGGGGTTGTTGTGGCTGACGACCTGCGTGGTGACCTTCAGCTCGGTCCAGTGGAAGCGCGGGTCGAAATAGGCGGTGCCGGAGTAGCTGTCGCGGATCTCGGGCGGGACCTTGTCGGGCGGCGTGTCCTGCCCGGCCTCGCAGAGCAGCACGCGGTTGCCGCTGCGGGCCGAGAGCCGCTGCGCGAGGACGGAGCCCGCCGAGCCGCCGCCGACGATGATGGT
>CAYNYQ010000216.1:0-8156 GCA_964401305.1 uncultured Acetobacteraceae bacterium | reverse complement strand
GGCGGGCGCGCTGCTCGGCGGTGCCGCCCCCGGCGCGGCCGGCGCCGGGGCCGAGGCGCTGCGTCGGCAGCTCGCCGGGCTCCGCCTCGGCGCCAATCTCGAGCGCTGGTACCCGATCGCCCGCGACAACCGCGCCCGGCGGCTCGGCCCGGGCTGGTGGCGGGACTTCCGGGCCGCGGGCTTCGACCACGCCCGGCTCTTCCTGCCCGACATCGCGCAGACCGGCGATTCCCCCGACATCCTGCGGCAATTCGCCGAAGCGGTCGCGGATGCGAACGCGGCCGGCCTGCCGGTGCTGCTCGGCCTGGCCGATGCCTACCACCACGGCCGGCCCTGGGACGGGCGGGCCTGGGCCGCCTTCGCCACCCGCGCCGGGCATTTCGCCGCCCGCACCGACCCCGCCCGGGTCGTGCTCGCGCCGCTGAACGAGCCCGCCTTCCCCGATGCCGCGACCTGGCAGCCGGTGCGCGACCGGCTGCTGGCCGCGCTGCGCCAGGCCGCGCCGCGCCACCTGCTGATGTGGGGCGGGCATGAATGGTGCAGCTGGCGCTCGCTGCTGGCGGCGACGCCGCCCGCCGACCCGGCGACGGTCGCCGAGGTGCACGACTACGAGGCCGGCGATGCGGAGGCGGTGCGCCAGCGCTTCGGCCGCGTCGCCGCCTGGCGGGACCGGCATGGCCTGCCCGTGCTGGTCAGCGAGCTCGGCGGCGCCCATGCCCACCGCACCGACGCCGCGGCGCTGGCCGGCGACCTCCGGGCCAGCCTGCCGGTGCTGCGCACGCTGGGCCTGCCGGTGGCGCTCTGGGCGATCACGCATGGCGGCTGGTGGCGGCTGCAGGCCGGGGATTCGCCGCAGCCGCGGCCCGAGCTGCGCGGCGCCCTGGCGGGCTGAGCCGCCGCCGGGGCTCAGGCCAGGCGCGCCGCCGCCCGGGCCTCGCGCCCCGCCCAGCGGGCCAGGATCAGCCGCTGCGCCGGCAGCTCGACCAGGCGCCAGGCCAGCCAGCCGGCGCCGAGGCAGGCCAGGAACCCCAGCACCAGCAGCCCGACCCGCGCGCCGAGGTCCGGCGCCGTCACGCGCAGCACCCCGACCAGCGCGGCCTCGATGAAGACCCAGCAGAGGTAGACGCCGAAGGAGGCCTCGCCGAGCCGCTCCAGCAGGTCCGGCCGCGCCGCCGGCGCTGCCGTGGCCCCGCCCTGCCAGAGCCCGGCGATCAACGCTGCCAGCCCGGCCACCACGACCGCATCGAGATCGAGCGCCAGCCCCGCCGTGAGGCCCAGCCCGGCCAGCGGCAGCGTCACCGGCCGCGGCGGCAGCCGCCCCTCCCCCGCCAGCCGGCCGAGCGCGAGGCCGAGGGTGAATTCCAGGCCGAAGCGCAGCAGGCCGAGATGGAGCGTGTGGTTCAGCCCCACCGGCGGGACGCTCGCGGCGAGCGCGCCGAGGCCCAGCAGCGCCGCCGCGGCCAGCACCGGCACCGCCGCGCGCGGCACCCCGAGCACGCCGCGCAGGACCCAGGGGAAGGCGAGATAGCCCGCCCATTCGGCCGAGAGCGCCCAGGAGGGGTAGTTCCAGACATGCTGGTCCATCGTCTCCCAGGCGTTCAGCAGCAGCAGCTGCAGCACGAAGCCCTCGGCGCTGAAGCGCTGCGGGTCGCGGATCGTCACGCCGGCGGCGACGGCGAGCCCCACCACCGCCGCCAGCCCGAGCAACGCCACGACATGCAGCGGCCAGATCTTGCTCATCCGCCGCACCAGGAAGGCTGCGATCGCCTGCCCCCCGCGCGGCGGCCGGTGCGCATAGCCGAGCCAGAGCGCGAAGCCCGAGAGCAGGAAGAACCCGTCGACGCCGAGATAGCCGGCGCGCAGCAGCGGCGCCGCGGCCGGGAACCCCGCGCTGACGCCGAGCGTCAGGTCGAGATGGTAGAGCACCACCCAGGCGATCAGCCCGAAGCGCAGCCGCGTGAGCGCGGCGAGCCGCGGCGCGGCGGGCACCACCTGACGCAGGGCTGATTTGGCGGGCGCCGCCGCCGCATGGGACAAGCCCCGCGCATGCGCATCGGCGGGACGGATCTCCTCGGCATCCTCGCCGCCCTCGGCGGGGCGGCGGGGCTCATGCTCGTCGCCCTGCTGGCGCCCGAGCGGACCATGCTGGTCCTGCCGCTGCTGGTGCTCGTGCCGCTCGGTCTCGCGCTCTATCAAGTTCCGGTCGCCTTGGTCGCGGGGCTGGTGCTGGTCTACGGTCTCGGCCTCGACATCCAGCTCGACACCGCGCTGCGCGCCGGCGGCGCGGGCGACGGCGTGGCGGCGCTCGGCGCCGCCGTGGTCAAGGTGGTGCCTTACGCGCTCACCGCCGTGCTGATACTCCGCTACGGGCCGGCGCGATCCATCAATTGGCCGTTCCTCGCCTTCGCCGGCATCGCCGCGATGAGCATCGCCATCCTGCCGATGGGCGAGGTGGTGGGCACGACGGAGATGGTGCGCAGCTTCATCGGCTCCGCCGCGCCCTTCGCGCTCGGCCTGGCCCGCGCGCCGCGCAGCGTGTGGCAGGCGCTGGTGCGCGGTGCGGCCTTCGTGCCCATCATCAGCGCGCTCGGCGGCCTCGTGGCGCAGCTGGTGGGCTGGTACCCGCTGGCGGACCGCTTCGGCCGCTTCCAGGGCCTGCACTCGGCGCCCTTCCTCGCCGGCTTCTGCGTCACCGCGACCTTCGCCGCCGTGCTGGAATACCTGCGCGGCTTCCGCCCCGCCTGGCTGATCGTCGGCGCGCTCAACCTGATGATCCTGCTGGCGACGCAGGCGCGCGCGCCCTTCGCGGCCGTGGCGCTGTTCCTCGCGCTGGTCTTCCTGCTCTCGGGCCCCAACGTCTTCCCGCTGCGCCGCAAGGTCGATCTCGCGATGATCGCCATGGTGCCTGGGCTGCTGCTGGTCGGCCTCGCGCTGCTGGTGGCGATGGACCGCTTCTTCGGCGAGGGCGGGCAGTTCAACTTCTCCGGCCGCGACCTGATCTGGCCCTTCTTCCTCGAGGCGATCGAGGCGCGGCCGCTCTTCGGCTTCGGCCTCGGCGCCGGCAAGCTGATCGTCGACCCCGAGGACCCGCTGATCCGGCTGCTCGGCAGCAACGCCGCGCACAACGAGTACCTGCGCCTCGCCGTCGATGCCGGCATCATCGGCTGCGCGCTGATCTTCATCTCCATCATCGCCTGGATCTGGGGCGGCACGCGCGACGCACCGCCGACCGAGAGGCTGGTGCTGCGCGCGGCGCTGGCCGCCGCGCTGCTGCACAGCGGCTTCGACAACACGCTGATCGCCAGCACGGCGGTGATGCAGTTCGGCTTCTTCGCCGCCGCCCTCGCCCGGCTCCGGCTCGAGCAGGAGGACGCGGGCGCGCGCCGGGCCGCGGCCCTGGCGTTCCACCACGGGCAGCGCCGCCCGCTGCGCGCCTGACGATGCCCGAGGCGCCGCACGCCATGCCCGGGGCCGGCGCCGCCGGGCGCGACCGCCGCCCCGACCTCGAGCGCGCCAAGGGCATCGCCATCCTGCTCGTCGTCCTCGGCCACATTGTGGCGCGGGAGGCACCGCCCGGCGTCGAGTGGTACGAGCCGCTGCGCCAGGCGATCTACCGCTTCCACATGCCCTTCTTCCTCTATCTCAGCGGCACCGTGCTCGTGCTGAGCGGCGCCGCCGCCACGCCGCCCGCCGCCTGGCCCGGCCTGCTGCGGCGGCGCGCGCAGCGGCTGCTGGTGCCCTTCGTCCTGCTCGGCCTGCTGATCCTGGCGGCCAAGCTGGCGGCGCAGCCGCTGCTGCACGTCGACAACCCGCCCGATGGCCTCGCCGGCGGGCTGCGCGACCTGTTCTGGAGCACGGCGCAGAGCCCCGCGGTGACGATCTGGTACCTCGCGGTGCTCTTCCTGGCGACGCTGCTGGCGGTGCCGCTGCTGCGGGCCGGCATCGGCGCGGGCGGGCTCGTGCTGCTCGGCCTCGGGCTGCTGGCGGCCGGGCTGCCGCCGGTGCTCTACCTCGACCGGCTGGCCGGGCATTTCATCTTCTTCGCCGCCGGCCTCTGGGTCGCGGCGCGCGAGGCGCGGCTGCTGCCGCTGTTCGAGGCGCGGATCCTGCTGTGGTGGGCGCTCTTTGGCCTGGCCATGGCGGCGGCGGAGGCGGGGCTGCTGCCGGGGCGCTGGGGCATGCTGGCCTGCGGCCTGCTGGCGATCCCGGCGCTGCACGGGCTGGTGCGGCTGGCGCCGGTGGCGCGCTGGCGCTGGCCGCTCCTGCTCGGCGGCTTCGCCATGGCGATCTACCTGTTCAACACCCTGGCGATCGGCGGCACGAAGGCGCTGCTGATCAGGGCCGGGCTCGGCTGGACCGCCGACGCCTTCTGGGCGCACGCCATCCTGCTCACCCTGGCGGGGCTCTTCCTGCCGATGCTGCTGAAGATCCTGGTGCTGCGGCGGCTGCGGCCGCTCGACCGGATGACCGACTGAGCAGCGGCGGCAGGGCGATGGCAGCCGGCGCCAGCACCAGCAGCCAGGAGAGCCGCGCCTGGTAGCGATGCGCCGGGCCGGAGAGTGCGCCCGTCACCGCGGCATTGCCCAGCATCGCGGCCAGCACGAAGAGCCCGAGCGCCGCGCCGGGCAGGTCGCGCCGGGCCCCCAGGCGTCGCGCGAGGAGCCCCAGCAGCGCCAGCGCGCCGATCGCGGCGAGCGCGACATGCAGCACGCCGAGCGCCTCCGCCTCCGCCCGCAGCCATCCCAGCTGCTGGCGCGCTGCTTGGAAGGACTCGAGCTCGGCCGGGAAGGTCCGCGCGATCAGCGGCGCCGGGCCGGGCAGGTCCGGCCAGGGCTCGAGCCCGTCGCCGGTGCGCATCCGGCCAAGCTGCGCCAGCGCGTTGCGCAGCATCGCCGCCGCCACCGCGCCCGGCGCCTCGGCCAGCGTGCCGCGCACGATGGCGCGCGCCTCGCCGCTCCAGGCCTTCGGCCCGCCGAGCGCACGGTAGAGCGGGCTGTCCGGGTACCAGAGAAAGGCGTTGTGATGGGGCGGCAGGCGTTCCTGCGCAGCGCAGATCGCCAGCGGCGCGCCGGCGGCGCAAGCGCGCGCCAGGTGCGCGCGCCCGGGCCCGTCGTAGATCAGGCGCGTCGCCAGGAAGACGCTGCCATAGGGCGAGAGGCCGAAGCGGTGATGCGCCGCCAGGTTCATCGAAAGGATCGCCAGCGCCGCCAGCAGCACCGGCACCAGCATGCGCAGCACCGCGAACAGCGCCGTGCGCCGGTGCCCGGCCAGGGCGCGCGGCAGCAGCAGCGCGGCGCCCAGCAGCACCAGGCCGAAAGCGAGCGGGATGTGGCTCTGGTGCATGGCCACAGACCCGGCGGCCAGCAGCATCAGCCAGAGCCGCTCGCCGCGCCGGAGCAGCGCCGCCCGGAAGCCGAGAAGCCAGAGCGCGAGGACGAGCACGCCGGTGAAGAGGTCGGGCATCAGCTGCGCCGCCAGCCAGGGCAGGCTGGTCAGCGCCGAAAGCGCGAGGCAAGCCGCCAGCAGCGGCCCCGGCCCGCCAAGCCCCTGCACCCGCAGCACCAGGCCGAGCAGGTGCGCGGCCACCAGCGCCTGCACCAGCACCGGCAGCCAGAGCGAGAGGCGCCAATGCGTGGCGAAGAGGAACAGGCTGTAGAAGGGCGGCCGGTCCCAGCCGAGGTAGAGCAGCAGGGTCTGGCCGAGATAGGTGCCGGTATCGGCGAAGACCAGCGGATAGCCGTTCCAGGCGGCCGGCCAGGCCAGCAGCAGCGCCGCCGCGGCCAGCGCCGCGGGCGACAGGGTCCGCCCCGCCCCCCGGGATAGCGGCCGGGCCGCCGGCCAGGCCCGCCACCGGCCCGCCATGCCGGACCGGAACAGGGCCTCGGCCGGCGTCCCGCTCATGGAGGCGGTGTCGCCCGGTCGTCGTAGCCGCGCGGATGCGCCGCGTGCCAGGCCCAGGCGGTGCGCACGATGTCGTCGAGCGTGCCGAAGCGCGGCGCCCAGCCGGTCTCGGCGCGCAGCCGCGCCGAGGTCGCCACCAGCACCGCCGGATCCCCGGCGCGCCGCGGCCCGTAGGCATGCGGCACGGGCCGCCCGCCGATGCGCTCCACCGCCTCGATCACCTGCTTCACCGAATATCCCGTACCGGTGCCGAGATTGTAGCGGCAGCTGCCCGCCGCGAGTCGGTCCAGCACGCGGATGTGCGCGTCGGCGAGGTCGCTCACATGGATGTAGTCGCGGATGCAGGTGCCGTCCGGCGTCGGGTAGTCGTCGCCGAAGACGGTCAGCGGCGGTCGGGTGCCGAGCGCGGCGCCGATCGCCAGCGGCACGAGGTGCGTCTCGGGCTCGTGGTCCTCGCCGATGCGGCCGGCGGGATCGGCGCCGGCGGCGTTGAAGTAGCGCAGGCAGGCCGAGCGCAGGCCATGGATGCGCCCCATCCAGTCGAGCGCGCGCTCGACCATCAGCTTGCTCTCGCCATAGGGGTTGGTGGGGGCGAGCCGCGCCTCCTCGTCGATCGGCACGCGCTCGGGGTCGCCGAAGAGCGCGGCGGTGGAGGAGAGCACGAAGCGCAGGCACCCGGCGCGGGCGGCGGCATCGGCCAGGCGCAGGCTGTTGCCGATGTTCTCGACGAAATAGCGCGCCGGGTCGCGCATCGATTTGCCGACGAGGGAGAGCGCGGCGAAGTGGAAGACGGCGTCGAAGCGCCAGGCGGCGAAGGCCTCCGCCAGGGCCCCGGCGTCGGCGAGGTCGGCGACGACGAGCTCGACCCCCGGCGGGATCGCGGCGCGGTGGCCCTGACGCAGGTCGTCGAGCACGACGACGGCGTCGCCGCGGTCGACGAGCGCCTGCACGAGATGGCTGCCGACATAGCCGGCGCCGCCGGTGACGAGATAGCGGGCCACGATGCGCCTCCTGCAGCGCCGCGGCGGCCGGCCGGGCCTATTCCCGGAAATAGCCGCCGTAGCGGGGGTGGTAGACCTCCGCGTCGGCGTAGCCGGAGCGCCCGTGCACCCGGGCATCGACCTGCGTCAGCGCGGCCCCGACCACGCGGGCATGCGCGTCCTCGAGCAGGCCGAGGGAGTTGCGCACGACCGAGCGCGGGGTGTCGCGCCACTTCACGCACAGGACCGTGGCATCGGCAAGGCGGGCCACCACCCGCGCATCGGCCATGGCCAGCGCCGGCGGCGCGTCCAGCACGATCAGGTCGTAGTCGCGGCGGACGCGGTCCAGCAGCCCGGCCATCGCCTCCGACATGAAGAGGCCGAGGGAGTGGATCTCCGCCGCACCCGCCGGGATGTAGTCGAGCGTCGTCAGGTGGTCGCGCCGGATGATGCGCTCGAGCACGGCCTGGCCGAGCAGCAGGTCGGTGATGCCGGCCGCCCCCTCGCAGCGGAAGGCGCGCCCGAGGGAGGGCTGGCGCACGTCGCAGTCCATCAGCAGCACGCGCTCGCCGTTCATCGCGGCCGAGCGGGCGAGCGCGACGGAGGTGGTGGTCTTGCCCTCGCCGGGGCGCGCGGCGGTGATGACGATCACCCGCGGCGGCTCGGCGCCGAGCCAGAGCGTCGCGCGCAGCGTGCGCATGCTCTCGGCCATGGGCGAGAGCGGCTTGCGCACCACGTAGTCCTCCACCCGGTGCCGCCCGAGCAGGCCGCGGCGGATCATCGGCACCAGCGCGAGGCAGGGCAGGTTCAACGCGCTGCGCACCTCGTCGCCGCTGCGGATCGTGCTGTCGGCCTGCTCGAGGAACCACACCACGAGCAGACCGAAGAGCAGCCCGAGCGCCAGCGCCGCGCCGACGAAGAGCGGGACCTTGGGGAAGCTCGGCGAGAGCGGCAGCGTGGCCGGCGAGAGCACGCGCGCATCGGCCTTCTCGATCGCGGTCTGGCTGACCGTCTGCTGGCTGCGCTCGAGCACGGCGCGCAGCAGGCTGCGGCTGGCCTCGGCCTCGCGCTCCAGCGCGGCGAGCTGGATCTCGGCGCCCTGGTTCTCGTTGACCCGCCCCTCCTGTTCGCGCAGCGCGCGCTCGAGGCTGCCGACGCGGGCGCGCGCGGCGCGCGCCTCGGCATCCAGCGCCTGCACCACGCGCGCGGTCTCGCCGCCGACGGCGCGCTCGGCCTCCGCCAGCCGCCCGCGCGCGGCGCGCACGTCCGGATGGT
>CAYNYQ010000215.1:0-8204 GCA_964401305.1 uncultured Acetobacteraceae bacterium | reverse complement strand
GGGCACGCTGCGCCTGGCGGGCGCGCCGGCCGTGCTCCGCGCGGCGCAGACCGCGGGCATGGTCGGGCGGCGCGAGGCGGCCGCGGCGCAGCTGCTGCTGGCCATGATGCAGCGCTCCCCGCCCGAGGGCGGACCGCCGCAGCTGGAGGTGCCGGTGGTGCTGGAACAGCGCGCACTCAGCCTGGGCGGGCTGCCGCTGCTGCGCCTGCCCTCCTGGCGCTGGCCGCCGGGATAGCGCCCCGCCGCCGCGGCCTGGCCCCCGCGGGCGGCCGCCATGCGCCTGCCGCGCTTCCCCCGTGGCGGCGGTTGCGGTAGGCCTTGGCCATGCTCCGTCTGCGGACTCTCTGCGCGCGAATTACCGGCCCGGCCGCCTGAGCCGCGCCGCGGGTGCGGCGCGCCATACGCCCGGGATCACCCGCCTGCCCACCCCGCGCCCGTCCGCACCGGAGCCTTCCCCATGTCCGACCCCAGTCCCGACGCGCCCGTCGCCGCGCGTTTCCTCGTCCTCGCCGAGGCCTCGCCCGGCCTGCTGAGCCGCCTGCTGGAACCCCTGGCCAAGCGCGACCTCGTCCCCGATGCGGTGCACGCCACGCGCGATGCCACCGCCGGCATCATGCGCGCCGAGCTGCGCCTGCACGCCATGCCCGCCGGCATGGTCGCGCTGGTGGCGGGCAACCTCGGCCAGGTGATCGGGGTGCAGGAGGTGCGGGCGGAGACGCCGCCGGCCGCCTTGCAGGTCGCGGCCTGACACTTCTTAATGTTGCAACCGCGACGGGGCGCAAGGTCGCGCCGTCGTGACCCGGCCCCGCGCGATTGGCACGCTTGCTGCGCCGCGCCTGCCGGCAAGCTGCACCGCGCCGGGAGCCAGGGACAAGCCGATGCCGTGGGACGCCTTCCCGAGCGCGCTCGACCTCGCGCGCTTCCAGTTCGCCTTCACCGTCACCTTCCACTTCCTCTTCCCCGCCTTCACCATCGGCCTGGCGAGCTTCCTGGCGGTGCTCGAGGGGCTCTGGCTCTGGACGAGGAAGGAGGTCTACCTCGACGTCTTCCGCTACTGGCTGAAGGTCTTCGCCGTCGCCTTCGCCATGGGCGTGGTCAGCGGCATCGTCATGTCCTACCAGTTCGGCACCAACTGGTCGGCCTTCTCCGACAAGGTGGGCCCCGTCATGGGGCCGATCATGGGCTACGAGGTGCTGACCGCCTTCTTCCTCGAGGCCGGCTTCCTCGGCGTGATGCTGTTCGGCCTCGGGCGCGTCGGCCGCGGGCTGCACTTCCTGGCGACCTGCCTCGTCGCCTTCGGCACGCTGCTCTCGGGCTTCTGGATCCTCTCGGCCAATTCCTGGATGCACACGCCGGCAGGCTTCACGATGTCCCCGGACGGCCGCTTCCTGCCGGCGGACTGGTGGGCGATCATCTTCAACCCCTCCTTCCCCTTCCGCTACCTGCACACCATCACCGGCGCCTACCTGACCACGGCGATGATCGTGGGCGCGGTGGCCGCCTGGCACCTGCTGCGGGAGCGCCAGGCCCGACCGCACGCCACGGCGGCGGAGCTCAACCCGCGCGCGCGGATCATGTTCTCCATGGCGATGTGGATGGCGGTGGCGGTGGCGCCGGCCCAGGCCTTCTTCGGCGACATGCAGGGCCTCTGGGCGCTGCGCTACCAGCCGCAGAAGGTCGCCGCGATGGAGGGGCACTGGGAGACGCAGCGCGGCGCGCCGCTGATCCTCTTCGGCATCCCCGACATGGCGCGCGAGGAGACGCGGCTGCAGGTGGCGATCCCCTATCTCGGCAGCATCATCCTGGTGCACGACCCGGATGGCGAGGTGCGCGGGCTGAAGGACTTCCCGCCCGAGGATCGGCCGGACAAGGTCGCGCTCGTCTTCTTCGCCTTCCGCATCATGGTGGCGATGGGGCTGCTGATGATCGCGCTCGGCTTCGTCGGGCTCTGGCTGCGGTGGAAGCGGCGGCTCTACGTCACGCCCTGGTTCCTGCGCTGGGCGATCGCCATGGGGCCCTCGGGGCTGATCGCCGTGACCTTCGGCTGGATCACCACCGAGGTCGGGCGCCAGCCCTTCACCGTCTATGGCCTGCTGCGCACCGCCGACAGCGTCTCGCCGATCGCCGCGCCGGCGGTGGCGACCTCGCTGGCGATGTTCGTCGTGGTCTACTTCATCGTCTTCGGCGCCGGCACCTGGTACCTGTTCCGCCTCTTCGGCCACACGCCGTTCCCGCACGAGACGGGGCCCGAGCGCGAGCCGCCGATCCGCACCGCCGGCATCACCCCCGCGCCCGCCGTCGCGCCCGACCGCGTCGCCGAGGCGCGGCCCACCACGGCGGCGGAGTAGGCCCGATGTCCGCCGAGACCATCGCCACCATCTGGGCCCTGCTGATCGCCACCGCGGTCTTCCTCTATGTCTGCATGGACGGCTTCGACCTCGGCGTCGGCATCCTGTTTCCCTGGATGCCGGCGAAGGAGGATCGCGACGTCGCGGTGAACTCCGTGGCCCCGGTCTGGGACGGCAACGAGACCTGGCTGGTGCTGGGCGGCGGCGGGCTGCTGGCGGTGTTCCCGCTGGCCTACGCCACCATCCTGCCGGCGCTCTACATGCCGCTGATCGTGATGCTGCTGGCGCTGATCTTCCGCGGCGTCGCCTTCGAGATGCGCTTCCGCGCCGATACGCGGAGCCAGCGCCGCTTCTGGGACGGCAGCTTCTCGGGCGGCAGCGTGGTGGCGGGCTTCACCCAGGGCATCGCGGTCGGCGCCTTCGTGCAGGGGATCGCGGTGGAGGACCGCGCCTATGCCGGCGGCTGGTGGGACTGGCTGACGCCCTTCTCGGTGCTGACCGGCCTCGCCGTGGTGGCGGGCTACGGGCTGCTCGGCGCCTGCTGGCTCTACTGGAAGACCGAGGACGCGCTGCAGGCGCGCATGCGCGGCCTGGCGCGCGGCTTCGGCGTGCTGACGCTGCTCTTCATCGTCCTCGTCAGCCTGATCATGCCCTTCCTGCAGCCGGAGTTCCGCGAGCGCTGGTTCAGCCTGCCCTGGATGCTGCTGGCCCTGCCGGTGCCGGTGCTGGTGGTGCTGTTCGCCTGGCGGCTGTTCCGCGCGCTGGCCGAGGCCGAGGGCGCGGCACCGGCCGAGACCCCCACCGAGGAGCGGCGCATGGTCTGGCGCGACGGCATTCCCTTCCTCTGCGCGCTCGGGCTTTTCCTGCTCTCCTATCTCGGGCTCGGCATCTCGCTCTGGCCGATGATGGTGCCGCCGGAGCTGACGATCTGGGACGCCGCAGCGCCGCGCGAATCGCAGCTGTTCCTGCTGGTCGGCGCGGCGGTGCTGATCCCGGTGATCCTGGCCTACACCGCCTATGTCTACTGGCTGTTTCGCGGCAAGGTCAGGGCGGGGGCGGGCTACCACTGACCCCGCGCGCCCGCCGCCTGCTGTGGTTCCTGGCGCTCTGGGCGGCGGGGGTCGCCGCGACGGGCATGCTGGCCTTCCTGCTGCGCGGGCTGCTGCGCGGCGTCGGCTGACCCCCCGGGCGTTCCCCCGGTGCTACTCGATCACGATCCGCGCCCGCTGCGCGACGTCGCGCCAGCGCGCGATGTCCTCGGCGATCAGCGTGGCGAAGTCCTCGGCGGAGCCGGCGACATAGGGCGAGCCGAAGCTCGCCAGTCGCTCGGCCACCGCCGGCTCGCGCAGCGCCAGGCGCGCCGCCTGGTTGAGCTTCTGCACGATGGCGCCGGGCACGCCGGCCGGCAGCAGCAGCCCGTACCAGCCGCGCACGGCATAGCCCTCCTGCCCCGCCTCCTGCATCGTCGGCACATCGGGCAGCTCGGCGCTGCGCTGGGGCGTGGTGACGGCCAGCGCGCGCAGGGTGCCGGCGCGCACCTGGCCCAGCACCAGCGCCTGGTTCTCGATGGCGAAGGCGATGTCGCCGGCCAGCATGGCGGTGATGACCGGCGCGCTGCCCTGGTAGGGCACCTGCACCGCCTCGAAGCCCGCGCGCAGCCGCAGGAGCTCGGTCGCCATGTGCTGCGGCGTGCCCACCCCCGGCGTGCCGTAGGGCACGGCGCGCCCCTGCGCGCGCGCCCAGGCGAGGAACTCGGCCACGGTGCGGTGCGGCGCGGCCGCCGGCACGGTCAGCACCAGCGGCGTCGTCGCCGCCAGCGCCACGGGCTGGAAATCCCGCTGCGGGTCGAAGGGCAGGGCGCGCGCGAGGGCCGGGTTGATCGAGAGCGGCCCGCTGTTGCCGACGAGGACGGTATGCGCATCGCCGCGCGCCCGCGCCACCACGGCGGTGCCGACATTGCCGCCGGCGCCGGCACGGTTCTCCACCACCATCGGCTGCGTCGTGCCGAGGTGGCGCTGCAGCGGCTCGGCGATCAGCCGCGCGATGGCGTCGAGGATGCCGCCCGGCAGGTAGGGCACGACGAGGCGGAGCGGGCGCGAGGGCCACTCGGCCGCGGCGTCCTGGGCGCGGGCGACGGCGGCGGGTGCGGCGAGCGCGGCGGCCGCGAGCAGCAGGCGGCGGCGCATCAGGCCGGGTCCAGCGTGAAGGTGAGCACCGTGTCCTTGACGACGATGCCGCCGCGGTCGCCCGGCGTCAGGCTGCCGTAGCGCTGCGCGAAGGCGGGCGGCAGCGGCCGCCCACCCTTCGGCGCGAGCCAGAGCCGCAGCAGGTGGCGGTGGCGCTCGGGTTCCGGCCAGTTCTCGAAATCCGTGCGGCTGTGGAAGATCTGGTGGTTGTGCAGGAACTGCATGTCGCCGGGGCGGAACTCGATCTCGAGGTTCAGCGCGGCGTCGTTGGCGAGCGCATCCAGCATGTCGAGCGCTTCGTGCTCCGCCGCGGTCAGGCGGCGGCACTGCGGGAAATTCGCCTGCGCGCTGCGGATGTACTGTCCGGAGTAGATCGCCGTCAGCCGGCCCTCGTGCCAGGAGAAGACCGGCACCTCGAACCAGGGCAGCATCCCCGGCGGAATCTCGCCGCGGCGGTCGGTGGGGAAGGCGTGGAAGAGCTGCTCCACCAGGTCCGGTCGGCGCCGCAGCATCTCGTTGTGGAGCGTGGTCGAGGAGACGATGCGACTCGCACCGCCGGATTTCGCCGTCCGCAGGCAGAGCAGGCCGACGATGTCGCAGCTGTCGGTGTGGTACTCCAGCTCCTTCGTCGTCTGGTAGTAGCGGACCTTGGGATCCTTGATGTCGAAGCCGAGGTCCTTGACGTGGCCCAGCAGGTGGCCCCGGGCGTTCTGGCTGCGGAAGCTGCCGAAATGCGCGCCGATGCCCAAGTAGGCGATGGCGCTGTCCTCGGTGCCCCAGCGCTCCACCGGCAGGCCGCGCAGCACGGCGAAGCCCTTGCCTTCCATCAGGTCCGCGAGGATGCGCGCGAGGCGGGGGCCGAGGGTCGGCAGGCGGAAGCTCTCCGCCGTGATCTCCCCCATGGCACGGCCGCCGGCCTTGTGGGCGGCCACCGCGGCGGCAAGCTCGGCCAGTTCCGGCTCGGAGAGCGCGTGCAGCCATGCCTCGCTGCGCGCCGCCATCCCGGCGCCGGTCCAGGCGGCGGGGCCGGTGATCGGGCCTGGCGGCAGGACGGGCCGCGCGGCCGCAGCATGGGTGTCGGGCATCGCTTCCTCCGGGGCTTTGGCGGAAGCCTGCCGCCCGCGGCGGCCCGGTGCAAGCGCGGCGCCGCGGGCCGCTCAGGCGACGCTCACCACCCGCCAGGCATAGTCGCGCCCGTCCGCGGCGCGCAGCGTCACGTGCTCGCCGGGGCGCAGCACGCCGGCGCTGACCAGGGGCTCGCTCTCCTCCGGCTGCTCGCCCACGGCAGCGAGGCGGATCCACCAGCCGGTCTCGGCGTCGAGCTGCACATCGCCCGTCCGCATCGGCTGGCCGGGCAGGAAGCGGCGCGCCGGCCAGGGCTTCGGGTCCTCGCGCCAGGCCGCCGCGTCGAGCTGCCCCGATGCGTCCAGCTGCACCTCGAGCTCGAAGCGGTGGTCGGCGCTGCCAGAGGGGAAGCCGGGGCCGCCCGACAGCACCAGCGTCACCGTCGGCATCGCCCCGTCTCCATCCTGCCCTCCATCGCGGCGCAACGCGGCGGGCCCCGCCGGGTTCGGCCAGCGTCGACCCTTGGGGCCCCGGCGCGCCTCAGATCGCCACCCGCACGCCGAGTTCCACCACGCGATCGGAGGGGATGCGGAAGAACTCGGTCGCCGGCACGGCATTGCGCGACATCACGGTAAACAGCCACTGCCGCCAGCGCGACATCTTCGGCACCGCGGCCTGCACCACCGTCTCGCGACCGAGGAAGTAGCTCGCCTGCATCGGGTCGAAGGCGATCCCCTCCGCCCGCAGCGCCTCGAGCTCGCGCGGGATGTTGGGGCTCTCCTGGAAGCCGTAGCGCAGCGTCACGCGGTGGATGCCGGGCGCCATCTCCTCGACGGTGCGGCGGCGGTCGGCCGGCACCTGCGGGATGTCCTCGTTCAGCACGGTCACGAACAGCACGCGCTCGTGCAGCACCTTGTTGTGCTTGAGGTTGTGCAGCAGCGCGCCCGGCAGGTAGTCGGCCTGGCTGGTCATGAAGACCGCGATCCCCGGCACGCGGATGGTGCGCGACTGCGGCAGCCGGGCGATGAAGGACTTCAGCGGCAGGCTGTCCTGGCGGAAGCGGGCGAAGAGCAGGCCGCGGCCGCGGTTCCAGGTGGTCATCAGCGCCATCAGCGCGAGGCCGAGCACCAGCGGCACGTAGCCGCCCTCGGGGATCTTCAGCACGTTCGAGGCGAAGAACACGAGGTCGAGCGCGAGCAGCGGCAGGAAGGCCGCCAGCACCGCCGGCAGCGGCCAGCCGAAGCGGCGGCGGAACACCAGCATCGCCAGGCAGGAGGTGGCGACGAAGGTGCCGGTCACGGCGATGCCGTAGGCCGCGGCCAGGCTGTCGGAGTTGCGGAACTCCAGCACCAGGATCACCACGCCGATCAGCATCAGGGTGTTGATCTGCGGCAGGTAGATCTGCCCCTCCTCGGTCTCGCTGGTGTGGCGCACGACGAGGCGCGGCAGGAAGCCGAGCTGCACGCATTGGCGGGCGATGGAATAGGCCCCCGAGATCATGGCCTGGCTGGCGATGATGGTCGCCGCCGTCGCCAGGATCACAAGCGGCAGGCGGAACCAGTCGGGCGCCAGCAGGAAGAAGGGATTCTCGATCGCCGCCGGGTTCGACAGCAGCAGCGCCCCCTGGCCGAGATAGTTCAGCGCCAGGGCGGGCAGCACGAAGAACAGCCAGGCCATGCGGATCGGCCGCGCGCCGAAATGGCCCATGTCGGCGTAGAGCGCCTCCGCCCCCGTCACCGCCAGCACGACCGAGCCCATGGCGATGAAGGCGGCCAGCCGGTAGTGCGCGCAGAACTCGACGGCGTAGTGCGGCGAGAAGGCGACGAGCACGCCCGGATGCTGCAGCACCTCGACCACGCCGAGCACGCCGAGCACGGCGAACCAGAGCGCCGTGATCGGCCCGAAGACCCGGCCCATGCTGCCGGTGCCGCGGTACTGCACGATGAAGAGCGCGACCAGGATGCCGAGCGAGAGCGGGATCACCGCCTCCTCGAAGGCCGGCGAGATCACCTTCAGCCCCTCGACCGCCGAGAGCACGGAGATCGCCGGCGTGATGATGCCGTCGCCGAAGAAGAGGCAGGCGCCGGCCATGCCAAGCAGCGCGATGACGGCGCGGCCGCGGTCGGTGGTGACGGTGCGCTGCGCCAGCGCCATCAGCGCCATCACCCCGCCCTCGCCGCGGTTGTCGGCGCGCAGCACGAAGAGGATGTACTTCACCGTCACGGTCAGGATCAGCGACCAGAGGATCAGGCTAAGCAGCCCGACGATCTCCCACCGCGCCAGCCCGTCCTCGGCGAAGTGCATGGCCGAGACCTTCAGGGCGTAGAGCGGGCTGGTGCCGATGTCGCCGTAGACCACCCCGAGCACGGCGAGGAGAAGGCCCGGGGTGACGGTTCCCGCGCGGTGCGGGGCGGCGTCGCTGGTGGTGCTCAAGGGGAATGTGGCCCGCAATGGACCTCCGCGCATAATCCCGCCGGCGGCGGCGAGGCAAGGACCATCATGCTGCACCGCACAGCGGCGGCGCCCCGCGCCCCTGCCCGGGCCGGGCGGGCAGCGGCGCGGGCGCGGCGGCAAACCCTTGCGCGGCGCCGCGCCCCGGGCGGCC
>CAYNYQ010000214.1:0-8215 GCA_964401305.1 uncultured Acetobacteraceae bacterium | reverse complement strand
TCGGCTACCAGCCGCCGGCCAGCCTGATCGACGAGGCGCAGCCGATGCTCGAGGCGGGCTACAAGGCGGTGAAGCTGCGCATCGGCGACACGGTGCGCGACGACATCGCGCGCATGGAGGCCGTGCGCAACGCCTTCGGCGACGGGCTCGCCATCCTGACCGACGCCAATACCGGCTACACCATCAACGATGTGCGCCGCGTGATGCCGGCGATGGACGCGCTCGACATCGGCTGGCTCGAGGAGCCCTTCCCCGCGCACGACCACCGCACCTACCGCGAGGCGCGCGGCCTCGGCCGCACCCCGCTCGCGGCCGGGGAGAACCACTACACCCGCTTCGAGTTCACCCGCGTGCTCGAGGACGACGTGATCCGCATCTGGCAGCCCGATCTCTCGAAGTCGGGCGGGATCACGGAGGTGATGCGCATCGCCGCCATGGCCTCGGCCTTCAAGATCCCGGTCCACCCGCACTCCTCGATGACCGGCGTGAACCAGGCGGCCTCCATCCACCTGCTCGCCGCCATCGAGAATGGCGGCTACTTCGAGGCCGACCTCTCCAAGGGCAACCTGTTCCGCGACGTCATGGGCAGCGAGCCCTGGGCGATCCGCAAGGACGGGACCGTGCTGCCGCTGGAGGCGCCCGGCATCGGGGTCGAGGTCGACGAGGAATTCCTGAAGGCCCATCCGGCGATCGAGGGGCCGGGCTACGTCTGACGACGCCAACGATACCGGGAGGAGAAACCATGCGAAGGACACTGATCGCCGCGGCCGCCGCGCTGCTGGCGCTGGCGGCGGGCCCCGCGGCGCGGGCGCAGGAGTTCCCGAGCCGCGACATCCGCTTTGTCTGCGGCTTCGCGCCGGGCGGCACCTGCGACCTGCTCTCCCGCTTCATGGCGGAGCACCTCGCACCCATCCTCGGCCAGCGCGTGGTGGTGGAGAACCGCACCGGCGCCTCGGGCAACATCGCCGCCGATCTAGTGGCGAAGTCGCCGCCGGACGGGCACACGGTGCTGCTGGCGACGATGGCGCTCTACACGGTGATGCCCCAGATGCCCGGCATGAACCTGCCCTTCGACGTGGACCGCGACCTCACGCCGATCAGCAACCTCGCCAACATCACCAACGTGCTCGTGGTGGCGCCGCAGTCGAGTATCCGCAACGTGGCGCAGCTGATCGAGCAGGCGCGCGCCAAGCCCGGCGGCCTGAGCTATGCCAGCGCCGGCAATGGCGGCAGCCAGCACCTGGCGGCGGAGATGTTCAAGCGCATGGCCCAGGTCGACCTGCTGCACGTGCCCTATCGCGGCGGCGCGCCGGCGATCGTCGACATCGCCGCCGGCCGCACCGACATGATGTTCGGCAACCTGCCGGAATTCCTCGGCCAGATCCGCGGCGGCGGGCTGCGCGTGATCGCCTATGGCGCGCCGCAGGCCTCGCCGCTCTTCCCGGACCTGCCGCCGGTCAGCGCCGCCGTCCCTGGCTTCGAGGTGCCGAACTGGTTCGGCGTCGCCGGCCCCGGCAACCTGCCCAAGCCCGTCCTCGACCGCTGGGTCGCGGCGGTGCGCCAGGTGAACGCCGATCCGGTCTTCCAGCAGCGGCTGCGCGACAACGGCATGACCAGCCTGATCCAGGGCCCCGAGGCCTTCCGCGCCGACATCCAGCGCGAGCGGCAGCGCTGGGGCGAGGTGATCCGCGGCGCCAACATCCGGGCGGATTGAGCGAGGCGGGGGCCGCGGCGCCGCCTGGCGCGGAGGGCTGGTTCGCCAGGCCCGACATGCAGGGTCAGGCGATCTCCCGGATCAGCTTGGCGCGCAGCGCACGGGCGATGTCGCGGCGGTCCTCGGCGGTCAGGACGAAGGCGCCGGGGCCGCCGATGACCTCGCGCCGGTAGGTCTCGGCCAGCGGCTCGCCATAGCGCGTCACCTGCCCCGCCGCGGCGACGGCGAGCGCATTGATGGCGATGCCGGCCGCCACCGCATCGTCCCGCGCCGCGGTCGCCGGCCGCAGGCTGCGCAGGTCCGGACCATCGCCCGACAGGTCGATCACCTTCTCCGCCGCGCGGAAGGGCGCGGCCAGCAGCATCCGCGCGCAATGGTCGAGCGCGTCGCCGATGGCGTTCCAGCTCTGCCGGCTGCGCGGCGCATCCAACACCGCCTCGGCCAGTGCCCGGGCCGAGGCCGCGTCCTGCACCCGCATCCAGTCCACCACCGTCGCCGCGCCGCCAGGCGCGCCCCACTCCACCATGGCGACCGCGATCGCGCCGCGCTGCTTGCCCGTGATGGCGGCGAGCACGGCGGGATGCGTCAGCGCCTCGGCATAGCCCTCGCGCTGCAGGCGGAACTCGTCGGGGTCGATGGAGCCGGAGGCGTCGACGGCGAGGACGAGCAGCAGGTCGAGCTCGGGCACCGGCTGCGCCGGGGCGGCCGCGGGAGCGAGGGCGCCCGGCAGGGCGAGCAGGCTGCGGCGCCGCATCGGGACTCCTCTCGCGCTCGTTGCATCGTCGCAGATGGCGCCGGCCCGGCGTTCCGCCAAGGTTGGCGGGACCGCCGCGGCGGCGCAGGATGGCCGGGCCATTGCGCCACGAGGGAGAACTCTATGCCGAGCCTGCACGCCAACGGGACGGAGATCCACTATGCCGAGGCCGGTGCCGGCGGTGCGCCGCTGCTGATGGTGCACGGCACGCTGGGCGACCAGCGCAGCTTCGGCGCGCAGATGGCGCCGCTGGCCGCGGCCGGCTTCCACGTCATGGCGCTCTCCATGCGGCATTGCTGGCCCGGCACCTGGCCGGAGACCGGCGGGGATTTCCGCATCGACACGCATGTCGCCGATGTCGCCGCCTTCATCGGCGCGCTCGGCAAGGGGCCCGTGGCGCTGCTGGGCCATTCGCGCGGCGGCCACATCGCCTTCCGCGTCGCCGAGCGGCACCCGCAGCTGCTGCGCGCGCTGATCCTGGCCGAGCCCGGCGGCGAGCTGGACGAGAGCCTGGGCGGCAGGCCCGGCGCGACGGTGCAGGCCGGCGCCTTCGGCCGTGCCGCCGACCTGGTCGCGGCCGGCGACGAGGAGGGCGGGCTGCGTGTCGTGGCCGAGCACACCGGCGGCCCCGGCGCGTGGGAGCGGCGGCCGGAGGCGCGCAAGGCGATCAGCCGCGCCAATGCCCGCACCATGCTGGGCCAGCGGAACGAGCAGCGCCGGCCCTATTCCCGCGCCGCCGCGGCGACGATCCGCACGCCCACCCTCTTCCTCTACGGCGTCAAGACCCAGCCGAACTTCATCGCCAATGTCGAGGCGCTGTCGGGGGCGATTGCCGGCGCGAAGGTGGTGGCGATCGCCGACGCGACGCACGGCCTGCCCTACGAGAACCCGCGGGATTTCAACGCGGCCGTGGTCGACTTCCTGAAGGGGGCCTGAGCGTGCTGACGGTCCATCACCTCGGCCGCTCGCAGTCGGAGCGCATCGTCTGGCTCTGCGAGGAGCTCGGCATTCCCTACGACCTCAGGGTCCATGTGCGCGACCGGGAGACGCTGCTCTCGCCGCCCGCGCTGAAGGCGCTGCACCCCATGGGCGCGGCGCCGGTCATCGAGGATGACGGGGTCACGCTAGCCGAGTCCGGCGCGATCATGGAGTACGTCATCGCGCGCCACGGCGGCGGGCGGCTGGCGCTGACGCCGGGGGATCCGGCCTATCCGGACTACCTCTACTGGCTGCACTTCGCCAACGGCACGCTGCAGCCGGCGATGGGGCGGATGATGCTGCTGGCGCGGCTGGACCTGCCCAGGGACAACCCGGTGCGGGCGGCCATGCGCGGCCGGCTGGAGCGGGCGCTGGGGCTGGTGGAGGCTCGGTTCGCGGGCGGCGCGGCCTGGCTGGCCGGCGAGGCCTTCACCGCGGCCGACATCATGATGGTCTTCACCCTGACGACGATGCGGAGCTTCTACCCTCTCGATCTGGCGCCCTGGCCGGCGACCCGCGCCTATCTGCAGCGCGTCGCCGCCCGCCCGGCCTACCAGCGGGCCATGGCGAAGGGCGACCCCGGGATGGCGCTGCTGCTGGATTGAATGCCGACGGGGCCCGGGGGGCGGCCCGCCCCCCGGCGGAGGTCCAGGAGGCAGAGCCTCCTGGCGGGGTGTGGGGCGGAGCCCCGCCTCAGGTGGCGATGGCGTAGGCTGGCCGCCGCGGATCGGCGCCGGCCGCCAGCATCCCCTTCTTCGGATCGGACAGCACCACCTCGACCGTGCCCGCGAGCCAGGTCCGCTCCGGCCAGTCCTTCACGTCGTGCCCCTGCGCCGCCAGCCTGTCGCGCGTCGCCTGGGGGATGCGGCTCTCCACCGCCAGCCGCCCCGGGAAGTAGTCGAAGGGCGCGAAGCTTGACGGGAAGGAGTAGCTGGCGACGCGCGGCGCCTCGATTGCCTCCTGCACCTCCATGCCGAAATGCAGCGTGTTGAGCATGACCTGCAGCATGGCCTGGATCTGCACGTCGCCGCCCGGCGTGCCGAGGGGCATCACGCCGCCCTCCCGCGTGACCACCAGCGCCGGGTTCGGCGTCAGGCGCGGCCGCTTGCCGGGCGCGACGCCGCAGGGGTGGCGCGGGTCGGGCCGGCTCTGGCTGCCGCGCGGCGAGGGGATGATGCCGAGCCCCGGCACCACGCCCGAATTGTACGACCCGTCGGAGGGCGTGGCGCTGAACGCATTGCCCCAAGCGTCGACGGCGCAGCAGTAGGAGGTATCGGCCTCCACCATCGGCAGCGCCCGGTCGGCCTCGCCCGGCAGGGCGGGCGCCGGGCCCAGGATGGGCTCCGGCATGCCCGGATGCGCGCGCTCGCGGCTGATCTGGCGCAGCCGGGCATCGAGATGCGCATCGGACAGCAGGCGGTCGAGCGGCACGTCGACGAAGTCCGGGTCGCCGAAATGGTATTCGCGGTCCGCCATCGCCGCCTTCACGCATTCGGTGAAGAGGTGCAGGTATTCTGGGCTGTTGTGCGCCATGCCGGCGAAGCCCGCCTTCTCGAGCAGCAGCAGCGCCTCGATCAGCGCCGGGCCCTGGCACCAGGGGCCGCAGGTGATGACCTCGTGGCCGCGCCACATCCGCCGCACCGCAGGCTCCAGCTTGCTGCGATAGCCGGCCATGTCCTCCATGGTCAGGTAGCCGCCCTCCGCCTTCATGAAGGCGGCGATCTCGCGGGCGATGTCGCCGCGGTAGAAGGCGGCATGGGCGGCGGCGAGGCCGGCGAGGCGCCCCTTGCCGGCGGCCTTCCTCTCCTCGTCCACCATGTACTGCAGCGTCTTCGCGAGATCGGCCTGCACGAATTTCTCGCCCACCTCCGGGCGCCGGCCGCCCGGCAGGAAGATCGGCGCGCTGCCCGGGTAGCTGCGGTACTCGGCCTCGTGGTCGCGGATGTTGTCGCGCAGGATCTCGTAGACCGCGAAGCCGTCGCGCGCGTAGCGGATCGCGGCCGCCGCGACCTCGCCGAAGGACATCGTGCCGTGGCGCTCGAGGGCGGTGATCCAGGCATCCGGCGCAGCGGGAACGACGGTGCGCAGCACCCCGTTCGGGATCCGCGCCCCGTGCTCGCGCATGAAGAGGTCGGGTGGGATGGATTTCGGCCAGTGGCCGAGGCCGGCGATGGTCTCGACCGTGCCGTCCGCCTTGCGGATCAGGATCGGCGCGACGCCGGCCACGTTGACGAAGTCGGGCAGGGTGACGCCGAGCGCGATGCCCATGGCGCAGCCGGCGTCGATGGCGTTACCCCCTGCCTCCAGCACCGAGAAGCCGGCGGCGGCGGCCAGGTAATGGCCGGCGGAGACGGCATGGCGGGTGCCGTAAAGGGTCGGGCGGGTGGCATGCATGTCGCGGGGCTCCCTGGACCTTGCCGGGCTCTGGGTTCAAGGGTTCGCCGGCCCGTCCCCCCTGTCAACGAACAATCACGGATGCCCCTGCCATGTCCGAGGCCCCGCCCGTCCTGCTCGCCATCGATGCCCGCGGCATCGCCACCGTCACGCTGAACCGGCCGCAGGTCGGCAATGCCTACAACGCCGCACTGCTGGAGGCGCTGGTCGCGGGCATGGAACGCCTCTCGGCCGACCCCGCCGTGCGCGCCCTGGTGGTGCGCGGCGCGGGCCGGCACTTCGCCGCCGGCGCCGACATCAACTGGCTGGCCGAGGTTGCCGAGTATCCGCCCGAGGCGGCCTTCCAGGCCTCCCTGCTGACCACCCGCGCGATGCAGATGCTGAACGAGTTCCCCCGCCCCACCCTCGCCCTCGTGCAGGGCGCGGCCTTCGGCGGCGGCTGCGGCATCGTCTGCTGCGTCGACGTCGCGCTGGCGGCGCCGGAGGCGATCTTCGGCCTCACCGAGGTCAGGGTCGGGGTCGCGCCGACGCCGATCTCGCCGCAGATGGTCCAGGCCATGGGGGTGCGGCACGCCCGCCGCTACGCCGTGACCGGGGAGCGCTTCGACGCCGCCGAGGCGCTGCGGATCGGACTCGTGCACGAGGTGGTGCCGGCGGCGCTGCTGGAGCAACGCCTGGCCGCGGTGCTGGACGAGGTCCTGCTCGCGGCCCCCGGCGCGGCGGCGGCGACGAAGGCGAGCCTTCTCGGGGCGAACGGGCTCACCCTCGATTCGCGACAGATGGCGCAACTGGCGCAGGAGGGCTGGATGCAGCGCGCCTCGGCCGAGGGAAAGGAAGGGCTTGCCGCCTTCCGGGCCCGCCGCCGGCCGGCCTGGGCTGGCTGAACAAGCGCTCCGCTCATCCATGCGGCTGGAGGGGCCGGCTTGTCATTCAAGCTTAAGAAAAGTGAAACACATCCGTATTCGAGCCTCTCTACATGCCGGAGGGGACCGCCGGGGATTTGTTCCCCTTCAGGCACAACGAACAACCGACCGGAGAGACATACGTGGACCGACGCACCCTGCTGACCGCCGGCGCCAGCCTGGCGACGCTTCCGCTGATCCTGCCCCGCGGCGCGGCCGCGCAGCAGGCCCAGATCACCGGGGCCGGGGCGACCTTCCCGAACCCGGTGTACCAGAAGTGGGCCGAGGCGGCGCGCAGCGCCATCGGCATCCAGGTGAACTACCAGTCCGTCGGCTCGGGCGCCGGCATCAACCAGATCCGCAACCGCACCGTGGATTTCGGCGCGACCGACGCGCCGCTGAAGCCGGAGCAGCTGACCGAGGCGAGCCTGCTGCAATTCCCGACGGTGATGGGCTCGCTCGTCCCGATCGTGAACATCCCGGGCGTCGAGAACGAGCAGCTGCGCCTGACCGGCGAGCTGCTGGCCGACATCTACCTCGGCAAGGTCACCCGCTGGAACGACTCGCGCATCGTCGAGCTGAACCGCGGCGTGACGCTGCCGAACCTGGCGATCGCGCCGGCCTATCGCGCCGACGGGTCCGGCACCACCTTCGTGTGGGTCTCCTACCTCTCGGCGGTGTCGCCGGAATGGAAGGAGAAGGTCGGGATCGGCACCTCGGTCCGCTTCCCCGCCGGCAACGGCGCGCGCGGCAACGAGGGCGTGGCGGGCACGGTGCGGCAGGTGCGCGGCGCCATCGGCTATGTCGAGAACGCCTACGCCATCACCAACAAGCTGGTCACCACCCAGCTGCGCAACAAGGCCGGCAACTTCGTGAAGCCCTCGCACGAGACCTTCCTCGCGGCGGCCTCCAACGCCGACTGGACGGTGCCGGGCTTCGCGGCCAGCATCATCGACCAGCAGGGCGCCGATTCCTGGCCGATCGTCTCGCCGACCTTCATCCTGCTGCCGACCAACCCCACCGACGCGACGCGCAGCGCCAACGTGCGCCGCTTCTTCGACTGGGCCTTCACCAGCGGTGACGCCCTGGCGAAGGAGCTGGAGTACATCCCGCTGCCGCAGGCCGTGAAGGTCGCCGTCCGCGGCGCCTGGCAGAGGCAGTTCGGCGCCTGATGCGCCCCCGGGCCCGGCCCTCGCGGCCGGGCCCGCTTTCCGTCGACCCGACTGCGAGGATGCCGCCGTGAGCCAGGCAGCCACCCACCCGCACGCGGTTCCCGCGGCGCCGCGCGCCGTGCGCCGCGCCGGCAGCACCGGCGACCTCATCTTCGAGTGGGCGTGCAAGGGCGCCGGCATCTTCGTCCTCGTCCTGCTCGGCGCGATCATCATCGAGCTCTTCGTCGCCGGCCTGCCCGCCTTCCGGGCCTTCGGCCTCGCCTTCGTCACCTCGACCGACTGGGATCCGGTGCAGGAGGTC
>CAYNYQ010000213.1:0-8238 GCA_964401305.1 uncultured Acetobacteraceae bacterium | reverse complement strand
CGACATGTTCGCCACGCAGCGCATCGGCGAGTACTGCATCTCGCACTGCTGCTGACGCGCGGGCGGCGCCGCGGCGCGGGGTTCAGCCCGCGGCCGCGGCCCCCGCCGTCGTTTCCTCGATGTACCAGGCGCCATGGGCGCAGCCCCTGGTGGGCAGGCCAGCGCCGGCGATGCCGGCCCTGAGCCGCTCCCAGTCCATCGGCCTGCGCAGCGGGAAGAGGTGCAGGAACCAGCGCGCGATCTCGGCGTCGGTCGGCGTCCGGCCCGGCAGCCAGGCCTCGCGCACCGCGCGCGCGAAACGCTCCGCCGCGGCTTCGGCCTCGCGCTGCCGGCCGAGATGGTAGAGCGCCGCGGCGCGATAGCCCTGCGAGGTGCGGATGGTGTCCTCGGCCAGGTCGCAGGCGGCGAGCGTGCCCTCGTCGTCGCCGGCGAAGAAGGCGTTGGCGGCCTGGAAGCCCCAATGCGCGCGCGTCGGCACCAGCGTCGCCTCCAGCGACTGCTGCGCCAGCGGCGCGGAGGCCTCCTGGTCGCCGAGGAAGGTGTGGATCTGCGAGGCCGACACCAGCAGCCAGGAATCGTCCGGGTTCAGCTCCAGCGCCAGGCGCAGCGGCACGCCGGCCTGGTCGTAGGCGCCCATCATGATCAGCGACCAGGCCAGGCAGAGCTGCGAGCGGCCGTCGTTCGGATCGGCCCGCACCGCCCGCCTCGCATGCTCGAGCGCGCGGCGCTCCCGCGCCCGGTCGCGCCAGATGCCGGGGCGGGTGATGTGCGCCACGTTGTCGAGCTGGGCGAGGTTGCTCCAGGCCGGCGCGAAGCCGGGCGCCCGTGCGGTCATCTCCTCCAGCATGCCGAAGGCGCGGTCCCATTGCTCGGGCCGGAACTGCAGCAGGAAGGACTGGCAGCGCAGCCAGCGGTCGTAGCCCTCGAGGGAGAGATCGTGCTCCACCGCCACGCGGGTCAGGCGCGCGACGGAGATCTGCGTGTTCAGCGCGATGGCGATGCGCCGCACCACGTTGCTCTGCGCCTCGAACCAGTTGTCGAGCTCGAGGCCGAGCCGCTCGCTCCAGACCAGGATGCCGCTCTCCTGCTCGGCCAGGATCAGCACCATGCTGACCCGGTTGCCGGCCTGGTAGGCGGTGGCCGAGATCCGGTAGTAGGCCGAGACCCGCGCCGCGGTGGGCCCGGCGGGCGGCGCCGATCCGTCCACCACGAACCACTCGCGGAAGCGCACGAGCCGCGAGATCAGGTCGTAGCGGAAGCCGTCCACGAGATGCGCGCGCTCAGGCGGCACGCCGTTCATCTCGAAGCGCCCGACGAGCAGCGCGATGCGCGGCGGCAGCGCCTGGGTGCGCGGCAGCGCGGGCAGCGGCAGCGCCTCGTCCTCCTCCGGCGCGGCGGCCGGGCCGATGCGGCCGGTCTTGATGTCGGCGATCAGCTGCTGCGTCGCCGGCGCCGGCTCGGTGTCATACTCGTCGCCCAGCACGTTCCAGAGCTGCTCGTAGGCGCGCATGGCGCCGACCGAATCGCCCTCCTCGGCGCGGGCGCGCATCAACGTCCGGCAGGCTTCCTCATGCGTCGGGTCGAGCTGCAGTACGGCCGTGGCGGCGGCGGCGCGGGAGGCGCGCGCCGAGGGCGCGTCGCGGCGCAGCAGCCGCTCCAGCTGCCGGACCAGGCGGTCGAGGAAGGCCTGCCGCCGCGCGCGCAGCCAGACCTGGAAGGGCTCGTCGAGATCGTCGAGGTCCTGCAGCAGCCGCTCATGCAGGCGCGGCGCGTCGAGCAGCAGGGGCGGCACCTCGCCCGCCTCCACCTGGTCCAGCAGGCGCTGCGCATCCACCTCGAGCCCGGCATGGTCGATCGCCAGCACCGATCGCTCGAAGCGCAGGGATTCGCATCCCGCCTCGGCCAGCGCCGTGCGCAGCTCGTGCACCACCTGGCGCAGCGAGTTGCGCGCCTTCGCCTCCTCGATCTCGCTCCAGAGCAGGCCGACCAGGCGTTCCCGCGTCTCGCGCCCGGCCTCCTCGAGGGCGAGGTAGGCCAGCACCGCGCGGCCCTTGCGGCTGCGGATCGGCACCTCCTGCCCCCGCACGCTGGCGCGGACCGGACCGAGCACCGCGATCGACAGCGCCGGCGACGGCGGGGCGAGCCCCGCCTGCGGGGCGGCATCGGTCAGCATGCGGCCATGCGTCGGTGCCCTCCTCGAGCCACGCGGACTCCCGTCAGGCCATGAGAGGGATCCCGGGCAGGCGTACCGATGTATCGGCCGCGGCGCGGGCCTCGGCAAGCCGGGGGCCGGCGAGGCGGCAGGGCTCGGCCTCCAGGCCCGGGCAGAGCACGCGGATGACCGGGACGCCGAATTCCGGGCGCGTCAGATCGAGCACCAGCGGGTGCAAGCCATGGGCGCCAAGGCGGTCGAGCAGCGCGCCGAGCGTCGCGTCCTCCCCGGCCGGCACGGCCGCGGCGCGCGGCGGCGCCCGTGGGTGCACGATGGGACAGGACGATGCATCGATCGCCGCGAGGCGCCGCAGGTGCTGGCGGTCGACCGCGTTCAGGGCCGTCTCGCCGCGCTCCCGGCGCTTCGCCTCGACCACCTCCATCGCCAGCTCGATCTGCGCCATCTCCATCAGCGCCGCGCAGCCCGCTGCGGCGAGGCTCGGCCGCGCGGCGGTGCCGAAGCAGAAGCCGCCGCCGGCCGCGTCGAAGGAGACGGCGGCGACGGCGGGCACCCCGAGATCCGTCGTGATGTCGAGCAGCCAGCTGCGCCGGCCGCCCTCGCCCTGGCGCAGCCTGGCGAGCAGCGCGGCGACCGCGGCGGCGGCGGGGTCCTCGAGCGGGATGGGCGCGGCCGGCCGCCCGCCCCGCCACCAGAGCGCCACGGCATCCCGCTCGATCAGCTCGAGGAGGCCGCGCAGCGTCGCCGCCTCGGCGCTCGGCCCCGCGGCGCATCCGTTGCTGAGCGGCCAGGGCGGCTCGAAGGCGCGCCGCTCGGGCGGGCGGCGCAGGCAGAGGTCGATCGGCACCAGCACGGTCGCGCCATCGACCAGGCGGCGCGCCGGCAGCCAGCCGGGATCGCCGCGCGCCTCGGCGAGCAGGGGCGCCAGCCAGGCCTCCGGCGCGTCGGGCGGCGGACAGCGTCGCGCTGCATCCTCCGCCGTCTCCCGTGCGGAGAGCCGCTCGATCGCCTCGCCGACGCAGCTCTCGAAGGCCTCCAGCGGATGCAGCCCGCTGCCGGCGGCGTTCAGCGCCGGCTCGCCCGCCTGCGGCACCTCGGCGCCGAAGAAGTGCAGCCCGGGCGCCGCGCGCGCGTTCAGCCGGAACAGCCGGCCGAAGCGGCCCGCGGCAAGGAAGAGGCGGCCGCGATGCCGGTCCTCGGGGCCGGGCTGCGCGGGCAGGGGGCAATCCAGCGCCTGCAGCACCGCGCGGCCCGCCGGGTCGATCCGCTCGGCCGGGGATGCGGCGGTCAGGGCGAGCCCGGCCGCGGTCAGCGCTGCACCCGTGTCCACCGGCTGGCCCCCTTGCCTCGCGCGCCTCGGCTGCGCCGCGGCACGCCGGGCGGTCAGCCCCAGGCGCTTCAGCCCGGGGCGTTGCGGATGTTGCCGCTCTGCGCCGGGATGCCGGTCTGCTCGAAGCAGACGCGGGCGAAGGCGGCGACGCCCTCGCGGATCTCCTCCTTCGAGGGCAGGGCGAAGCAGAGGCGGAGCTGCGACTTCGCGGCCTCGGGGTCGCAGGCCCATTCGGGGCCCGGGTTGAAGACGATGCCGCGCTCGGCCGCCGGCTTGACCAGCGTCCGCACGTCGACCGCGTCGGGCAGGCGGATCCAGAGGAAGATGCCGCCCTTCGGCAGGTAGCATTCCACGGCGGCGCCGAACTCGCGCTCCACCGCCTCGACCATGGTGGCGAGCTTCTCCTCCAGCACGCCGGAGAGCGCGGCGACATGGCTGTCGAAATGCTTCGAGAAGTACTCCGCCACCAGCATCTGCTCGACCGCGCCGGTGCCGCCATCGGTCTTCAGCGCGACGAGGCGCGAGAGCACCGGCCAGGGCGCCACCGCATAGGCGACGCGCAGCGCCGGGGCGAGCGTCTTGGAGAACGAGCCGATATGGATCACCTGCGCCGGATCCATGCCGTAGAGCGCGGGCGGCGCCTCGCCCTGGCCGGCCCAGATCAGGTCGGCGTAGCACTCGTCCTCGAAGATCGGCACGCCGTGAGCGCAGGCCAGCGCGAGCATCTGCTGCCGTCGCTCCAGCGGCAGGATGGAGCCGGTCGGGTTCTGGATGGTCGGGATGGTGTAGATGTATTTCGGCGTGACGCCCCGCGCCTTCAGCCCCTCGAGCGCATCGGAGAGCGAGTCCATGCGCATCCCATCGCGGTCGAGCGCGACGGGCACCACCGTCGCCCCGCGCGCCTTCACCCGCGAGATGGCGCCGCCATAGGAAAGCTCCTCCATCAGTACCGTGTCGCCAGGCTCGAGCAGCAGGTCGTTCACCAGGTCGAGCCCCTGCAGCGAGCCCGAGGTGACCAGCACGTCCTCCCGCGTGCAGGAGACGCCGCGGTGCCGCTTCAGCTTGTCGGCGACCAGGTCGCGCATGCCCGCGTGCCCGAGCGGCCCCTGGCCGAGGTTGTAGAGCGCGAGGCCGGCGGCTTCCCGCCGCAGCGCCGTCGCCGCCGCCTCGGCCAGAGTCTCCACCGGGATACGCGTCGGGTCGTTGTGGCCGCCGACGAAATTGTACTTCGGGAAGCCGGTGAAGCGCGCTGCCGGGGCGGGGACGCCCTTGCGGAAGAGGCGCGCGTAGTCGGGTCCGCTTTGCGTGCTCATGGGTGGGTCCGCGCTCCTCGGTCGGATTCGGTCAGGCGGGCAGCATGAAGCGCTTGGCCGCGGTGTCGTAGTCGTCATAGCCCAGCGTCGTGCGCAGCTCGGCCGGGGGCAGCGCGCCCCTGGCCTCGGCCTCGCCGGCGGCAAGCGCGGCGAGCCCGGCCTTCATGCCGGCGATGGCGGGGGAGAGCAGTCCGGTCGGATAGGTGCCGATCCTGAAGCCCAGCGCCGCCGCCTCCTCGCGCGAGGGCGTGGCGCGCGGCGCGCCGGGCGAGAGCACGGCGAAGGAGGGGCGGCCCTTCGCGGCGGCCACGGCGCGGCGGATCTCTGCCTCGTCGGCCGGGCTGTCGAGGAAGAGGATGTCGGCGCCCTCCTCGACGAAGAGCTCGATGCGCGCCACCGCCTCGTCGATGCCCTGGGTGGGGCGGCAATCCGTGCGGGCGAGGACCAGGATGCCCGACTCCTTCGCCGCCTGCACGGCCGCGCGGATCTTCATCCGCGCCTCCTCGCGCGGCAGGCAGGGCTTGCCGGCGGCGGTCAGCGCGCGCGGCGTGATCTTGTCCTCGATCAGCACCGCCGCGGCGCCGGCCTGGCCATAGGCGCGCACCGTGCGCTGCACGTTCATGGCGTTGCCGTAGCCATGGTCGCCGTCGGCCAGGATCAGCAGCTCCGGCGCGGCGCGGCGGACCATGGTGAAGCTGTCGAACATCTCGCCGAAGGAGACGAGGTCGAGATCGGGCCCGCCGAGGCGCGAGGCGGCGACGCAGGAGCCGGAGAGGAAGGCGGTGGCGAAGCCCGCGGCGGCGGTCAGCTTCGCGCTGATCCCGTCCCAGACGGCGGGCATGGTGACGAAGCCGGGCTCGGCCAGCAGGGCCCGCAGGCGGTCGGGAGGGGTCATCGTCGGTCCTTGGGGGTCGGTCGCGGGGGGAAGGGTAGGGCGGGCGCCGCGGCCGAGGAAGGCGGCGCCCGCATCGTGCTCCGGTCGGGTCGTGCCGCCCGGCCGGGATCGGCGCTACAGCTGGATGTTGCGCTCGCGGATCACGCGCGACCAGAAGGCGCCCTGCTGCGCCAGGAAGGCCGCGAATTCCTCCGGCGTGTCGGCGTGGGATTCCAGCCCGTCGCGAACGATCAGCTGGCGGATCGCCTCGCTCGCGGCGACGGCGCGGATGTCGGCGGCGATGCGCGCGCGCAGCGCCTCCGGCACGCCGGCGGGGGCGAAGAAGCCGTAGAAGGTGCGGGCGACGACGTCGGTCAGGCCTTCCTCCGCCATGGTCGGCACCTCCGGCGCCTCGGCGTTGCGCTGCGGCTGGGTGATGGCGAGCGGCCGCACCTTCCCCTCGCGCGCGTGGCGCATGGAGGTGACGCCGTCGAAGAGCGCGTTGATGTGGCCGGCGATCAGGTCCGTCATCGCCGGCGCGATGCCGCGATAGGGCGTGTGCAGGATCTCGACGCCGGTCGCCCAGGCGAAGAGCTCGGCCGAGATGTGCGGCGAGGACCCCATGCCGGAGGAGCCGAAGCGCAGCCCGCCCGGATGGGCCCTGGCCCAGGCGACGAGGGAGCGGATGTCGGTCGCCGGCACCGAGGGATGCAGGTAGAGGATCCCGCCGCCGAGCGCGAAGCGGCAGAGCGGCGCCAGCGCCTTCGGGTCGTAGGGCAGGGTCTTCATCATGATGGGGTTGGTGACCATGCCGAAGCTCGCCACCAGCAGGGTGTGGCCATCGGGCGCCGCATGGGCGGCCGCCGCCGCGCCGATCGAGGCGCCGCCGCCCGGCTTCGGCGTCACCACCACGCTCTGCCGCCAGATCTCGCCGAGGCGTGCGCCGAAGGCGCGCGCATAGCGGTCGGTCGGCCCGCCGGCCGCATAGGGCACGACGAGTTCCACGGGGCGGGTGGGCCAGGCGGCCTCGGCCTGTCCGGGCCGGGCCGCAGCCGCCAGGCCGGTGGCCGCCAGCAGGGTGCGCCGTCGCATCATGCTACCTCCCCTTGAACACCGGCTTGCGCTTCTCGAGCGTCGCCTGGCGCGCTTCCAGCGCGTCCTCGGTCCGCGACAGCGCGTAGGTGAAGTTCTGCTCGAAGCGGTAGGCGTCCTTTGGCGGCATCAGCTCGACCAGGTTGCAGCTGGTCTTGGCGTAGCGGATGCCGAGCGGGCTCTTCTCCGCGATCTCCGCGGCGATGCGCATTGCCTCGGGCAACAGGCGGTCGGGCGGCAGGCAGGCCTCGATCACGCCGAGGCGGTAGAGCTCGGCGGCCGGCAGGCGCTGGCCGGTGTACATCATCATGCGCGTCTTCGACTTGCCGAAGAGCTCGCGCAGCATGGCGGCGCCGCCGGCGAGGCCGACATTGATCTCCGGCATGCCGAAGACCGCCTCCTCGCTCGCCAGCATGATGTCGCAGGCGGCGGCGAGCCCGAAGCCGGCGCCGAGCGCCGCGCCGTTCACCGCCGCGATCACCGGCTTGGCGCATTCCTTGATGGCGTTGCCGGTCTCGCGCGTCAGGCGGTTGTGCCACCAGTACTGGCCGGGCTTGCCGGGATCCGGCCGCTGCTTGAGGTCGGCGCCGGCGCAGAAGGTCCTGCCCTGCGCCGTCAGCACCACCACGCGGATGTCGTCGCGGTCGGTCGCCTGGTCGAAGATCTCGATCAGGCGCTCGCGCATCTCCCAGTTCACCGCGTTGACCGGCGGGCGGTTCAGCGTGGCGACCGCGACGAAATCGGCAACCTCGAGCGTGACGGTATCGGAGGACATGCGGGGATTTCCTGTGCGAATTCGCTCTAGCCTGGCGCGCGGCGGAGGATGACGGCATCCACCCCGAGCCCGCCCTGCGGCAGGGCGATGAAGGGGTTGACCTCGGCGCTCTCGAGCGTTGCGGCATGCGCGGCGGCGAAGCGGGAGAGCGCCACGATCGCCTCGGCCAGCGCCGCCTGGTCCACGGGGCGGCGGCAGCGCGCGCCCTCGAGCAGGGCGCGGCCCTTCAGCGAGCCGATCATCGCCCGCGCCGTCGCGTGGTCGACCGGGGCGATGCGGAAGGCGACGTCCTTGAAGATCTCCACGAAGACGCCGCCCAGCCCGACCATCACCAGCGGCCCGAAGGTCGGGTCGCGCACCGCGCCGATCACCGTCTCCACCCCGTCGCGCACCATGGGCGAGACGAGCGCGCCGCCGAGGCGCGCCCCGGGGGCGGCGGCGCGCACCGCCGCCATCATCGTGTCGAAGGCGGCGGCGACCTCGGCGGCGTCGCGCAGGCCGAGCCGCACGCCGCCGACATCGGATTTGTGCGCGAGGTCGGGCGAGAGCACCTTCAGCGCCACCGGGAAGCCGAGCGCCACCGCGGCCTCGGCCGCCTCCGCCGCGCTGGTCGCCACGCGCTCGGGCACGAAGGGGATGCCGGCGGCGCCGAGGATGCGGCGGCAGGCGGCCTCGTCCAGCGCG
>CAYNYQ010000212.1:0-8249 GCA_964401305.1 uncultured Acetobacteraceae bacterium | reverse complement strand
CGGCCACGCCGGGCAGCTTGTCCCAGAGCCTGACCTCCATCCCGGCGCGGGCGAAAACCATGGACCAGGCGCGGCCGATGAGCCCGGCGCCGACCACCGCGATACGTTCCATCTTCCCTCTCCCCCGCTGCGCTTGCGGCGGGTGTAGCCGAGCAGGGAAAGCGGGGGAATGCGGGGGAATGCGGAGCGGCCGCGGGCACCGATGGGACCGTGGCGTCTACCGAAGCCTGCGTTCGAAGGCGCAGTGCCCAATCGAACGGCTCGAGACCGGACTGACGCCTCGCGTCTGCCCGCCGGCGTCGTCCTGCGCGGACGGCCTGACCAGCCCGCCGTCGCCGCCGCACCCCAGGAGTGGCCGAGGCGAGGCTGCGACCCGAGGGGGGCGCGGCCCGGGCCATGTGGCGGCGCGGCATCCGCCGGCGCGCGGGACGACTCCGCGTCGGGCGCCCGGCGGCGTTTCCGGGCCAAAGCCCTGCCCTCGTTCCGCCTGCGCCGCTTGATCAGGGGGGCTGCGGCGACGATGTTCCGCCTCGCCATGGACCGCCGTCGTCTCCCCACCGCCGCGCCGCCGGGCGATCCGCCGCGGCATACCCTCGCCACGCCCTTCGTCTGGGTGGGCGGCACCCTGCTGCTGACCGCGACGACCTTTCTCGTCAGCGTCATCGCCGTCTTCCGCGCCTTCGGCGCGTTCTTCTGAGCATGTCCTCGCCCTCCGATCCCCGCGGCGGCGCCTCCCGCCGGGGCGACGGCGGCGCGCCTCCGCCTCCTGCTCCGCTGGTGGACCGGGCGATCGGCGGGGCCGTCGGGTTCCGCGCGCGGCTGCGCGGACTCGGCCTGCCGCTCTTCGCCTGGCCCCTGCTGCCGGCGGCGCTGATCGCCGCGATCGCCGGGGACGACCGGATCGTGCTCGGCTCGGCGCTCGGCCTGGGCGGGTCCGTCCTGGCCGCCTGGGTGCTCCGCCGGGGGCGGAAGGGAGACCTCGCCCGCGCCTCCTGGTTGATGGCGGCGGCGACGGGCCTGGCCGCGCATTTCGCCGCGGGACTCGGCATCGTGCTGCCCATCCTGATGGCCGCCGGCGCGCTGGTCGGCACGCGCATGGCCTTCGAGGCCCTGCCCGAGACCGCGCCGCCCCCGCCGCCGCCACCGCCCCCCCCGCCGCCGGGCCCGATCGAGGAGGCGCGGCTGCGCCTCGCCCGCATCGAGGCGGTGGCCGACCGCCGCGCCGACCCGGTGCTGCGCGGCGTCGCCATGGCCATGGAGGGCGTGCTGGACGACCTGACCCAGCGCCCGGACCGGCTGCCGATGGCGCGCCGCTTCCTCAACGTGCATCTCGACGGGCTCGAGCGCGTGACGCAGCGGCTCGAGGCCGGCGCTGCGCCGCCCCCCACCCTGCCCGTCCTGCTCCAGGACCTGACCGCCACCGCGACACAATTGCGCGAGACGATCAGGCGCGAGGAGAGCGAGGCGCTGGAGATCCAGGTGAAGGTCCTCTCGGACCGCCTGCGCGAGGAAGGCTACGCATCATGAGCGGAACCGCGACCCCCGACGGCAACCACGTCGTCGCCGCGAGCCCGGGCGGCGCGGCGGACGCGATCGCCTCGGCGCTGCCGGTGAACGACACGGCCGCCGCCGTGCGCGACGCCACCGCCGCGACGCTCGCCGCCGCGACCCAGCGCGTGCCCGAGGAACGGCGGCCCGAGATCGAGCGGCTGGCAGCCCAGCTCGCCATCACCGACCCCGGCTCGATCCTGCGCTTCGGGCAGGAGGCGCAGGGCCGCGCCACCGCCGCGGCCGACGCCATGCTGGAGGGCGCGCGCAACCGCGAGGCGGGCGAGGCCGGGCAGACGCTCTCGACCCTGCTCGGCACGCTGCGCGGCTTCGACATGTCGGGCCTCGAGCCGAAGACCGGCTTCTTCGCCCGCCTCTTCGGCCGGGCGCGCGCCGAGACGGCGCGGGTCGTGCAGCGCTACGAGACCATCAAGGGCCAGGTGGAGGAGGTCGGCGACCGGCTCGACACCCACCGCACCCGGCTGCTCGAGGATGTCGAGAAGCTGGAGCGGCTCTACCAGGCGACGCTCGAGTGGTTCCATGCGCTGGGCGACCACATCGCCGCCGGCGACATGGTGCTGGCCCGCGTCGAGCGCGAGGCGATCCCGACGGTGGAGCGCGAGGTCGCCAGCGGCGACGCGGTGGCAGCGCAGCGGCTGCGCGACCTGCGCGCCGCGCGCGACGAGCTGGAGCGGCGCGTGCACGACCTCAAGCTGACGCGCCAGGTGGCGATGCAGGCGCTGCCCTCGATCCGGCTGATCCAGGAGAACGACAAGGCGCTGGCGGCGAAGATCCAGAGCGTCATCGCCAACACCGTGCCGCTCTGGCGCCAGCAGCTGGCCCAGGCGCTGGCGATCCAGAACATGCGCGAGGCCGGGCGGACCTTGAAGGAGGCGACCGACCTGACCAACGAGCTGCTCACCGCCAATGCCGAGCGCCTGCGCCAGGGCAACATCGAGGCGCGCACGCAGCTCGAGCGCGGGGTCTTCGACATCGAGGCGGTGAAGAAGGCCAATGCCTCGCTGGTGGCGACGATCGAGGATTCGCTGCGCATCGCGCAGGATGCGCAGTCCCAGCGCGCCGCCGCGGGCAAGGAACTGGAGAAGGCCGAGCAGGACATCCGCCGCGTCCTGCTCTCGGCCCGCGCCGCGGCGCCGACGGGGACGCCGCGCCGGCCGATGTGACGCCGCGCCCGCGACGCGCCGGGGCCGCCGGCGCGTCGCGGGTATCCGGCCATCGGGCCGCTTCAGGCGATCGTCAGCGCGAAGGCCGCGACCTCCCGCACGCTGCTCGGGTAGAGCGGCGCCGAGCCGTTCCAGGTCTTCAGCGCCATGTTCAGGTGCACCGCGAAGCTGCAGGCCGTGTGCGGGCCGAGCAGCGTGGCGAAGCTCACCGCGCTCGAGCTCGCCGCCGTTGCCGGCGGGCTGCCCTCGTTCTCGAAGGGCGCGGCGACCGGAATGCCGCCCGAGCTGCCGTTGATGCCGCGATACCAGGTCAGCCCGTGGCTGAGCTGGAACATCGACACCGGATGGTGGGCGATGAAGTCCACCTGCAGCGTCGTCGTCCCCGGCCCCGAGAGGAACTGGCACTCCCCCGCGGTCTCCACGCCGTTGCGCCGCAGCCCGCGGATATCGCCGGTGCCGGCGCGGTTGTCCCACCAGAGCATGTGGGTCAGCCCGGCGAAGGGCAGGTCGAGGAAGACGTCGGGCGTGCCGGGTGCGTGCCAGCGCTTGAAGCGGAAGTCGCGCTCCGTGCTGGCGGGCTCGCCGGGCACCGCCGGCGTGCCCTGCGGCCGCAGCTTGTTGCCGGCGGCGTCGAACACCTCGAGGCTCAGCAGCCAGCGCCCCTCCGGCAGGCTCGCGGTGTTCAGCTCGGCATGGAACTGGCCGTCGCGCCATTCCTCGGTGGCGGGGTTGAGGTCGCCGTCATAGGGGATGGTGTAGAGGTCGGACTGCCCGCCCACCGGCGCCACGCCCAGCGGCACGCTCACCACGTCGAGCCCGCCCGGCCCGAAGGTCAGCTTCTGCCATTTCCCGCCATTGGGCGGCGCGAGGTAGGTGCGCACCGCACCCGCCTGCGGATTGCCGAAGGCATCGGCAGGCACGACGCTGGCGCGGTAGTAGCGCACGCCGGCGGCGCGGCAGGGCTCGGTGAACCACCAGCGCAGCAGCAGCGTGCCGCCCCAGTTGCAGTTCTTCATCTGCCCCTTGGCGAGATCGGGGTCGGGCTCGGGGCGGAACAGCCCGTCGTTGAAGCCGGGCGCGGCGACGCGGTCCCAGCCCGTGGCGTCCGGCGTCTTCAGCTCCCAGGCATCGGTGTTGCCGATAGCGTCGAGGTAGATCACCGCCCCCTCGATGCGCGGATCCTCGCCGTCGCGGCAGCCGACCGCCTGCGGATGGTAGGAGGTCAGCGTCGGCGTCTCGTCGAGGTCGTACCACTGGTTCGCGGCGAGCCCGTCATAGATCGTGACCGTGACGCCGCCGATCACCTGCTTGACCACATAGGCCACCTCGATGTGGCAGTTCGGGCGCAGGATGATCGGGAAGGCGCGCCAGCAGACCTGGAAGCTGCCGTCGGGCTGCAGGAAGCCCTGGCCGACGCGGTGCGATTCGCCGCAGATAATCAGGTGCCGGAGATAGGGCCGCGCCTCGATGTAGGCGGCCTGCTCGGCCGGTGGCAGGCGCTCGAGCGCGGCGAGGTCCTGCGGCGCGTTCAGCGCCGCCTCGTCCAGCGCGCCGCCCTGGAACAGGCGGATGCCCTCGAAGGGCGGCGGGTCGGGCGGGTTGGGGATGGGGGGGAAGCGCGGGATGCGCTCGACCAGCACCAGCTCCTTCAGCCGGCGGATGATCTCGTCGATGCGCGGGTCGCGGAAGACGATGGGCAGGCGGCAGCAGATGCGCTGGTGGACCTCGACCAGGCCCTCGCAGACGGGTGCGCAGCGGAACGGCGGCAGGATCGGCCGCAGCGGCTGGCGCAGCAGCTCGGCGCGGAGCGTGGCGGCGGGGCGCAGCGCCGCGGCGATGTTGCCGGCCGGGGCGGCGGCCAGCTCCGGCGCCAGGGCTCGCGGCGCCGCGGCAGGGCCGGCTGCCTGCGCCGCCACGGCGATGTCCTGCGCCAGCCACCACCAGGGCCACCAGTGGCAGCGCCGGACCCGGCCCGTGACGCAGCGGCGGAACAGCGGCAGCAGCGTGGTCCAGCGCGCCCGCGCCAGCTCGATCGTGTCGCCGCCCTCCTTCAGCAGGGCGCGGAACTGGTCGGGCCGGTAGAGCACCACCCCCTCCCGCGGGAGGGGCTCGCGGCGCGACTCGCGGCCGCCCTCGGCCGGGGCGATGGCGACATAGGCGGCCTTCTCCAGGGCCTCGTCCGGCAGGCGGAAGCCGCCCCGCTCGTCGACCGGCGCCGAGGCGATGGGGCGGAGCGCGGCGTCGGTGGCATGCACGGCGAGCGGCGGCGCGGGCTCGTTCGGCTCGCGGCCGACGAGGACGAGATTCGACATGGTGCGACGTTCCCCTGCTTGCGGCGGGAGGGAGCACCGGTGCCGCGCCCGGTGAGCTGCGGCACCGGGGTCCGAACGACCCGCCGATGGTTGCGCCGCGGCTCGCGACGGCGCATGTGTAGGGTTGCACCAAGCAAGGGTTCGCGAGGGTAACGTGGACGTGAAGCGCTACCGCGGATCGATGACGCGCCGATGACCCTTTGCGCCGCGGGACCGGGCGCGGCCGGGCGGGCACCGCGCCGCGCCGGCTGACGCCTCCCGCTCCCCGCCGACCCCTGCCGCCTGGACCACCGCCCGATGCTTCGCCGCACCTTCGTCGCCGTCTCCGCGCTGGCCGCGCCCCTTCCCGTCCGGGCCCAGCCGGCCTGGCCCAGCGGGCCGATCCGCATCATGGCGCCCTTCCCGCCCGGCGGGTCCGTGGACACCTTCGCCCGGCTGCTGGCCCCGACCCTGACCCAGGTGCTGGGCGCGCCGGTGGTGGTGGAGAACCGCTCCGGCGCCGGCGGGGCGCTCGGCACCGCGGCGATCGCCCGCGCCGCGCCGGACGGGCAGAGCTGGCTGCTCTGCTTCGACACCCATGCGACGATGCGCGCCCTGACCCCCGATCTCGGCTTCGACCCGCGGCGCGACTTCACCCCGGTGATGCTGGTCGCCACGGCGCCGATGCTGTTGACCACGCCGAACGACCGGCCCTTCCGCAGCCTGGGCGAGGTGCTGGCGGCGGCGCGGGCGAAGCCCGATGCGGTGACCTACGGCACCATCGGCAATGGCAGCCTGGCGCACCTGACCATGGAGGTGCTGCAGCAGCGCGCCGGCGTGCGCCTGGTGCACGTGCCCTATCGCGGCGGCGGCCCGCTCTCGACCGCCGCGGCGGCGGGGGAGGTCGACCTCGCCATCGCCTCGCCGATCGGGCTCGGCGGCCAGGTCGGGGTGCGCCTTCGGCCGCTGGCGCAGAGCGGCGCCACCCGCGCCGGCGCCCTGCCCGAACTGCCGACCTTCGCCGAGGCCGGGGTGCCGGGCGTGGCGGCGAATGCCTTCTGGGGCGTGCTCGGCCCGGCCGGGGTGCCGGAGCCCATCCTGGCCCGCTTCCATGCGGCGCTGACCGAGGGGCTGCGCGACCCGACCCTGCGGCGGCGGCTGATCGAGGGCCAGGGCGTCGACCTGGTCGCCTCGACCCCGGCCGAGTTCGGCGCCTTCCTCGACGCGCAGATGGCGCAATGGGGCGCGGTGATCCGCGAGCGGGGCATCCGCGCCGGCTGAGCCGGGGCCGGCCAGGCCGAGGGCCGCGACGGGAGGGTGACACGCGCCCGGCCTGCCGCCGCGTGCCTTGACCCCGGCCGCGCCGCAGCGTTCTTTGGCGCCCCTGTGTTTCCGTTCGGGAGGAATGACGCGATGCGCGCCTGGGCCGTGGTCGAGACGGGCAAGCCCCTCAAGGAGATCGAGCTGCCGACGCCGGAGCCGACCGGCGCCCAGGTGCTGCTCGAGGTCACCCATGCCGGCGTCTGCCATTCCGACCTGCACATCTGGGAGGGCGAGTACGACCTCGGCTCCCGCGGCAAGATGCGCCTGACCGACCGCGGCGTGGTGCTGCCGCTGGCCATGGGCCACGAGATCGTCGGCAAGGTCCTGAAATGCGGGCCGGAGGCGGATGGCAAGGTCAAGGTCGGCCAGACCTACTGCGTCTACCCCTGGGTCGGCTGCGGCACGTGCGCCGTCTGCCTGGCGGACGAGGAGAACATGTGCCTCACGCCGCGCAGCCTCGGCGTCTACCAGAACGGCGGCTACGCCACCCATGTGCTGGCGACCCACTGGAAGCACCTGGTCGACATCGAGGGCGTCGATCCCTCGCTGGCCGCGACCTATGCCTGCTCCGGCGTCACCGTCTATTCGGCCATCAACAAGCTGATGCCGATGAACCCGGACGAGCCGATCGTGCTGGTGGGCGCCGGCGGGCTCGGCATGAACGCCATCGCCATCCTCAAGGCGCTCGGCCACCGGCGGATCTGCATCGTCGATGTCGACCAGGGCAAGCTCGACGCGGCGCGGAAGGAAGGCGCCACGGATCCCGTGCTGGCCGCCGGCGAGGACACGGCCAAGCGCATCGTCGCCGCCTGCGGCGGGCCGGTCGGCGCGATCATCGACCTGGTGAACGGCACCGCGACGGCGCGCTTCGCCTTCGACGCGCTGCGCAAGGGCGGCAAGCTGGTGCAGGTGGGCCTGTTCGGCGGCGAGATGAACATCCCGCTGCCGCTGATGCCGATCCGCGCGCTGACCATCCAGGGCAGCTATGTCGGCAACGTCAAGGAGCTGCGGGCGCTGATCGACATCGCCAAGCAGGGCCGGATCCCGCCCATCCCCGTCGCCAACGAGCCGCTCCGCAACGCCGATGCCGCGCTGAACCGGCTGCGCGAGGGCAAGGTCGTCGGCCGCATCGTGCTGACCGCCGCGGCGGCCTGATACCAGCCGCACGAGGGTCCCACCTTCGTGCCCCTCGGTCGCCGGGCGGGCCGCATCCGCGGCCCCTGGCGTCGCGGTCCGTGCCGCGGCGGCCAACCGGCCGCTCGGCCCTGCGTGCCGCAGGCCGGACGGTCGTGCGCCGGGCGGGTGCCGGCCCGTGCGGCGAAACACGCGACACGCGGCACCCCGCCTGGCGCGCGGGCGCGCGCAATCCGCGCCGCCCATGAAGGACGGCGCGCAACGCGCGGAACCGGTCTCGCCGCGCCGCGGCATCGGCCTGCAACAGGCGGCGCGTAGATCTCCCCCCACGGCAGGCGGGCCAACCGGCCCCCGCCAGCAACGAGAGGGAGAGACCCATGATCCGCATCGCCATCCTGGCCACCCGGCTGCTGCTGTGTTCCGCCACGGCGGCCGTCGCGCAGCCCGCCCCGCCCGGCAACCTCGTCGGCGGCGGCGAGGTCCGCATGACCGGCAGCGGCGACGAGGCTGCCTTCACCCGCCTCGGCCCTGCAACCTCCCAGGCCGGCCGCCCGGCGCAGCTGCTCGGCGGGCAGGGCGCGGGGCCGGAGGTCGGCTACCTCGCCCCCGTGCCGCCCGGCGAGCGCGGCCGCAGCGCGCTGCTGATGGGCAGCGGCGACGAGGCCGTCCTGGCGTATGGGGACGGGCTCACCGGCGCGCCGCGCGCCAGGGGATGAGCCGCCGCGGGCGGGCGGCGGCGGGTCACCCCGGCCGGCGCGGCCAGGGCGCG
>CAYNYQ010000211.1:0-8292 GCA_964401305.1 uncultured Acetobacteraceae bacterium | reverse complement strand
CAGTCCTCGCGGATCGTGGTCTAGGCGAAGACCCGGACCCAGTCGTCGCGCATCGAGACCACCTGCCAGCCCCGCGCGGGGGCCTCGTCCAGGGCGCGGGCGAGGCGACCGACAGGGCTCTCCCGGTCGTAGGCGTATTCCCGCGCGCCGTCGTCGTGGCGGACGACCATCCCGAGGCGGCGGCCCGGACCCTCCGTCGCGTAGCGCAGCATGTGCCAGTCGCCGTCGGAGTTGCCGAAGGCGGCGATCGGGCGGCGGCCGATGTGCCGGGCGATGCCGACCGGCTTGCCCGGGCCGTCGTCCACGAAGTCCACGCGGGGCTGGCGCGTCAGCACGATGCGCCCCGCCTCCTCGCCCGGCGTCAGCGCGAAGGTGGAGCCGATCACCCGGTGCGGCGGGATGCCGTAGGTCGCTTCCGAGAAGGCGCGGATGAACTCGACGCCGCCGCCGGAGACGATGAAGCAGGTGAAGCCGCCCGCCCGCAGCAGTGCCAGGGCCTCGAGCATCGGCCGGTAGACGAGCGCGGTGTAGGGGCGGTTCCAGCGCCGGTCCCGCGCGGTCTCCAGCCATTCGGCGGCGAGGCGCTGGAAGGCCTCCGGCGTGTCGCCGGCCTGCGCGGCGCCGGCGAGCCGGAGCAACCCCTCCGCGCCACCGGCCGCCGCGCCGTGCAGGTCGCCCTCCAGCGCCGCGCGGAACAGCGGGTCCGCGCGCCAGGCGGGGTTGGCCGGCGCCAGGGCGCGGAGGCGGTCGAGGACGAAGAGGAGCTGCGTGTAGGCCGGCTGCTCGACCCAAAGCGTGCCGTCATTGTCGAAGACGGCGATTCGCCCGGCCGGCGGGACGAAGTCCGGCGTGCCCTCGGCGGTGACGGCGGCGACGAAGTCGAGCAGCGCGCGCCGGCGCGGCCCGTCGCGCCAGGAGGGCAGCGGATCGGCCGCCTGGGCCCGCGCGGGTGGCGCCGCCAGCGCGGCGAGGCCGAGCGCCCCGAGCGCGCGGCGCGGCAGGCCCTGGCCGTTCATGCGGGGCTCTCCCCGGTCCTCGCACGCGCCGCGGCCTCCTCGAGCAGCTCGGCCAGGCCAAGCCCCCAGGAGGAGATGGCGCGCAGGAAGGGCAGCAGCGGCACGTCGAGCAGCGTGACCTTCTCCGGCGTGAAGACGTAGATCGACCCGGCCATCGGCGCCGGCGCGCCGGGCACGAAGACGACGAGCCGCCCGTCGGCGAACTCGTCCATCACCAGCGCGGGGCAGAGCCCCTCCTCGATCGCGGCCATGGCCGGGCGCACGGTGCGGCCGCCCGCGCCGCTCCAGGGGCCGTCGGTGGCGAAGGCCTTGGCGAGGCGGTAGCCGGGCAGGCGGTCGAGCAGCGTGCCCTCGATCAGCGCGCGCATCCGGCGGCCGAGGGCGGAGCGGATGACCAGCCCGACCGCCAGGCAGATCAGCACCAGGCCGGCCACGGCGACGATCGCGGGGTGCACCACATGGCCCGCCAGCGGATCGGCCGCGCGCTCGATCCGCGCGACGAGGCCGAGCACCAGCAGCACCACCGCGCCCACGGGCAGCACCAGCAGCGCGCCCTCGAGGAGCATCCGTCGCAGATCGGCGAGGGACCCGCCGAGCCCGTCCTGCCGCCGCATCATCGTCCGGCCTCCATCCCCCCGGGAGAGCCGGCGGGCGCGAAGGGAGGCGCGCCCGCCGGCCCGATGCCCGCCGCCGAGGAGGCTGCGGCGGGCAAGCCGCTCAACGGCTGGAGGCCGCCTGCTCCATCTGGCGCAGCACGCCCTCGAGGTTGAAGCTGTCGGGGCGCTGGCGCGGCGGGAAGTCGTGGAAGCTCTCGTAGAACTGCCGCGCCATGGCCTGCGCCGGGACCAGCAGGTAGACTCGGTCCATGAACCAGTCGTTGTAGGTGTTGCTGGAATCGTCGGCGCGCTCGAACGGGTCCATCCGCAGGTCGAAGAGCTTGGGCACGCGGAGCTGGACGAAGGGTTCCCGCCACACCCCGAAGCCGACGCCACGCTGTTCGAGGAACACCACCTTCCAGCGCTCGTAGCGCATGGCGACCATCTGGCCGTCGTCGTTGAAGTAGTAGAACTCCCTGCGCGGTCCTTCCTGCGTTTGGCCGGTCAGCACGGGAAGCTGGTTGTAGCCGTCGAGATGCACCTTGTAGGTGCGGCCCTGCGTGGTGACGCCCTGCAGCAGCTTCTGCTTGATGTCCGCGTCGCCGGCAGCGGCGATCAGGGTCGGGAACCAGTCGAGGTTCGAGAAGATGTGGTTGCTGACCGAGCCCGGCGCGATGCGGCCGGGCCAGCGCACCGCGCAGGGCGTGCGGAAGGCGCCTTCCCAGTTGCTGTTCTTCTCGCTGCGGAAGGGCGTGATGCCGGCATCCGGCCAGGCATTGTAGTGCGGCCCGTTGTCGGTGCCGTAGACCACGATGGTGTCGTTCGCCATGCCGAGGTCGTCGATCTTCTTCAGGATCTGGCCGACATGGTCGTCGTGCTGGATCATGCCGTCGGCGTAGAAGTTCAGCCCCGACCGGCCGCGATAGGTGTCCGGCACATGGGTGCGGAAATGCATGCGGCTGGCGCAGACCCAGAGGAAGACCGGCTGGTTGTCGCGCCGCTTGCGCTCCAGGAAGTCGAGCGCGCCGGCGACGAACTCGTCGTCCACCGTCTCCATGCGCTTGCGGGTCAGCGGCCCCGTGTTCTCGATGCGCTGTGTGCCGTCCGGATTGGCCCAGGACTTGATGACGCCGCGCGGGCCGAAGCGCTGGCGGAATTCCGGGTTCCGCGGGTAGTCGACGTTCTCCGGCTCCTCCTCGGCGTTCAGGTGGTAGAGGTTGCCGAAGAACTCGTCGAAGCCGTGCATGGTGGGCAGGTGCTCGTCGCGGTCGCCCAGGTGGTTCTTGCCGAACTGCCCGGTGGCGTAGCCCATGCCCTTGAGCACGCGCGCGATCGTCGGGTCCTCGGGCTTCATGCCGGCCTCGGCGCCGGGCAGCCCGACCTTCGACAGCCCCGTGCGCACCGTCGCCTGGCCGGTGATGAAGGCCGACCGCCCCGCGGTGCAGGACTGCTCGGCGTAGTAGTCGGTGAAGGTCATGCCTTCCTGGAAGACCCGGTCGATGTTGGGCGTGCGGTAGCCCATCTGGCCGCGGCTGTTGTGGCTGATGTTCCACCAGCCGATGTCGTCGCCCCAGATCACCACGATGTTCGGGCGGCGGGGCGCGGCGCCGGCGGCGGGCGCCGGGGAAGCGGGCTGGGCCTGCGCGAGCTGCGCGGCGGGCAGCGTGCCCGTCGCGATCCCGGCGACGCCGCCGAGCAGGATGCCGCGGCGCGAGGCCGCGCGCGTGTCATTGGCCATATTGGCTGTCTCCTCTCTCTTCTCTCTGCCTATCGGGCGTCGCGGCGGATGCAGCGGAAGCCGATGTGGCTCATGCCGCTGTCCACCATCTGCGCGTGGCGCGCGGCGGGCCGGTAGCGGCGGCAATAGGACGGGGCGCAGAGGAAGCTGCCGCCCTTGACCACCTTGCGCGGGATGCGGATGCGCGGTTGTGCGGGGTCGTAGCTGCCCTCCACGCCCGGGCCGCGCGGGTCGGTCGGGCCGCAGCAGGGCTTCGCGGGATCGGCATCGTGGCGCGGCGCGAACCAGTCCGTGGTCCACTGCCAGACATTGCCGGCCATGTCGTGCAGGCCGTAGCCGTTCGCCGGGAAGCTCGCGACTGGCGCCGTCCGCGCGTAGCCGTCCTGTGCGAAATTGCGCCAGGGGAAGGGGCCCTGCCAGGTGTTCGCCATGTGCCGCCCGCCCGGCGCCAGCTCGTCGCCCCAGACGAACTCCCGGCCGTCGAGGCCGCCGCGCGCGGCGAACTCCCACTCCGCCTCGGTGGGCAGGGCCTTTCCGGCCCAGGCCGCATAGGCCTCGGCGTCCTCGAAGGCGACCTGCACGACGGGATGGTCGGCGCGGCCCTCGAGGTCGCTGCCCGGCCCCTCGGGGTGCTTCCAGCAGGCGCCCGGCACCCAGCGCCACCAGTTGCGGTAGTCGGAGGTGTCGACCGGTCCCTCGCTGGCGGTGAAGACCAGCGCGCCGGGCTGCAGCATCTCCGGCGTCGCGCCGGGATAGGCCGCGGGGTCGAGCGGGCGTTCGGCAACCGTGACGTAGCCGGTGGCCGCGACGAAGTGGCCGTACTCGGCATTGGTGACGGTGGTGCGGTCCATCCAGAAGGGGTTGACGGAGACGCGGTGCGCCGGCGCCTCCTCCCGGTAGTGATGGTCGGAGCCCATCAGGAACCGGCCGCCCGGGATGCGCAGCATGCCGTCCGGCGCGTCGGCGGCTGTCGTCGTGGCCATCATGCTGCGCCGGCCTCCTCCCTGCAGAGCATGTTGCCAAACCGACGTTCTTGCCCGCCAATGCTCAGAGGGAAATCTTCGCTTGCCACCGGAGGCATATGCTCGAGGTGCGCGACCTTCGCCTGGTCCTGGAGATCCACCGGCAGGGCAGCCTGGTGCGGGCCGCGCGCGTCCTCGGCGTGGGCCAGCCCGCGATGACGCGCAGCCTCGCGGCGCTGGAGTCACGGTTGCGCGCCCCGCTCTTCGAGCGTCACCGGCAGGGCGTGATCGCGACCAATCTCGGCCGGGCCCTGCTGGCCGAGGCCGAGGACATCCTCGGCCGGCTCGAGCGTATCGAGCGCGGCATGAACGAGGTGCGCGGCGGCCAGGTGCGCGACCTCTCCATCATGGCCGGCGCCTATGTGCTGGAATCCATCGGCATGGCCGCGGCGATGCGGATGCTGCCGCTCTACCCGCGGGTGCGGCTGAGGCTGCAGGGCGGCAATTGGGCCGATGTCCCGCGTGCGCTGCTTGCGCGCGAGGCGTCGCTCGGCCTGCTCGACCTGCGCGGCGCCGAGCCGGATCCGGGGCTGGAGGTCGAGCCACTGCGCCGGCAGCCGGGCATCTTCGTCGTCCGCGCCCGCCATCCGCTGACTGAGGTCCGGCCGCTCGGGCTGGCGGAGATCCTCTCCTACCCCCTCCTCTTCATCACGCGGGCGCCGCAGGCGGTGCTGCAGCCGATGGCCGCCGCCCGCGAGGCGGCACGCGCGACCCGCACGCCGCATCCCGCCTTCCCGGCCGTGATGCACGACAGCCCGACGGTGGCGCTGGCGGCGCTGCGGCACGGCGACGCGGTCGCGGCGGTCGCCCTGGCGATCGCGCTGCCCGCGCTGCGCATGGGGACCGTGGCGGCGCTGCCCTGGCGGGAGCCCTGGGTGTCGATCCATCCGGGCGTGCTGCGCCTGCGCGGCCGCCCGCCCGCCGCGGCGGAGCAGGCCTTCCTCGACCTGCTGCGCGATGCCGACGCCGAGGCCGAGGAGGAGGCGCGGGCCTGGTGCGCCGCGAACGGACTGCCGGCCGAGTGCGCGTGACGGTGCCGGCCGACGCTGCACGGGGCGGCCTTCATGTCGCCGGCCCATGCGGCCGGCCCGGGGGGCCTCGCCCCTCTGGACGCCCCGCCAAGGGCCGGTCGGACGCATAGGTCCGACCCCTTGGAACCCGCTTCCTGGGCGCGCAGGGACGAGCCCGGCGCAGGCTGGACTACCGCCCCGCGGAAAGACAGGTCCCGCCGCTGCAGACCGCGGTGAAGCCGGAAGACCGATACCCGCTCATGCGGTTGTTGAGCGATCCCGAACAGGCAATGCCCGGATTGGCGAAGCAGTTCCTCTGCCCCGCGCTCGCGCTGCTCGCCTGCATGCTCGACGCCTGCGCATACGCCAGGGACACGCTCGCCCGCGCGATGAGCTCGGCCTGGGCCGCCGTGTAGCGCCGCATGGATCCCGTCAGCCCGTCGACGAAGATGTAGTCCCCGCCGATCTCCTCGCAGAGCGAACCACCGGCGCCCGGCAGGGTCGTGCAGCGTCCGAGATTGGCGCGCTCCACGTGCTGGCCGCACGCGGCCAGAGTGAAGGCGGAGACAACGACGAGGGCAGCGACCGCGACGGACCTGCGGATGCGACGGCTGCCATTTTGCGGGCTCGAACCCATGATCCTGTGCTCCTTGCTTGCCCCGTCCTGCACCCTGCGGGTCAGGACGGATCGGCCTCGACAAGGGCGATTGAAGCCTGCGCCGGCGCGGCGCGCGGTTCCCCGGGGAACAGTCCGCGACGCGGCGGCGGCCCGTGCGGCGGCGGGTCCGCGACGCCAGCGCGGCCGGCACGCCACCCCGTGGGCGCACCCGGTCGGGACGAAGGATCGACGGCTTGCGCATCCGTGGCCACCGCGCCTGGCGTGCCGGTCCTCCGCCCCGGACCGTCCCCGATGCCCCGTCGTCCGAAGCCTCCTCCGGCGGGCCTCCCCCCGCCGGACATCATCGACCGGCACCACCTCGCCCGGCGCCTCCCTGTCGGCCCGGCACTGCGCCGGCCTCCGGCGCATCCGCCGCGACATGGAGCCGGCATGATGCGCACCCTTCAACCCTATCCGCGCCCCGTGGCGCAGCGCCGCCTTGACGGCGACGGGCGCGGCGCAGGAGGCTTCGCAGGCAATGCGGCCCGCGCAAGACCGGCCGCCGGGAAGGAACACGCCATGCCTCGCCGCCTCGCCCCCGCCGCGCTCGGCCTGTCGGCCCTGCTCGCCGCAGGCCCCGCCATCGCCCAGGCGCCCGCCGGCCGCACGCTGACCATCGCCGCGCAGACCACGCCGAGCGCCATCGACCCGCACTACCACAACACCACCCAGAACAACGCGCTGCTGCGGCAGATCTACGAGCCGCTCTTCGAGCTCAACCCGCGGCGGGAGTTCGAGCCGCGCCTGGCCCGCAGCCTGCGCGCCATCGACGACCACACCTGGGAGCTGAAGCTGCGCACCGGCGTGCGCTTCCACGACGGCACGCCCTTCGAGGCCGAGGACATCGCCTGGACCTTCGCCCGCATCCCCACCGTGCCGAACAGCCCCGCCCTCTTCACCCCGGCGGTGCGCACCATCAGCGCGGTCGAGATCAAGGACCCCGAGACCGTCATCCTGCGCACCCGCGAGCCCAACCCGCTGATGCCCTTCGACATGGCGGGCCCGGTGATCCTCTCCCGCCGCATCCATGGCGCCGGCGGGCAGAGCCCGGCGACCTCGGACTTCAACAGCGGCAAGCTCGCCATCGGCACCGGCCCGTACCGCTTCGTCGCCTTCTCCCACGGCGAGCGGCTCGAGGTCGCGCGCAACCCGACCTACTGGGGCCCGGCCGAGCCCTGGGAGCGCGCGACCTTCCGCTTCATTCCCCAGCCCGGCAGCCGCGTCGCCGCGCTGCTTTCGGGCGAGGTGGACCTGATCGACTACGTGCCGGTGCAGGATGTCGCGCGGCTGCAGCGCGACCAGCGCTTCGCCCTCTTCCAGGTCGACAGCGTCACCTACGTGTATCTCGCGCCGGATTCGATGCGCGAGACCTCGCCCTTCGTCGCCGATCGCCAGGGCAATGCGCTGCCGCGCAACCCGCTGCAGGACCGCCGCGTGCGCGAGGCGATGTCGCTGGCCATCCCGCGCCAGGCGATCAGCGAGCGGCTCTACCAGGGCCTGGCATCGCCGGCCGACCAGTTCGCTGCTCCTTCGGCCGAGCATCGGCTGGAGGGGCTGCCGCCGCTGCCGCTCGACCCGGCCCGCGCCCGGGCGCTGCTGGCCGAGGCGGGCTACCCGGAAGGCTTCCGCCTCACCATCCACGGGCCGAACGGTTTCTTCCCCTCGGACGACAACCTGCTGCAGGCCATTGCGCAGGGTTTCACCCGCATCGGCATCGAGACCCAGGTGCAGACGCTGCCCCCCGCGACGCTCTTCACCAAGGCGACGAACCGCGAGTTCAGCGTCTTCATGACCTATTTCGCCAGCTACCTGACGATCAACCCGATCCGCCAGGTGATCATGACCCGCAACCCGGAGCTGGGCTTCGGCCCCTTCAACCGCACGCGCTACTCGAACCCCGCGGTGGACGAGCCGGCGCGCCAGGCGCTGACCACGATGGACGAGGAGCGGCGCAAGGAGCTGACCCACCAGGCGGCGCGCGCCCTGCTCGAGGACAAGGGCGTGATCCCGGTGATCTTCCTGCGCAACACCTGGGCCGGCCGGCGCGACCGCGTGACCTACGTGCCCTCGCCGGTGAACCACACCACGGCGCAGTACGCGCGGCCGGTGAACTGAGCGGCCAGGGCCGGCAAGGCGCGGGCGGACAAGGCGCGGGACGACAGGGGTCGCGGGCGGACCCCGCGCCGACCGCGCCGGGCCGCCCTATCGCGGCGCTGCCGCGCCGAGCCGCTCCAGCGCCAGCACGGCCTCGC
>CAYNYQ010000210.1:3763-8421 GCA_964401305.1 uncultured Acetobacteraceae bacterium | reverse complement strand
GCGATCAGCCCGGCGCCCTGCACGACGACGCGCCGGCCCGGGTCCAGCCCGGCCGTGACGACCACCCGCGTGCCGTCCAGCGGCTGCACCCGGACCTGGCGGGGGATGAACCGCTCGGCCGAGGCGTGCTCGAAGACGACCGGTGGGCCCTCGGCGGAGCGCACCACGGCGTCGGCCGGCAGCACGACCCCCTGGACGGACCGGGCGGTGCGCAGCGTCACGGTGACCGAGGCGCCGATCGGTGCGTCCGCCGGCGGATCCAGCACGCGGAAATTCACCGGGACGGCCTGCTGGCGCACGGTGAGGCCGCGGCCCATGAATTCGAGCTCCACTGTGCGCCCGTCGGCGAGGGTGGCGCTCGCCCCGGTCACCCGTTCCACCGCCTGCCGGTCGAAGGCGAGCGCCTCGACCCAGAGACGCGAGGGATCCACGATGTCGAAGACCGTGGCGGCGCTGTCCACGAGCTGGCCGACCGCCCCGCGCACCGCGGACACGATGCCGGAGACCGGCGCCACCAGTGGCTCCCGCCCCGACAGCGCCGGCTGGATGGCCGCGCGGCGCTGCCGCGCCCCCGCCAGCTCCGCCTGCGCCTCGGAAATCTCCCGCTCGGAGACGCTGCCGCGCAGCGCCACGAGGCGGCGCACCCGCGCCTCCAGGATGGTGATCTGCGCGTCCAGCTCCGCGGCGTTCTGCACCAGCCCGCCACGCTCGGCGGCGCTGTAGGTGGGCGTGACGTAGGCCAGCACCTGGCCGCGCTCCACGCGCTGGCCGAGGGTGGGGAAGCCCCGGTCACCCGGCTCCAGCCGACCCACTTGGCTCGGCTGGACCCGGCCGGAGGCGTTGGGATCGGGCACCAGCGTGCCCACCATGCGCAGGGCAGCCGCCGCCTCGCCGGCGGCGGTGACCTGGGTGCGGATGCTCAGCAGCCGCTGCGAGCCCTTCGGCACGAAGATGGCGCCGTCCTCCAGCCGCCGCGGCGCCTCGGCGAGCGACGTGGAGCCGGGCGCCGGACCATGCCCTGGATCCGCCAGAGCTGGCGCTGCGAGGAGTGCCGCGAGGAGTCCGAGGGCAGCGGCCCGCCGGGCAGTTGCGGGCGCAGGCGCCGGCATGGGCAGCGGGCGCAGCGGCGCGGCTGGCGCAACGGGTGCCTCGATCTCCTCGATCATCGGCGGCAACGGGCGGCGCACCGAGGCGCGGCCGAGGAGGAGGCCCAGCCCGAGCAGCAGTGCGCCGAGCGCAATCTGCGTGGACGTCTCACGCAGCAGCGCTATGGCCCCAGCGGCAGCCCCGGCCGCCGCCGGCGGCTCGGGCACCTGCAGGGTGGCGGTCAACAGATCCATGTCGGAGCCGGCAGCCACGGTGAAGACGATGTCCCGGGTGCCGGGCTGCGCGAGCAGGGTGTGCCGCGCGACGAACAGCCCCAGCCCCTGCCTTTCCGCGGCCACCTCCTGCCCGTCCAGCGTGAGGGAGACGGAGCCGTCCACCGGGGCGTTGTCGGCCCAGCGGTCCAGGTAGACCGTCAGTGCGCCACCGGGGTGCAGCACCGCCACCACCTCGAAGAGATCGCTGTGCGCCTCGGCGCGCGGCAGGGCGGCCGCCACCGTGGGCGCCTCGTCGTCGTGGCCCGGGTGCGCCCCGGCCTGGACAGTAAGGGCAAGGGCCGCCAGCGCGGCCAGGAGCAGGCGTCGCATCATCGCGGCTCGATCCCCAGCACCTGATTGATATCGGACGCGGTCCGGCCAGCTTCGGCGCGGGCGCGGCGACGGTTTGCATCTGCATCGGCAAGCTGCGCCCGCACGCGCACCACCTCGATCAGCGGCAGCTGGCCCGCCCGATAGGCCTCCTCGTAGAACTGCCGCTGTCGGCCGAGTGCGGCGAAGCGCGCCTCCGCCAGCCGCAGCAGGTCGAGGGCGGCCTCTCGCGCGGCGCGTGCCCGGTCCACAGTGCCGCGGAGCACCCGCTCGGCCGTGACCAGCTCCGCCTCGGCGGTCAAGGTGCCCGCCCGCGCCTCGGCCAGACTCTCCCGGTAGGTCGGCGGGTGGCGCAGCGGCAGACGGCCGCTCACCAGGAGGTTCGGCGACAAGGCCTCGCCGCGCGCATCCCGCTGCCAGCGGAGCTGCGCTCCGACATCGGGGTTCGCCCGGTCGCGGGTGGCGGCAAGCCGCTCGGCCGCGCGGTTGGCGTCCACCGCTGCGCGGGCCGCCTCCAGGCGCGGGTCGTTCGGGTCCGGCCGCACTGCCTCGCCTGAAGGCCGCTCCTCAGCCCCTTGGGAGGGTTCCCGGCCGGTCAGCACCCGGAAGGCGATCGCCGCCTCGCGCGCTGCGAGGGCCCGCTCGCGCAGCGCTGCCTCCGCTTGGCGGAGGTCGGCGGTCGCCACGAGCAGGTCGGCCTCGGGCACCTGGCCGCCGCGGACCTGACGTGCCAAATCCTGCTCCAGGGCTCGGGCCAGGACCACGCGGGCGCGCTGCGCCTCCTGCTCGGCCGCCGCTATGGCCCAGGCCCAGTAAGCGGCGCGCACCCCCCCAGCCACCAGCAGCCGTTGCCGGGCGATCTGCGCCGCCAGCGCCGCGCCCTGCGCGTCGGCGGTGCCGCGCAGCGCCCGCGCCTCGCCCGGCAGCCAGAGCGGTGCCGTCGCTCCGGTCTCAAGCTGGAGGTAGCCGCGGTCCTGACCGATGACGTCGCTGCGCACCCCGCCGGCGACCGAGGGGGCGAGCGGCAACAGGGCATCTCCCCGGGCACGGCGGGCGGCGACGACGTCGCGCTGCGCCTCGAGGGAGCGGAGCTCGGCGTTCAGCGGCAGGGCGGCTTCGAAGCCCTCACGCAGCCCGGCCGCGGAGGCGCCGCAGACTGCGGCCAGCAACAAACCAGCAGTGGCAGCAAGGAGGACCGCGGCGCGCATCATCGCGGCAGCATCCCGAGCGCCTGATTGAGCAGGGATTCGGCCCGGCCAGCTTCCGCTCGGGCGCGGCGTCGCGCCGCGTCGGCGTCCGCTCGCTGCACCCGGACCCGGACAACCTCGATCAGGGGCTGCTGGCCCAGGCGGTAGGACTCTTCGTAGAGCCTGGCCTGCCGGGCAAGCGCGGCGTATCGGGCCTCGGTCGTCTCGACCAGCGCGAGCGCGGTTGCGCGTACGGCCCGCGCACGGTCCACGCCGCCCGCGACGGTGCGTCCTGCCGAGGCGAGTTCCGCGGACGCAGTCGTGACCTCGGCGCGAGCGGAAGCGATCTGCTCCCGCCAAGCCGGCGGGTTCTGCAGGGGCAGGGAGACGCGCAGGAGGAGGCGCGTGCCCCAGGGCTCCCCGAAGGCATCCCGCTCATATCGAAGTTGCAGGCCGACCTCGGGATTGGCGCGATCCCGCACCCGGGCGAGCCGCTCGGCCGCGCGGCCTGCCTCGACCTGCGCCCGGGGCGCGGCGAGGCGGGGGTCGTCCTCGCCGCCGACAGCCGGCGCCTCGGCCGGACCAGCCGAAGGAAGCACGCCCGTCAGCGACCGGAAGGCCAGCGCGGCGTCGCGCACGGCGAGATCGCGCGTCCGAAGTGCGCTCTCGGCATCGCGCAGGTCGGCTGTTGCGAGATCCAGGTCAGCCTCGGGAAGCTGTCCGGCGCGGACCTGGCGCGCCGTGTCGCGCTCCAGCGCCCGCGCCAGTGCGACCCGTCCCGACTGGGCCTCGCGCTCGGCCCCGGCGATGGTCCAGGCCCACCAGGCGTCGCGGACCTCACCGGCGAGCAGGAGACGCCGCCGCGCCGCGCGCGCTTCAAGCGCGGCAGCCTGCGCGATCGCAGCCTCGCGCAGCGACCGGGATTCTCCGGGCAGCCAGACAGGCATGTCGATCTCGCCCTCGAACTCCCGCAGACCGCGGTTGCCGGTGACGTGGTCGGAGCGGTAGCCGGCCCCGACGATCGGCGCGCCCGGCAGCAGCGCCCCGGCACGTGCCTGCCGCGCCGCGACGACGGCGCGCTGCGCCTCGATCGAGCGGAGCTCCGCATCCAGTGCCGCGGCAGCCTCGAACCCACGCCGCAGGTCCGCGGCGGATGCCGCTCGTGGCGCGGCAAGGGCCAACACCAGAGCCGCAATGAGCCTTCCTGCAGTAGTAGCCCAGGCGCGCAACAACCCGCTCCTTCGCGCCGGGTGGCGGCGCGTCCCGTTGATAGCGCGATACACGCAACGGCCGATCGCGTCCGTGACAAAACATGTCCGGCGCAGCGGCTTCGGTTGGGACGGAGTGTGCTCGGTAAGGCGTGGCCGTAGGCGACGTCAAAGATGATGCGGCACCCGTCCGGGCGCGCCGCGAGGCATCAGCTGCGAAGAACGAGCGTGAGCGCCTTGCAACACCCAACGAACGGCCGGTACCGGCCGGCATCAACCCGGATAGGAGGATGGGCCTCATGCGGTACTTGAATGGACGCGCCCCGCAATGGGCTGCACTCGGCCTGATAATGACCGTGTTCAGCGCCTGCGCGCCTGCGGCTCCACGGTCGACAGGTTCCGTTCCCAGCGGGGCAAATCCGGGAGCGTATACCGTAGGAAGGACGGGCGCGGCGCCGGGAGTGGGTGCGGGCGGAGGCACGCCGTCCGTCAGCATCACCGGAGGCGGCTTGTCGGGCGCCGAGTTCAGCCATCCTGGCGCGGCGGGAACCGGTCACGCCCACTGATCTGCC
>CAYNYQ010000210.1:0-3663 GCA_964401305.1 uncultured Acetobacteraceae bacterium | reverse complement strand
CGCCGAGTTCAGCCATCCTGGCGCGGCGGGAACCGGTCACGCCCACTGATCTGCCCAAGTCGCGGCATACGGTCCCATCGCCGCACCTGGGGACATGATCCTGGCCTGACGGAGCTAGGCTAGCGCGAAGCGCGGCCGGTGTGAGCCGGCAGCGAACCCCTGGTCGGACCGCCCGATACGACGAAGGAGATATGAACCATGCCCTCCGAGACCACCGGCCGCGTGCCACTAGGCGCAGCCACTGGGTGGCAGCCTGACGCAGCGGCCATAATTGTTTCCGACCTGTTCCAGCGACTCCGAACCGTGCAAGCCGATGCGTTCCAGGCGCAGGTAGAGGCCGCCCAGCATGCGACGGCGCGCGCCCTCGAGGCAGCCGGGTCGCTGCTGCGCGCGAAGGATCCGGCCGACGTCCTTGCCGCGCAGAGCGCGCTCGCGCTCGCGCTCGCGGAGTTTGCCGCGGCGCCGGCCCGAGCCTCGCTCGACGCGCTGCCCCGCATGCAGGAATGTTGCCTCGCCGCGCTGCGCCCGCCGACCTGAGGGTCAACCGGCGTCGTGCCCCCTCCACGCGGTGGTGGCCTGCTCGGCGAGCGCGTCCCGACAGTGCCGCGCCGCATCGAGGGCGGATGACACGCGGGCCATGGCCGCGCGTTCCTCTATCAGCAGCGGGTGGTCGTCAGCCAAAGGATGCCGTCCCGCGGCGCGCACGGCATCGGCCCAGGCGGCAACCACCCGCATGGCCGGGTTGAATGCGCCCGAGAATGCGTAGCGCCCGACCCGCATCGGGTGCAGCCAGCGCATCGCCTCGGCGGTCCATGGCGTGGTGCAGGCGCGCACCCACGGGCCCGCAAAGGTCTCGTAGGCCGCAGCCAGCACGGCCGACGTCTCGCGCACCTTCTCGAAACTCCGTCGGTCGAAGGGGAAGCGGATCTCCTCCACCTTCCGCCGCACGAAGCCGACCCGGTGCTCCTCGTCGCCGTCCATGTCCTCGACCGTCATCTGGTAGAGGCCCGGCGGCAGCGCGGCGATCTCCTCCATGCTGGCGAGGATGGCCCGGTGTTCGTGTTGCGCGACCGCGGCGGAGACGAAGATGCCGAGGTGGCCGACCCGCGGGTTCGTCAGGTAGACGATGCGCTGCCCCGCCGCCTCCAGGACGGCCGTATCGGGCCAGACGGTGGGAATCCAGCCCAGCGCCTGGTGCGGCGGGGTGATGTTGTCGCCCCAGGATGCGAAGACCACGAGCGGGCTCCGCAGCCGCCGGAGGTCGGCATGGCAGCCCTCGCAGATGCGGAAAACACCCTGTTCGAGCTGGTTGCCAATGAACAGGTTCTCGACGATCGCCACGATCTCGTCGCGCGCAAGGTGGTGGAATCCGCCCCACCAGCGCTCGAAGGCGAGGAAGCGGTCGCGCTCGGCATCCACGCGGGTGAACAGGTCGGCATACTTGTCCCACAGCGCGCGGCCGAGGTTCAGCGTCTCGAAGTTCTGTGCGAGCCAGGCGCCGTCGACGACACCGTCCCCGAAGTCGGAGAGCAGGTGGGCGGGCCAACTGCCCCCGGTGAAGGCGGCCAGCAGCCGCATCGGGTTGATGCCCGCCTCTCCGGCCCAATAGGAGATCGGCGAGCCGTTCATCACGACCGGCCCGGCGACGCCTTCGCAATCGGCAGCGAGCAGCGCGGCGGCCCAGCCCGCCTGGCAGTTGCCGTAGAGAATGGGCGGCCGGCCGGGGTGCCGCTCCGCGACCGCCGCCACGAACCGGCGGAGCGCGTGGTGGACATCGGCGAGCGTCTGGCCCGCGCAGGGCTCCGGGAAGAAGGTCGCGAAATAGACCGGATGGCCCTCCCGCAGCGCCATGCCGATCTCGGACTGGCGACGGAAGCCGCCGATGCCGGGTCCGTGTCCGGCCCGGGGGTCGAGCACCAGAACGGGCGCCTTGCGCGCAGTGCCTTCGTCGGCCGCGGCGCCTTCGGCCTCGACGATCCGGAGCAGGGCGTAGTTCGCCGGGCGTGGCGTAAACCGCCGCGCGTCCAGGATCGTCTCGGACCGGAAGTCGAGCGGCGGAGGCATGCCCAGGCGGGCATGCTCCAGCATGTCGTCACCTCGCTGGCGTAGCGTATCCCAGAACAGCACAGAGCGTTCCGCGCAATCGCGGAGGTAGTCCAAAGCCTCCGCGGCGGTAGGAGGTCGTTGCGAAGCCTCCCCGGGCCGGGACTTCGGTAGTTCGGCCGCTGTCATGGCCCACGGGGTCCCGTCCATGGTGGTCATCCCTCTCTTGCCGGCCGCGAACATGCGGGCGCGCGTGACTGGCTAGAAGACGGGGACGCGTCCTCCCGCCTTACGTCTGGGGCTTGGTGTGTCTGTGACAAAACATGTCCCGCGCTGGCCGGAGGTGGGGATGCGTCCGTAAGTGCACGGTGTTCCGCGCGTCATTGGAGCGTGCGGAACACCCCGGGAGACCCGTGCTATGCGCCGACGCTTCACTGCTCGCCTGCTGCCCTCTGCTGCCCTCCTCTTCGCCGCCATGCCCGCCCTGGCGCAGGCCCCGCAGGCGCCCCAGGGCGGCATGCCGCCGATGGACCACTCGCGGATGCAGGGGATGGATCACTCCCGGATGCCGGGCATGAACCATTCAGGGACGGCCGCGGGTAGCAGACAGCGTCCACCCGCGGCACAGCAGGGTGGGACGCAGCGCCCGGCGCAGCCGAGCGACCGCACGCAGGCGCCCCGCAACTAGGGCAGCGTTCGGCTCCGATGTCGCGCCGCCATCTTGTCGCAGGCCTCCTTGTCGTCGTGCTGCTGCCGTGGGCACGAGCCATCGCTGCGAACGGTGCGGAGGATCCGGTGCGGCACCGCCGCGTCGGCGATATCGTGATCCATGTCGCGGTCGAGCCTGTCCTTCCCACGGTGCCGCGGCATCTCCATCGGCTGGTCGTCACGCTGCGCAGTGCCGGTTCAGGCGCGCCAATCGCCGATGCGGTCGTGCGCGCCACCGTGCGCGGCGTCGGACATCCGGAGCCGCAGACGCGGACTCTTGATGCGCAGGACGGACCGACCTTCCAGGGCGTGGTCGAGCTGCCTCCGCGCGACACCTACCGGATCGTCGTGGAGGTGGCGCGCCCCGGCGCCCCAACCGTCGCGGCAAGCTTCGTTCACCGGCAGCTCCAGCCATGATGCGCTGCATGCCGACACGAAGTGACAAAGCTTTGCTGCTTGTGCGGTTTGCCTTCCGGGATTCCGCGCGGCTGTCCATCCTGTCCGATGTCAGCCCGGGACGGGCAGCCAACGAAGGGGACTCAGGCCGGTGAATCGATCTCAGATGTTCGCTGTTGTGCTGGCCATCGCCGCGGCACCTTCCATGGCCCTTGCAGGTCCGGTTCCCGCCGAGGCCGGCTCGCCTGGCCGCGCCGCGGACGCGCGGCGCACGGTCGAGGTGGTGATGCGCGACAACAGCTTCGAGCCGCAGACCATCCAGGTCCGGCCCGGCGAGACGGTCCGCTTCCGCGTGGTGAACCGCGGCCAGCTGCTGCACGAGTTCAATATCGGCACGCCGGCGATGCACGAGGCACACCGCCGGGAGATGCTAGCGATGATGCAGGCCGGACACATGACAGCGACGAGCGTCATGGCCGGGCATGGCGCCGGCCACGGCGGCATGGCGCATGACGA
>CAYNYQ010000209.1:0-8483 GCA_964401305.1 uncultured Acetobacteraceae bacterium | reverse complement strand
GGCCGCCCGCCAGGGGCGGCATGTCCCGCCGGCGCGCCGCCGCACGCCAGCCGTCGCCGCTGCCGCCGGGCAGAGGCCCGGCGCAGATCGCGCGGCATCGTCGTCCAGGCTGGCCGGTGCGGGCGCCGCATGCGGCCTCCGCCTGCGGCGACGAGACAGGGCGCGCCGCGGCGACAGCACCCCTGACATTCCCGGGGTGGTTTGGGCTAAGACCCAACCTCCGGTGCCGCACGCGGTGCCAGGCCAGGAGAGAAGCAGCCCGACCGCATGCACATCCGCGCCTCCACCGAGGATCGCGCCGATGCCGGCGCCTCCCGCATCGAACGGCTCTGCGTCGAGCGCGGCCTGAAGATGACGGGCCAGCGCCGGCTCATCGCCCGCGTGCTGTCCGACAGCGCCGACCATCCGGATGTCGAGGAACTCTACCGCCGTGCGGTGGCGCTGGACCAGCGCATCTCCATCGCCACCGTCTACCGCACCGTCCGGCTGCTGGAGGAGAAGGGCATCCTGGAGCGGCGGGATTTCGGCGGCGGGCGCGCCCGCTTCGACCCCGCCGATCGCGGCCACCACCACCACCTGATCGACGTCGACAGCGGCAAGGTGCTGGAGTTCTCCGACGAGGAGCACGAGGTCCTGGCCCGCGCCATCGCCGCGCGGCTGGGCTTCGAGCTGGTGGATCACCGGCTGGAGCTGTTCGGGCGCCGCTTCCCCGACGAGGGCGCGCAGCCCGCGCGACCGCGCCGCGGCGGCCGCGGGCCGGGACGCGGCGGCACATGAGGCCGGAGGTCCCCGCGGCCAGCGCGCCGGAGGCACCGGCGCTGATCGCCACCGTGGCCTTCGAGGAGCTGCGCGCCAGCAACCTCGGCCTGCGCATCGCCACCACCGCCGAGGAGCTCGATGCGGTGCAGGCGCTCCGCTACCGCGTCTTCTACGAGGAGATGGGTGCCCGCCCCGATGCCGCGACGCTGGCCGCGCGCCGCGACGCCGATGCCTTCGACGCTGTCGCCGACCACCTGGTGGTGGTGGACCACGACCTTGGCGAGGGGCCGGGTTCGGTCGTCGGCACCTATCGGCTGATCCGCGCGCCCGCCGCCGCGCGCCTCGGCCGCTTCTACTCGGCCGACGAGTACGACATCGGCGTGCTGCTTGGGCGCAACGAGGAGCTGCTGGAGCTCGGCCGTTCCTGCGTCGCCACGCCCTACCGCACGCGCGGCACGCTGCAGCTGCTCTGGCGCGGCATCGCCGCCTATGTCTTCAGGCACCGCATCGACCTGATGTTCGGCTGCGCCAGCCTGCCCGGCACCGATCTCGATGCGCTGGCGCCGCAGCTGAGCTACCTCCACCACCATCACCTGGCGCCGGTGGAGATCCGCCCCCGCGCCCTGCCGCACCGCTACGTCCCGATGGCGCGCATGGACGCCGGCGCGCTCGACCCGCGTGCTGCGCTCAACGAGTTGCCGCCGCTGGTGAAGGGCTATCTCCGCCTCGGCGGTTTCGTCGGCGACGGCGCGGTGCTGGACCACCAGTTCAACACCACCGATGTCTGCATCGTGGTGAAGACCGACCGCGTCACCGACAAGTACTTCCGCCACTACGAGCGCCGGGTGGGCGGCGCAGGCGGCGAGTAGCGCACGACCGCCGCAGGCCCCGGCGCCCGAAGGCGCGGCCCGGGCGCACCGGCGACGGGCCGCGCCGCGCGCCACGGCGGCGGAACCGGCGGGCGGCGGCGCTGTTCCCCGCCCATGCGCCCGGGCCTGACCCTCCGCCTCGCCGCCGTGCTGCTCACCGCCCTCGCCCTGGTGCCGCCCGGCGCGCACCTGATGGCGCTGCCCAACAAGATCGGCCTGCCGCAATCGGGCTACTTCGTGGTGCAGGGCATCTACGAGGGCTGGTGGCTCGGCGGGCTGTTCTGGGTGGCGGCGCTGCTGGCCGACCTGGCCCTCGCCCTGGCGCTGCGCCGGGCCGGCGCGCCCTGGCGGGCGGCGGCGGCCGCGGTGGCGCTGCTGGCCCTGGCCTTCGCGCTGTTCTTCGCCGCGACCGATCCCGCCAACCGCGCGACCGAGAACTGGACCTTCGTCCCCGAGGATTGGGAGGCGCTGCGGGCGCGCTGGGAATGGTCGCATGCGGCGAATGCGCTGGTGATCTTCGCCGCACTCGCCTGCGCCGCGCGGGCGGCGATCGCGGCCTGGCCGCCCGGCGCGGCGGGCCCGGGGGCGGGGCGCGGCTGAGTCGGGCCGCCGCAGCGGCCGCACCCGTGCTTCAGTGCACGCCGCCGGGCTGGTGCGGGCTGTCGAGGCTGAAGCCGGGGATGGCGATGTCGAAGGCCTCGCCGCTGTCGCTGGCCTGCATGTGGTAGGTGCCGCGCATGAAGCCCGAGGGCGTCGCGAGCGGCGTGCCGGAGGTGTATTCGAAGCTCTCCCCGGGCTCGAGCACGGGCTGCTCGCCGATGACGCCCTCGCCGTGCACGCGCTGGGTGCGGCCCATCCCGTCGGTGATGAGCCAGGTGCGCTTCAGCAGCTGCACCGTGCGCCGGCCCTCGTTGGCGATGGTGACGCGATAGGCCCAGACGTAGTGGCCGCGATCGGGCTCGGACTGGTCGGCGAGGTAGTAGGCGCGGACGGTGACGCGGATGCCCTGCGTCACCGCTTCGAAGGGGCCGGAAGGGGGCATGGCGGTGGGCTCCGGCTCAGCCCGCGGCGGGGCTGCGGCGCATGGCCGCGGTGGCGAGGCCGGCGCCGACCAGCATCGCGCCGCCGACCCGGTTGAAGCCGCGCCGCACCGCAGGCCGCGTCACCGCGCCCGAGAGACGGGCGGCCAGCAGCGCGTAGACCCCCGCATTCAGCGCGGCGAGGCTGACGAAGGTGGCCACCAGGATCGCCGCCTGCGGCAGGAAGGGCGCGCCGGGCGCGATGAACTGCGGCACGAAGGCGACGAAGAAGGCGATGGATTTCGGGTTGAGCGCGGTGACCAGCCAGGCGTCGCGCAGGGCGCGGCGGGGCGGCAGGGGCGGCGGCGCCACTTCGCCCACCGGCGCGCGCCAGAGCCCGATGCCGAGCCAGACCAGGTAGGCCGCGCCCGCCCATTTCAGCAGGGTGAAGGCGGTGGCCGAGGTCGCCAGCACCGCGCCGAGCCCGGCCAGGGAGAGCGTCATCGCCGTCAGGTCGCCGAGGGCGACGCCGGCGATCAGCGCCGGGGCGGTGCGGCGGCCCGCGCCCAGCGACTGGCCGATCACCAGCAGGATGGTCGGCCCCGGGATCGCCAGCAGGACGACCGAGGCGAGCACGAAGGCGGTCCAGGTCTCGAGGCCCATGCGCGGCATTCCCCAGGGTGGATCCCGGCCAGGTCAAGTCACCTGGTCGGGCGACGATGCTCGCCGGCGCGGCGCCCGGGGCCCGTGCGAAGCCAGGCCGCGCCGGCGAGGGGAGGCATCCTGATGCCTGCGCCGCGGCCCGGCAATTCCCGCCGCCGTGCGGGGCCGCGGGGCGCCGCGATCAGCGCGCCGGCCGCCCCGCCGCGTCCAGCGCGCCGGCGAGGTCCTCGATCAGGTCGCGCACGTCCTCGAGCCCGACGGAGAGCCGGATGGTGCCGTCGCCGATGCCGAGCTTCGCGCGCTCCTCGGCGCCGATGCGCATGTGCGTCGTCGTCGCGGGGTGGGTGACCAGGCTCTTCGAATCGCCGAGGTTGTTGGAGATGTCGATCAGCCCGAGCGCGTCGCAGAAGCGGAAGGCCGCCTCCTTCCCGCCGGCGAGATCGAAGGTGACGAGGCTGCCCCCCGCCTCCGGCATCTGCCGCCGGGCGAGCGCCGCCTGCGGGTGGTCGGCGCGGTGCGGGTAGAGCACGCGGCCGACCTCGGGGCGCGTGGCGAGCCAGTCCGCGATCTCGGCCGCGCCGGCGCACATGGCGCGCAGGCGCAGCGGCAGCGTCTCCAGCCCCTTCAGGATCACCCAGGCGTTGAAGGGGCTGATCGAGGGGCCGGTGTTGCGGATGAAGGGCTGCAGCACCTCGTCGACCCACTTCTGCCGCCCCAGCACGGCGCCGCCCAGCACGCGGCCCTGGCCGTCCATGTGCTTGGTGCAGGAATAGACGACGACGTCGGCGCCCATCTCCAGCGGCTTCTGCAGCAGCGGCGTGGCGAAGACGTTGTCCACCACGACGATCGCGCCGGCGGCATGGGCGAGCTCGGCAACGGCGGGCAGGTCAACGATCTCGAGCATCGGGTTCGAGGGCGTCTCCAGCAGCACCAGCGTCGCCGGCCGCGAGAGCGCGGCGCGCCACTGCGCGATGTCGCCGCCGTCGACGAATTCGGTCGCCACGCCGTAGCGCGGCAGCAGGGTGGAAACGATCCAGTGGCAGGAGCCGAACAGCGCGCGCGAGGCGACGACGCGGTCCCCGGCCTTGAGATGCGAGAGCATGGCCGCATGCACCGCCGCCATGCCGGTCGCGGTCATGCGGCAGGCCTCGGCGCCCTCCAGCGCGGCGAGCCGCTCCTCCAGCATGGCGACGGTCGGGTTGCCGAAGCGGGAATACTGGTAGTGCTTCTCGGTGCCGGCGAAGGTCGCCTCGGCCTGGGCGGCGCTGTCGTAGACGAAGCCCGAGGTGAGGAAGAGCGCCTCGGCCGTCTCGCCGTGGTTCGAGCGGGTGGTGCCGCCGCGCACGAGGAGGGTGGCGGGGCGGAACGGGCGGTCGGGCGTGGAGGCCATCACGGGACACCTTCGCAATTCGGGCGTCCGGCCCCTGGACGGGGGCGCGGGGTGGCGCGTCTTGGCGCCGACCCCAACGGCCGTTTAGCGCGCTTGTTTTCCCGGGATGTCTCCCGAGCCCGTAAGGGACCTCGCCGCAAGCTGGCCGGACAAATCGCGAGGGGAGCGGCTGCTCCGCCGCGCAGTTAGCGGGCGGAGCGAGCGCCGGTCAAGCCGCCCGGGCCTGGCGCGCCGCCGGGCCCTTGGCGCGGGCACGGCCGGAGGTGCCCCGATTCCGGCTGGCGCTCCGGCCCGCGGCGCGCGACGCTTTCCCCTGCCCGATGCGGCAGAAGGGGAGGGGCTGGGGATGACGCGAGCTGGCTTCGCGCATGGGGGGGCGGGGATCCGCTTCTGCGGCTGCTGCATGATGCCCGCCGATGCGGTGCGCGGCGCCGCCGCACCGGGTGCGGCACCGCGCCAGCCGGTGATGGTCGGCGGCCGGCGGGTGAAGACCATCGACACCCACGCGCATTGCCACTTCGCCGCCGTCGCCGAGACGCTGGGCCCCGATGCCGCCATCCCGCCGGCCAATGTGCGCGGCAGCGACGAGACCATCATCCGCCTCGACCAGCGCCTGGCCGCCATGGACCAGCAGAAGGTCGACATGGAGGTGCTCTCGGTCAATCCCTACTGGTACGGCAAGCCGGTGGAGCTCGCGCGGGAGATGGTGCGCATCACCAACGCGGAGATGGCCGCCTTCTGCGCCGCGCATGCCGACCGCTTCGCCGGCTTCGCGGGCCTGACCCTGCAGGCCCCCGAGATCGCCGTGCAGGAGCTGGAGCACGCGATGACGCGCCAGGGGCTGAAGGGGGCGGCGATCGGCGGTAACGTCGTCGGCACCGACTTCGCGGACCCGCAATTCCACCCGGTCTGGGCCAAGGCGGAGGAGCTCGGCGCGGTGCTGTTCATCCACCCGCAGGGCACGCCGCAGCTGAAGGGCCGCTTCGCGGGCAATGGCTGGCTCGGCAACACCATCGGCAATCCGCTCGACACCACCATCGCGCTGGCCAAGCTGATCCTGGAAGGGACGCTGGACCGCTTCCCGCGCCTGAAGCTGCTGGCCGCGCATGGCGGCGGCTACCTGCCGAGCTACGCCGACCGCATGGACCATGCCTGCATGGTCAACCCGGCGGAGTGCAATCCAGCGATCCGGCTGCGCAAGCGGCCTAGCGAGTACATGCGCGACATCTGGGTGGACAGCCTGGTGTTCAGCGACGAGGCGATCCGCCACCTCGCCGCGGTCTGCGGCAGCGACAGGATCGTGCTCGGCAGCGACTACCCCTTCCCGTGGCAGATGGCGCCGGTGGACCACATCCTCGGCTGCGACAGCCTGACCGACGAGGAGAAGATCGCGGTCCTCAGCGGGACGGCGGCAAGCCTGCTCGACATCCCGCTGTAGGGCCCCGGCGTCACCCCGCGAGCCGGATCGGCGTCAGGTCCTGCATCCAGGACTGCGCCTGCACGAAGCCCTGCACGCGGCGCGCGATGCCGCGCGGGTTCACGTCGTGCACGACCCAGAGCCACATCGCCTGGTCGACCAGGTAGCCGTGCAGCTCGGCCAGCACGCGCTGCTGCGCGGCCAGGTCGAAGGTGGCGCGCGCCTTCAGCGCCAGCGCATCGGCCTGCGGGTCGCGGTAGTTGCCCCAGTTGAAGCCGCCCGGCCGCCGGCCCGTGCTCTGCGCCGGGCCGAGCAGGCCGATATCGGGGTCCCAGAAGGCCCAGGAGTTGTTGATGCCGTGCGCGCCCTTGTTCTCCGGCCCGTCGGCGCCGGCGCGGCGGCGGGCGCGCAGCGCTTCCCAGTCCATGACGTCGAACTCGGTCTCGATGCCGACGGCGCGCAGGTTCTGCTGGATCAGCTCGTTCATCGGCAGCGGCTGCATCTGGCCCGAGCCGCTCGGCGAGATGATCAGCTTGATCCGCACCGGGTTGCGCGGACCGAAGCCGGCCTCGGCCAGCAGGCGGCGGGCCTGGTCGGGGTCGTGGCCGATCTTGAAGCCCGGCGTGCCGAACCACGGGTGGCCCTCGTTCACCATGCCCTTCGCCGGCGCCGCCATGCCGTTCAGCAGCCGCACGATGCCCTCGCGGTCGAGCGCGAGGTTCGCCGCCTTGCGCACGCGCAGGTCCTTGAAGGGCGAATCGTCGAGGAAGCTCAGGTGGTAGCACCAGATATGCGGATAGACGTTGGTCACCACCTGGTGCCCGGCGGCGCGGATGCGGGGCGCGGCATCGGGTGGCGGCGCCTCGACGAAATCCACCTGGCCGGAGAGAAGTGCGGCGGTGCGGGTCAGCGCATCGGGCATCGGGATCAGCGCCAGGCGCTCGTGCTTCGGCACGCGCTCGCGGTCCCAGTAGCCGCCGTTGCGCACCGCCTCGAGCCGCTCGCGCGGGACGAAGCGCTCGGCGATGTAGGGGCCGGTGCCGGAGGGGCGCTCGGCGAAGCGTTCCCAGCTGCGCCCCACCTCCTCCCACCGCGCCGGCGACGAGTAGAAGAGGTTCACCATGGCCCAGGGCAGCATCGCATCGGGCGTGCGGGTCTCGATCTCGATCGTCAGCGGGTCCTTCACGCGCCAGCGCGCGATGCCGCCGGAGTAGAGGCTGCCCTGGGCGGCCTGCTGGCGGTCGAATTGCGGCGCGTCGCGGTCGATCAGCTTGCCGAGGTTCCAGGCGACGCTCTCGGCCGTGAAGGCGCTGCCGTCGTGGAAGCGCACGCCCTGGCGCAGGTTGAAGGTCCAGACCTTGTCGTTGTTCGGGTCGACCGCCCAGCGCTCGGCGAGGCCGGGGCGGAGGGTGGCGGGCGTGTCCGCCTTCGACAGGTCCCAGGCGACGAGCGGGTCGTAGAGGGTGATGCCGAGGAAGCGGTTGCCCTCCGCCCCCTGGCTCGGCTGGCCGGTGGTGAGCGGGATGTCGGCAACCGTCATGGCGACCCGCAGCGTGTCGCGGGCGGGTGCCGTCTGGGCCTGGGCAGGCCTGGGGTCGAGGGCAGGCGCGGCGGCGAGGGCGGCGGCGCCCCCGAGCAGCAGGTCGCGGCGATGCATGGCGGATCTCCCGGGCATTGGCCCGCGGGACCGGCATTCCCCCTTGCGTGGCCGGCACGATGCCGGCGGCGGCGCCGCGACGCAAGCGGGCCTTGAGGCAGGGGCGGCGGACCGCTACCCTGTCGGCTCGGCCGCGGGCGTAGTTCAGAGGTAGAACGTCAGCTTCCCAAGCTGAATGTCGGGGGTTCGATTCCCCCCGCCCGCTCCAATAAATTCAGGACCTTAGAGCGCAGGTTATACCCGGGGACGCAGCGGCAAGCGCTGGCGGGGACACACCGGGGACACACCCCCGCCCTTGTGCCCCCTCGGCAGTGATCCCCCTTGAGCGCGACCCAGGGCAGGCCGAGGCGTCGCGGCGGCCTCGCCGCCAGCTGCCGCCAGCCCCAACCCGAGGACCTAGGCCGATCCCGGACGACCCGGACGCCGCAGGCGGCATTTCCCCCGCATTCTGACATTTCCGATGCCGGCGGCGGCTGCCTGCCCTCCTATTCTCACCCGTCACTGAAAAGGAAAAGCGCCGCCAGCCCCGTCCGGGCCGCCCGGAAGCGGCCTTAGTCTAGGGGTTTGTGCACTGCACAAGCGCCGCCAGCCGCCGCCCGGCGCCGCCCGCTGCCTCGCTCGTATCTCGCCGCGTCGCGCGCGCGACGTGCGCGCGTCGCCCTCCCGCACCTGGCCCGGCGCGGCGCGTCCCCGGGGCAGCGGCGGAGAC
>CAYNYQ010000208.1:0-8564 GCA_964401305.1 uncultured Acetobacteraceae bacterium | reverse complement strand
CATGACCGTGCTCGCCATCCGCGACCTGACCCTGCGCATCGCCGGGCGCACGCTGCTCGACCGCGCCGACCTCGTCGTGGATCCGGGGCGCAAGATCGGCCTGGTCGGCCGCAACGGCGCCGGCAAGTCCACGCTGCTGCGCGCCATCGTCGCCGCGGCCGGCGCGGGAGAGGGTGGCGACCTGCACCCCGATGGCGGGGAGATCCGCCTCGCCGCCCGCGCCCGCCTCGGCCATGTCGCGCAGGAGGCGCCGGGGGGTGCCGCAAGCCTGCTGGAGACGGTGCTCGCCGCCGACACCGAGCGCGCGGCGCTGCTGGCCGAGGCCGAGGCCGCCCCCGACCCGCATCGCCTGGCCGAGATCCACGACCGCCTCATCGCCATCGGCGCCGAGAGCGCGCCGGCCCGCGCCGCGGCGATCCTCGACGGCCTCGGCTTCGACGCGGCGGCGCAGGCGCGGCCCGTCGGCGAATACTCCGGCGGCTGGCGCATGCGCGTGGCGCTGGCCCGCGCGCTGTTCCTCGAGCCCGAAGTCCTGCTGCTGGACGAGCCGACCAACCACCTCGACCTCGAGGCGACGCTGTGGCTGGAAGGGTGGCTGGCGCGCTTCCCCGGGGCGGCCATCGTCGTCAGCCACGACCGCGGCCTGCTCGAGCGCTGCGTCGACGCCATCGCGCATCTCGACCGTGGCCGCATCACGCTCTACCCGGGCGGCTTCGACAATTTCGTGCGCGTGCGGTCGGAGCGGGCGGCGCAGCAGGCGGCGCAGAACGAGCGCGTCGCCGCCGAGCGCGCCCGCATCCAGGCCTTCGTCGACCGCTTCCGCTACAAGGCCAGCAAGGCGCGCCAGGCGCAGTCCCGCATCAAGGCGCTGGAGCGCATGCCGCCGATCGAGGCGGTCGTCGAGGACCACGTCACCCGCTTCGCCTTCCCCGAGCCCACCGCGCTGCCGCCGCCCATCGTCTCGCTGCGCCGCGCCGCCGTGGGCTATGACGGGCGGGCGGTGCTGCGGGAGATGACGCTCCGCCTGGACCAGGACGACCGCGTCGCGCTGCTCGGCGCCAACGGCAACGGCAAGTCCACGCTGGCGAAGCTGCTGGCCGGGCGGCTGGACCTGCTCTCCGGCGAGCAGCACCGCGCGCCGCGGCTGAAGGTCGGCTACTTCGCGCAGCACCAGGCCGAGGAACTCGACCCCGCCGGCACGCCGCTGAGCCACATGCAGGCGCTGATGCCGAAGGCCACGGAGACCGCCTGCCGCGCCCAGATCGCGCGCTTCGGCCTCGATGCCGAGCGCGCCGAGACGCGCGTCACCGCGCTCTCGGGCGGGGAGAAGGCGCGGCTGCTGCTGGCGCTCTGCACCCGCGACGCGCCGCAGCTGCTGATCCTCGACGAGCCGACCAACCATCTCGACATCGACGCGCGCGAGGCGCTGGTGAAGGCGCTGGCCGAGTATGGCGGCGCGGTGCTGCTGATCACCCACGACCCGCACCTGGTGGAGCTGGTGGCCGACCGGCTCTGGCTGGTCGGCGACGGCACGGCCCAACCCTTCGAGGGCGACCTCGAGGAGTATCGCGGCCTGCTCGCCGAGCGCGCCCGCGCCCGCGGTAACGGACGCGCCGACGAGACGGGGCCGAGCCGGCGCGAGGAGCGACGCGAGCGGGCCGAGGCGCGCAGCGCCCTCGCCCCCGTGCGCGAGAAGCTCAGGCGCGTGGAGGCACAGCTGGCGAAGCTCGCCGAGGAGGCGGCGACGATCGACGCGGCGCTGAACGATCCGCGCCTCTACGCCGGCAACAAGGCCGACCTGATCGCCCGCGCCACCGCGCGCCGCGCGGCCATCGCGCGCGAGACCGAGGCGCTGGAGGGCGAGTGGCTGGCGCTCAGCGAGAAGCTCGAGGCCGCCTGATCAGAGCCGCTCGACCGCGCAGAGCAGGCAGCCCGGCCTGGCGGTGTGGATGTTGACGAAGCGCGTGCGCGGATCGGCCAGCGCGCGCAGCAGCGGCGCGGCGACCTCCCGGCCCTCGCGCACCTCGCCGAGATCGTAGAGGCAGAGCTCCGCCGCATCGTAGCTGCGCACGGAGACCAGGCCGTTCGCCAGCACGATCGGCGCGATCTCGTCCGTGGCTTCGAAGCGCGGGCAGTCGCGGGCGTGCAGGAAGATCGGGCTCGGCGTCCAGTAGACGCCCTGCGGATGCGGCAGGTCGTAGCTGCCCAGCAGCATGGTCTCGCCCGGCGTGCCGAGCCTCAGGCAATACCGGCAGGGAAAGCCCGGCCCGTCCACCACGCGCCGGTGCAGCGCCTGGCCGCGATCGTCGCGCCCCGTGGCGCGCCAGCGGGCGGCGGTCGCGGTGGCGATGGGGAGGCAGCGGAAGCGTGGCGGCATGGCGCGGGGTTCCCGTGGGCGTGCCGCATCCTCGCCGCGCCGCGGCCGCCGCGCCTTCCGCCGGTTGCGCCGGCATGCGCCGATCACCCGCGGCGATCGCCGTCATTCGCCGGCGGCATTGGGCGCGGCGCCCCCGCCTGCCCAGCTTCCCGGTCAAGCCGCCGGCCCGTCGCCGGCGCCCTGATCGAGGAGAAGACCATGCTTCGTACCATCATCCTGGCCGCCACCGTGACGCTCGGCGCCACCGCCGCCGCGGCGCAGGACCACCCCGTGCTGCGCGGCTCGGGCGAGAATGCCGTCGTCGAGTACGGCGGCGCCCTGCCCGGCTCGGTCGTCGGCGGCGCCGCCGTGCGCTGGAGCGGCTCCGGCGACGACACGCGCTTCGCCTATGGCGCGGTGAACGCCGTGCCGGGCCGCGTCGCACGCCTCGTCGGCAGCGGCGAGAACGCGCAGGTCGTCTACGGCCCGCCCGTCGCGGCGCCGAGCCTGCTGGCGCGCGGCGCCGCCACCGGCAGCGGCGGCTGAGCGGGGCCCGGTCGCCAGGGCCGCGCATCGCCGCCCCGATGGAGCGCGCAGGCGCCCCGTCGGGGCGGCAGCCGCGGGTGACCGCCGCTCAGAGCAGGCGCCACAGCCGCAGCAGGCCGAGGATGCCGAGGATCGAGCCGCCGATCAGGCCGATCGCCATCACGAACCCCCATTCCTGATCCACGCCCGGTACCGAGCCGACATTCATCCCGAAGATGCCGGCGACCAGCGAGGCCGGCAGCATCGCCGCCGAGATCACCGAGAGCACGAAGAGCCGCCGGTTGGTCTCCTCGGCGGCCAGGTTCGCCATCTCGTCCTGGGCGATGCGCCCGCGCTCCTTCAGGGCCGCGATCGCCTGCAGCAGGGCGGCGTGGCGCCGGGCCACGCGGAAGACGGGCCGCGCGAATTCCGCCTCGGGCGCATCCTCGGCCTCCTCCACCAGCGCCTGCAGCGCCAGGGCGGCGGGGGCGAAGCGGCGCTCGATGTGCAGCGTGCGCCGGCGCAGCGAGGCGAGCGGCGCGCGCCGCCCCTCGAGATCGGCGCGCAGCAGCCGCTCCTCCAGCCGGACGAGCCGGTCGGAGAGGCTGGCGAGCGACCGCCCGAGGCTCTCCGCCGTGCGCGCGAGGATCGCCGCCAGCGCCTCGGCGGGCAGGCCGCAGCCCGGGTCCTGCGCCACGGCGTGCACGGCCCGCAGCGGGTGGCGCCGCGCCGTCACCAGCAGCGTCGGCGTGAGGGCGACGTGCAGCAGGGCCATCGCGGCGTCGGGGTCGGCCTCGACCGATTCGAAGACGAAGTCCGGCACCGCGCCGAACAGCGCGCCATGCGCCAGGTCGAGATGCGGGCTCTCGTCCGGCTCGGCGAGGGCGGAGCGCGCGGGCGCGGGCAGCGGCAGCCGGGCGATGACGGCGCGGCTGCGCAGGTCCACCAGGTCGAGATGCAGCCAGAGGCCGGCGGGATCGGTGGCGATCGCCGCGCCGGCCTCCGCCGCATCGAGGCGCCGCGGCGCGCCATGCGGCACCAGCCGCCAGGCGCTGAGCAGTCCGGGGCAGGGCGTGTCGAGGGGATCCATGGCGCCGGTCTCGGTGTCAGCGGCGGCAGGCTGGAGCCGTCTTCGCTCGCCTCTGCCCGCTGCACCGTCTCTAGCACGTTGCGTGCGGAGCAGGGTCACGCTCCCGGCTTGTTCCAGACCTCCGCGACCTGCTCCGGCCCCTCGCCCCTTTCCCGGCAGGTCGTCACCGAAGCTTCACCGGTCCGGCGGCCCCGTCGCGGCGGCGCGGGCGCGCCGTCCTAGCTGGCGCGCAGCCCGAGCTCCTGCACCACGCGCCGCGCCTCCTCCGCCTGCACGGCGGCCTCGGCGGCGAAGTCGGCGCTGTTCATGTAGCGCACCGGCATGTCGAACCGCGCCAGCACGGCGAGGTGCTGCGGGTCGTGCACCGCCTTCCGGAAGGCGTCGTGGATGGCCGCGACGATCTCGGGGTCCATGCCGCGCGGGCCGGCGATGCCGTAGGCGCTCTCGCCCACCACGTCGTAGCCGAGCTCGCGGAAGGTCGGCACGGTCGGGAAGCGCGTGACGCGCTCGCTCATCCAGAGGGCGAGCGGCCGCACCGTCCCCTCCAGCGCCATGTCGGCCCAGGCGCTGGTCTCGGCCGAGAAGTGGATGGTGCCGCCGAGCAGCGCCTGCAGGTTGGGCGAGGCGCCGCGGAACGGCACCGGCACCCAGTCGATGCCGGCCATGCGCGCCAGGCGCTGCATCTGCACATCCGTGGTGTTCACGCCGGGCGTGCCGTAGTTCACCATGCCCGGGTTGGCCTTCGCATGCGCCAGAAGCTCCTGCATCGTCTTCCACGGCGCATCGGGCCGCACCACCACGCCGCCCATGTAGCCGACCAGGCGGATGATCCAGGTGAAGTCGCGCAGCGGGTCCCATTGCGGCCGCGCCACCATCGCCGGCATGCGGAAGACGCCGTTGGGCATCTGGCTCAGCGTGTAGCCGTCCGGCTTGGCGTCCTTCAGCGCCAGCGCGCCGAGCGTGCCGGAGGCACCGGGCTTGTTCTCCACCACCACCGGCTGGCCGAGGTGGCGCGCGGCGATCTCGCAGACCGCGCGCATCTGGATGTCGGTGGCGCCCCCGGGGGTCCAGGGCACGAAGACCCGGATCGGCCGGTCCGGGTAGCGCGGCTGGGCGAGGGCGGGGCGGGCCAGGACGAGGGACGCCGCGGCCAGCAGGGTGCGGCGGGTGGACGGCAGCACGGGCAACGGATCCTCCTTCGCGGCGCGGCCTTGGCGGCCGCTTGCCGCGAGGAAGCATGCCGCGCCGCGCGGCGTCGGGCCAGCGGCCCGCGGAGATATCGGGCCAGCGGCCTGCGGCAACAACAGGCCAGGGGCGCCGGGCTACAGCTTGAGGCCGAGCCGGCGGATCATCGCCGCATCCTCCTCGTACTGCTGGCGCGCGAAGGCGGCGTAGTCCTCCGGCCCCTTGTACATCACCGGCATGTCGAAGCGCTCGAGGATGGCGGTGTGGGTCGGGTCGTGCAGCGCCTGGCGGAAGGCGTCGTGCAGCGCGCGCACCAGGCCCGGGTCCATGCCCTTCGGCCCGGCGATGCCGTAGGGAGAGGCGGAGACGATGTCGATGCCGGCCTCGCGCAGCGTCGGCACCTCGGGGAAGCGCTTGGCCCGCTCCTCGCTCCAGACCACCAGCAGGCGCAGCTTGCCGGACTGGACGAGCTCGGCCCAGCCGGAGCTGTCGGCCATGGCGTCGGTCTGGCCGCCGAGCAGGGACTGCATGTTGTCGGCGAAGCCGCGGAACGGGACATGCAGCCAGTCGATGCCGCGCTCGCCGGCGATGCGCTCCATGGTGATGTGCAGCGAGGTGCCGACGCCGGGCGTGCCGTAGGTGACCTCGCCCTTCCTCGCCTTCGCGTGGTCGAGGAATTCCGTGAAGCTCGTCCAGGGCGAGTCCGCGCGCACCACCACGCCGAAGGTGTAGCCGGTCAGGTGGATGATCCAGGTGAAGTCGGCCAGCGGGTCGAACGGCGCGCGCGGCGCCATCACCGGGTAGCGGAAGACGCTGACCGGCATCTGCGAGAGGGTGGTGCCGTCGGGGCGCTCGTTCAGCAGCGCCTGCGCGCCGAGGATGCCGCTGGCGCCCGACTTGTTCTCCACCACCACGGTCTGGCCGATGTGCTTCCCCGCGGCCTCGCAGAGGGCGCGCATCTGCACGTCCGTGGTGCCGCCGGGCGGCCAGGGCACGATCATGCGGATGGGCCGCGAGGGCAGCTGGGCCAGGGCCGGGCGGGCGAGGCCGGCGGCGGCGAGCAGGGTCAGGGCGGCGCGGCGGCCGGGCTGCATTGGCATGGCGTCTCTCCCGGAGAGGGCGGCGCGACGGCGCCGCCATGGCTCTGTCGGGAGGGAACGCCGCCGGGCGGCCGGCGGTGCGCCGGCGCGCGCAACACCCCGCGATCACGCCCGCGCGAAGGCGCGGCGCCGGCGCGTCGGGGGCCCGCTCAGTCCATCCGCAGCCCGAGCTTGCGGATGACCGCCGCCTCCTGCTCGAAGAGATCGCGCGCGAAGGCGGCATAGGCGGCGCTGTCCATGTAGACCAGCGGCATGTCGTAGCGCTCGAGCACCTTGAGGTGCGCCGGGTCGTGCAGCGCCTCCTTGAAGGCGTCGTGCAGTACCTTCACCACGCCGGGATCGATGCCCTTCGGCCCGGTCACGCCGTAGGGGGAGGCCGAGACGATGTCGATGCCGCTCTCGCGCAGCGTCGGCACGGCGGGGTAGCGCTTGGCGCGCTCGGCGCCCCAGGTGACCAGCAGGCGGAACTTGCCGTCGTCGACCAGCGGCGCCCAGCCGGTGCTGTCGGCCTGCGCATCGATCTGCCCCGAGAGCAGCGCCTGCGAGGTATCGGCGCCGCCGCGGAAGGGCACGTGCAGGAACTCGATCCCCTTTTGCTCGCCGATGCGCTCCATGGTGATGTGCAGCGTGCTGCCGACGCCGGGCGTGCCGTAGCTGACCTTGCCCGGATTGGCCTTGGCGTGCGCGAGGAACTCCTCCCAGGTCTTCCACGGGCTGTCGGCGCGCACCACCACGCCGAAGAGGTAGCCGGTCAGGTGGATGACGTAGGTGAAGTCCTTGATCGGATCCCAGCCCGGGCGGCTGCGCATCACCGGCAGGCGGAAGGCGGTGATCGGCATCTGGCCGAGCATGTAGCCATCGCCCCGCGGCTCCTGCGCCATGGCGGCGACGCCGAGCGTGCCGGTGGCGCCGGGCCGGTTCTCCACCAGGATCGGCTGGCCGAGGCGCTTCGTGGCGATCTCGCCCAGCATGCGGAACTGCGTGTCGGCCGAGCCGCCGGGCGGCCAGGGGACGATCAGGCGGATGGGGCGGTTCGGGAAGCCGGCCTGGGCGAGGGCGGGGCGCGCCAGCGGCGCGGCCAGGGCAGCGGCAAGAAGGGCGCGGCGATGGAAGGGCGGCATGCGTGCGGGTCCCGGGCTTCGTTGTCGCCCGAGTATCGCCGGCCCGCCCGCGGGCGTCAGCCCCCCTCGGCGGCGCGGGCCCAGGGGTTGCGCGGCGCCCCGCCGCCAGGCGGCCGCGCGGCATGCACCATCATCAGCTCCCCCACCGTCTCCGGCGTCACCAGGCCGACCAGCCGCCCCGCCGCATCGGTCACGCCGACCGCCGGCGCCTGGGTCTGCTGCAGCGCCTCCATGGCGTCGGCGAGGCACTGGCGGGCGCGCACCAGCGGGATCTCCCGCGTCATCGCCTCCAGCACCGGCGCCTCGGGTCCCTGTTCCTTCAGCGCCTGGATCATGGCTTCCCGCGTCAGCACGCCGCGCAGCGCGCCGCCGCCGTCGACCACGGGGAATTCGCGCTGGGTGGTGGCGATCAGCAGCGCCACCGCATCCTCGATGCGCGCCGCCGGCGAGAGCGCCTCGAAGCGCGTGATCATGGCGTCGGCGGCGGGGATGCCGCGCCCGACCTCGCGCATCTGCACCGCATGCGCTTCGGACGAGGCGCCGAGATAGACGAAGAGCGCGATGAAGACGAGCAGCGGGTTGCCGCCGAAGAGGCCGAGCAGCCCGAGCAGGAAGGCCACCCCCTGCCCCACCGCCGCGGCGCGCTGCGTCGCCCGCACATAGCCCATGCGCCAGGCGAGGAAGGCGCGCAGCACCCGCCCGCCATCCATGGGAAAGGCCGGGATCAGGTTGAAGAGCACCAGCGTCACGTTCACCCAGGCGAGGCGTTCGAGGATGCCCTGGCCGGGGCTGTGCAGCTCGGCCGCCGCCTGCATCGGCGGGATGCCGCCGAGCACGAGGAAGAGCAGCGCCGCGATCACCACGTTCACCGCCGGGCCGGCGAGCGCCACCACCAGCTCCTCCTGCGGCTTCTCGGGGATGCGCTCGAGCCGCGCGACGCCGCCGATGGGCAGCAGGGTGATGTCGGGCGTCCGCACGCCATAGCGGCGCGCGGCGAAGACATGGCCGAACTCGTGCAGCAGCACGCAGAGGAAGAGCAGGCAGACGAAGACGGTGCTGGCGATCGCCGCCTGCGTGCCGCCGGCGGCGAAGCCGGTGCCGGCGATCCACAGCAGCAGCAGCAGGAAGGTCAGGTGGATGCGGATCACCGTGCCCCGCACGGTGCCGATGGGGAAGGACCAGCTCAT
>CAYNYQ010000207.1:0-8565 GCA_964401305.1 uncultured Acetobacteraceae bacterium | reverse complement strand
GCGCGCGGCATGGCGGCATCGGGCGGCGCATCCGGGGACACGCGCGGGTCGGGCTCGGGCTTGTCCATGGACGGCGTTCGAACCCGTAGGTAGGGTCGGCGCCGCATGAAGGCCAGACCAGCGAAGGCGCCGCCGCTGCCGGCGCATCCCGGGCTCGAGGTCCGGGCCGACGACGTCGTGTGGGATGGCCGCTTCCCGCTGCAGCGCGTGGTCTTCACCTATGCGCGCTTCGACGGCGGCCGCTCGGCCGAGCTCACCTGGGAGCTCTGGCGCCGCGGCCGGGGCGTCGCCGTGCTGCCCTACGACCCCGTGGCCGACCGGGTGGCGCTGATCCGCCAGTTCCGCCTGCCCGCCCATGCCGCCGGCCTCGACCCGGTGATGACGGAATGCCCGGCCGGCCTGCTCGAGCCCGCCGAGGACCCCGAGGCCGCGGCGCGGCGCGAACTCGCCGAGGAGACCGGCCTCCGCGCCGGGCGGATGGAGCGGATCGGCCGCTACATGCTGATGCAGGGCGGCTGCGACGAGGTGATGCTCTACTACGCCGCCGAGGTCGCGCTGCCCGAGCCCGAGGCCGCCGGCACGCATGGCCTGGCGCATGAGGGCGAGGACATCCGCGTGCTGGTCCTGCCGGCGGCGGAGGCCTTCGCGCTGCTCGACGCGGGCGGCATCGAGAACGTCACCGCCGGCCTCTGCCTGTTCTGGCTGCGCCACCACCGCGAGCGGCTGCGCCGCGCCTGGGCCTGAGGGCGGCCCGCGGCGGGCCGGCCGCCGCCTGCGCGCGGGGGCGCTACCCCAGCAGCCCCGCCACCCAGCGGCCGATGCCGCCATGCGCGATGTCGTTCCAGGAGGCGAAGAGGAACAGGGTCACCAGCAGGGCGAAGCCGGCGCGGAAGCCGTATTCCTGCGCCCGCGGCGGCAGCGGCCGGCCGCGGATCGCCTCGGCGGCATAGAACATCAGGTGCCCGCCATCGAGCAGCGGCACGGGGAAGAGGTTCAGCAGGCCGAGGCTGATGGACAGCAGCGCCATCAGGTTCACCAGCGGGTAGATGCCGAGATCGGCCGCCTGGCCGCTGATCTCGGCGATGCGGATCGGCCCGCCGAGTTCGGCCGAGCTGCGCGCGCCGACCAGCATCTCGCCGACGCCGACCAGGGTCTGCCAGGTCATGTCCGCCGTGGTGGTCACGCCGGCGACGACGGCCGAGGCCGGGTCGAGCCGGTCGAAGCGCACCGCGCCGCCCTGCACCCCGAGCACGCCGACCGCCGGGCCATCCCCCTGCGGCTCCCGCGGCATGGGGGTGGCGACCAGGGTCCGCTCCTCGCCCTCGCGCCGGACGCGGATCTCCACCGGCTGGCCGGCGCGGGGCTGGATGTGGCGCTGCACCTGCTCGAAGCGACTGACCGGGTTGCCGTCGAGGGCGATGATCTCGTCGCCGGGCAGGAAGCCGGCGCGGGCGGCGGCCGAGTTCTCCACCACCGCGGCGACGCTCGCCGTGCCGGCCGGCTTGCCGATGGTGGCGAAGAGGCCGGCGAAGAGCAGGATCGCCAGCAGGAAATTGGCGACCGGCCCGGCGGCCACGACGATGGCGCGGCTGCCGACGGATTTCTCGTGGAAGGTCTCGCCCGGGCGCCAGGCGGCGCGCACCTCGGGCGGCGCATCGGCCGGGGTCTCCTGGCCGTGCAGCTTCACGTAGCCGCCGAGCGGGATCCAGCCGAGCCGCCATTCCGTGCCCTGCCGGTCGGACCAGCGCAGCAGCGGGCGGCCGAAGCCGATCGAGAAGGCGTCGACGCGCACCCCCCGCCAGCGGGCGGCGAGGTAGTGCCCCATCTCGTGCACGAAGACGAGCACCCCGAGCACGACGGCGAAGGCGATCAGCGTCCGCGGCAGGCTCGGCAGGCTGGTCCAGAGGCCGGAGAGCAGGTCCAAGGCGAACTCCTCAAGCGCGGCGCGGCCGGGGCCGCGCCTGGGTCATCGCGAGCGGGACGGCGCCCCCTCCCGCTGCTCAGGCCGCGGCGCGCCGGGCGGCGCGGTCGGCGGCCTGGCGCCGCGCCTCCGCATCGAGCGCCAGCACGGCCTCGAGCCCGGCGGCGCCGGCGGCCCCCTCGAGCGCGGCACGCGGCCCGAGCGCCTCCAGCGTCTCCTCGACCACGGCGGCGATATCGAGGAAGCCGAGGCGGCGGTCGAGGAAAAGCGCGACCGCCACCTCGTTCGCGGCATTCAGAATTGTGGTGGCGCCCGCCCCCGCCCGCAATGCCTCCCGCGCCAGGCGCAGCGCCGGGAAGCGCTCCGGGTCGGGGGCGAAGAACTCGAGCCGCCCGAGAGTGGCGAGGTCGAGCCGCGGCAGGGTCACCGCCATGCGCTCGGGCCAGGCCAGGGTATGGGCGATCGGGGTGCGCATATCGGGCGTGCCGAGCTGCGCCAGCACGGATCCGTCGGCGTACTGCACCAGGCCATGCACGGTCGATTGCGGGTGCACCAGCACCTCGATGCGCGCCTCGGGCACGGGGAAGAGGCGCGCCGCCTCGATCAGCTCGAGCCCCTTGTTCATCATGGTGGCCGAATCGACCGAGATCTTGGCGCCCATCTTCCAGATCGGGTGGCGCACCGCGATCTCGGGCGTGGCGGCGGCCATGGTGGCGCGGTCGGCGGTGCGGAAGGGCCCGCCCGAGGCGGTCAGCACGATCTTCTCGATCATCGCCGGGTCGCGGGCGTCGAGCGCCTGGAAGATGGCGTTGTGCTCGGAATCGACCGGCAGCAGGGTGGCGCCGGAGTGGCGCGCCGCGTCCAGCACGATCTCCCCGGCGCAGACCAGGCTCTCCTTGTTGGCGATGGCGACCGTGCCGCCGCGCTCGAGCGCGGCCAGCGTCGCCCGCAGACCGGCCGAGCCGACGATCGCCGCCATGGTCCAGTCGGCCGGCCGCGCGGCGGCCTCGACCACCGCCTCGGGCCCCGCCGCAACCTCGATGCCGGTGCCACCGAGCGCGTCGCGCAGCGCCCCGAAGCAGGAGGGCTCGGCGACGACGGCGAGCCGGGCGCCGAGCCGCCGGGCGCAGGCCGCCAGCGCCGCGACGTCCCGGCCGCAGACCAGCGCCTCGACGGCGAAGCTGCCGGGGGGCGCGGCATCGAGCAGGGCCAGGGTGCTGCTGCCGACCGAGCCCGTGCAGCCGAGGATGGTCAGGCGCCGCGGCGCCGCCTTGCCCGCTATCGCCACAGCGGCGCCCCGGGTCCGAGCAGCGCGCCGAGGAGCGCGGCCGCCGGCGCGGCGGCGAGCACGCCGTCCAGCCGGTCGAGCAGGCCGCCATGGCCCGGGATCAGGGAGGAGGTGTCCTTCACGTGGAAGCGCCGCTTTATCCAGCTTTCGAAGAGGTCGCCGGCCTGCGTCAGCAGGCCGAGCAGCGCCGCCACCAACGCCACCCGGGCGCCGATCCCGGCTGCATCCATGACATACGCCGCAATCAGCCCGGCCGTCACGGCCGAAAGCAACCCCCCCAGCGCGCCGGACCAGGTCTTATTGGGGGAGATGGCGGGCGCGAGCTTCGGCCCGCCCAGCGCCCGCCCGGCCAGGTAGGCGCCGATGTCGCTGGCCCAGACGACGGCGAAGAGGAACAGGACATTGCCCCGCCCGGCGGCGAGGTCGCCGCGCAGCGCGATCAGCGCCACCCCGGCCAGCCCGACATAGACCACGCCGAAGGCGAGCCAGGCCGCCGGGGCGGCACGGCGGGCCGGCCGCGGCGGCTCGGCCAGCCACCACACCGCCAGGGCGCCGGCCAGCAGCAGGCCGAGCGCCGCGCCCCAGGCGCCGGCCACCGCCAGCGTGCCCGCCGCCAGCACGCAGACCGGCACGCCGAAGCCGGGCATGCGGCGCGTCGAGAAGCCGCAGAGCCGGACCCATTCCCAGGCGAGCACCGCCACCGCGGCGGCGACCAGCGCCGTCCAGGCCTCGGCGCCGAGCCAGATGCAGAGCAGGGCGGCCGGCAGCAGCAGGGCGGCGGAGGCGGCGCGCTTGCGCAGGTCGCGCCAGTTGCGCCCGGCCCGGGCGGGTGCGGCGGCGGGGGGCGCGGGGAACGGGGGGGCGGATGGATGGGCGCCCGCCCCTTCCCCGCCCTCCGGGGAAGGCCGCTGCGGCACCGGAGACGCCAGGCCTCAGCCGCCGCCGGCGGCGGCACGGGCGCCGTAGCGCCGCTCGCGCCGGGCATATTCGGCCAGCGCCCGGCCCATCTGCGCGGCGTCGAAATCCGGCCAGAGCACGTCGAGGAAGACGAACTCGGCATAGGCGGCCTGCCAGAGCAGGAAGTTGGACAGCCGCTGCTCGCCCGAGGTGCGGATGATCAGGTCGGGGTCGGGCATCCCGCCGGTGAAGAGCCGGCCGGCGAAGGCCTCCTCGTCGATGGCGTCGGGGTCGAGCGTGCCGGCGCGCGCGGCCTCCGCCAGGGCCCGCGCCGCGGCGACGATCTCGGCCCGGCCGCCATAGGAGAGCGCCATCGTCAGGTTGAGCCGGGTGCCGCCGGCGGTGGCGGCCTCGGCGCGCTCGATCTCGCGGGCGACCTCGGCGCCGAAGCGGGCGCGGTCGCCGATGACGCGCAGCCGAACCCCCTCCTTGGCCAGGCTTGCGACCTCGGAGCGGAGGTAGTGGCGCAGCAGCCCGGTCAGGGCCGTGACCTCCTCGGCCGGGCGCATCCAGTTCTCGGAGGAGAAGGCGAAGAGCGTCATCCAGGTGACGCCGGCCTCGCCGGCCGCCTCGATGGCGCGGCGGGCGGCGTCGGCGCCCGCCTTGTGGCCGAGCGCCACGGGCAGGCCGCGCGCCTCCGCCCAGCGCCGGTTGCCGTCCATGATGATGGCGACGTGGCGCGGCACGGCACCGCCGCCGGCTGCCGCGGGGGCGGGCGCTGCCATCGGGGCCGCCGCGGGGGCGGCCGGGGCACGGGGCTTCAGGGCGCCGGACATGCTGCTGCTCGGGGCGACTCGCTCAGACCTGGCGGATGTCCTTTTCCTTGTCCGCGAGCGTCGCGTCCACCTGCTTGATGTACTGGTCCGTCAGTTTCTGCACGTCGTCATGGGCGCGCTTGGCCTCGTCCTCGGGCAGCGGCGTCTTCTTGTCCTTCTCCATGGCCTTGATCTGCTCCATGCCGTCGCGGCGCACGCCGCGGATGGCGACGCGGGTCTGCTCGGCGTAGCGGGCGGCGGCCTTGGCGAGCTCGTTGCGGCGTTCCTGCGTCAGCGGCGGCAGGGGCACGCGGATCACCTGGCCCTCGGTCTGCGGGTTGAGGCCGAGATTGGCCTCGCGGATCGCGCTCTCGGTCGCCTTGACCAGCGACTTGTCCCAGACCTGGACGGAGAGCAGGCCGGGCCCGGCGACCGAGATGTTGGCCACCTGGTTCAGCGGCGTGATGCCGCCATAGGCCTCGACGCGGATCGGCTCGAGCAGGGCGGGCGAGGCACGGCCGGTGCGCAGGCCGGCGAATTCCTTCTTCAGCGTCTCCATCGCGCCGTCCATGCGGCGCTGCAGATCCTGCTTGAGGGATTTGACGTCGGCGGCCATGGTCCTGCTTCCCCGCGCATTGCGGCGCGCCCCGCCGGCGCGCCCCCGCCCGTGCCCGGGCAGGCGCGCCGGCGGGGCGGGCCGTCAGTGTTCCACGACCTTGGTGAACTTCCCCTCGCCGCGCATGACCGCGGTGAAGGCACCGGGCTCGTGGATGTTGAAGACGATGATCGGCAGCCGGTTCTCGCGCGCCAGGGAGATGGCGGCGGCATCCATCACGGCGAGGTCGCGGGCCAGCATGTCGAGGTAGGTGAGGGTCTCGTAGCGTTCGGCGTTCGGGTTCTTGCGCGGGTCGGCGGAATAGACGCCGTCGACCTGCGTGCCCTTGAGCAGCGCGTCGCAGCCCATCTCCGCCGCGCGCAGAGCCGCCGCCGTGTCGGTGGTGAAGAAGGGGTTGCCCGTGCCGGCGCCGAAGATCACCACCCGCCCCTTCTCCATGTGGCGGATGGCGCGGCGGCGGATATAGGGCTCGCAGACCGATTCCATGGCGATCGCGCTCTGCACCCGCGTCGGCACGCCGAGCTTCTCGAGCGCGGTCTGCATGGCCAGCGCGTTCATCACCGTGGCCAGCATGCCCATGTAGTCGGCCTGGGCGCGGTCCATGCCGCTGGCCGCGCCGGCGATGCCGCGGAAGATGTTGCCGCCGCCGATCACCAGCGAGACCTGCACGCCGAGGGCGATGACGCCGACCACGTCCTCGGCGATGCGGCGGCAGACATGGGTGTCGAGGCCGTAGTCGCGGCTGCCCATCAAGGCCTCTCCGCTGACCTTGAGCAGGACGCGGCGATAGGCGGGAGTCTGGGTCATCGTGGGGCCGTGACGGGGTTGCGGAACCATAGGGAGCGCCCAACGCGCCCGCAAGCAGCGGGTGTCGGCCGGCATCCGGAACCTTCGCGTGTGCCGGCGCGCGCGACGGCCGGCCCGGCGCCGGCACGCCACCGCGCCGGCCGGGACGGCGCCCGGCGGGCCAGCGGCAGACTGCCGGGCGCGGGGGTCCCGGCGGTCAGGTGGCGGGCTCGCCCGGGTTCACGCTGATGCCGGCGGCGGCCGCGACCTCGGCCGCGAAGTCGCCGGCCGGGGCCTTGTCGACGCCCTCGCCGAGCTGGAAACGGCCAAAGCCGGCCAGCCTGAGGCCCGCCTTCTGCACCACCGCCTTCACCCGGCTCTCGCCGTCATGCACCCAGACCTGCTCCAGCAGCACCACTTCCTCGTAGTACTTGCGGATGCGGCCCTCGATCATCTTCTCGATGATGTTGTCGGGCTTGCCGGAGGCGCGGGACTGCTCGCGCAGGATGTTCTTCTCGCGCTCGAGCGCGGAGGGATCGACCGCGTCGACCTCCAGCGCCTCGGGCCGCGCCGCGGCGACATGCATGCCGATCTGCCGCCCGAGCGTCTCCATCACCGCATGCTCGGAGGCGCCTTCCAGCGCCACCAGCACGCCGATCTTGCCGAGCCCGGGCTTGACCGCGTTGTGGGTGTAGGTGGCGACCGCGCCCTCCCGCACCTCGAGCCGCTTCGCGCGCCGGATGGTCATGTTCTCGCCGATCGTGGCGATCAGGCGGGTCAGCTCCTCCTGCACGCTGTGGCGGCTGCCCGGATAGGGCGCGGCCTTCAGCGTCTCGACATCGTCGCCGACCGAGAGGGCGAGCCCCGCCACCTCGGAGACGAAGGCCTGGAACAGCTCGTTGCGGGCGACGAAGTCGGTCTCGGCGTTCACCTCGACCATGGCGCCGACGCGCGGCGCGCTGGCCACGCCCACCAGGCCCTCGGCGGCGGTGCGGCCGGACTTCTTGGCCGCGGCCGAGAGGCCCTTCTTGCGCAGCCAGTCGATCGCGGCCTCCATGTCGCCCGCGGTCTCGGTCAGCGCCTTCTTGCAGTCCATCATGCCTGCGCCGGTCTTCTCGCGCAGGTCCTTGACCATCGCGGCGGTGATCTCGGCCATCTCGGTCTCTCCTCCGTCCTGCCCGCGGGCTCAGACCTTGTCGGCCTGGCGGCCGTCGTCGCGGTCCGCCTGGACCATGGCTTCCAGCGACTCGCCCTCGACGCCGATGGCGGGGCTGGCCTCGACCGCGCCCTCGAGCACGGGCTCGCCGGCGACGCCGGCCTGCTCGGCGGCGGTGCCGGTCAGCACCTCCTCCTCCAGCGGCTCGGCGACCGAGAGGTCCTCGGCCGCGCCGACATCGACGCCCGAGGCCTGCAGTTCGGCGGAGATGCCGTCGAACACCGCCTGGGCGACCAGGTCGCAGTAGAGGTTGATCGCGCGGATGGCGTCGTCGTTGCCAGGGATCGGGAAGGCGACGCCCTCGGGGTCGGCGTTGGAGTCGACCACGGCGATGACGGGGATGCCGAGCTTGTTGGCCTCCTCGATCGCCAGCTTCTCCTTGACCACGTCGATCACGAAGATGATGTCGGGCAGGCCGCCCATCTCCTTGATGCCGCCGAGCGCGCGGTCGAGCTTCTCCTTCTCGCGCGTCAGCATCAGGACCTCCTTCTTGGTGAGGCCCTGCACGCCGCCCGAGACCTGCTCGTCCATCTGCTTGAGGCGCTTGATGCTGCCCTGGATGGTCTTCCAGTTGGTCAGCATGCCGCCGAGCCAGCGGTGGTTCACGTAGTACTGGCCGCAGCGCGAGGCCGCATCGGCGACGTATTCCGCCGCCGCCTTCTTGGTGCCGACGAAGAGCACGCGGCCGCCGGCGGCGACCGTGTCGCGCACGGCGCGCAGCGCGCGGTCCAGCATCGGCACGGTCTGCTGCAGGTCCAGGATGTGGACCTGGTTGCGCACGCCGAAGATGTAGGGCGCCATGCGCGGGTTCCAGCGCCGCGTGTGGTGGCCGAAATGCACGCCGGCCTCGAGCAGCATGCGCAGGGAAACCTGGGGCATCGCCATGGGCGAGGTCCTTCCTTCCAAACGGTGGTCCGGTTGAGCCTCCGCGGCGCAGACCCGGGGGTTCCCGGGACCGGACCCTGCCAGGGGTTGGAAGGGCGCGCCGCGTGCGGATTTGCCGCGCGGCCCAGAGGCCGCCCGGCG
>CAYNYQ010000206.1:0-8582 GCA_964401305.1 uncultured Acetobacteraceae bacterium | reverse complement strand
GGCCGAGGTATCCAATCCGTCATCTGTCGGCCCAGGGCCGGGCGAGGGAGCGGACGAGATGCACGATACGGTGATTCGCGGCGGAACCATCGTCGATGGCACCGGCGCGCCGGGCTATGCGGGCGACGTGGCGCTCGAGGGCGACCGCATCGTCCAGGTCGGCGGCAAGGCCGGGCCCGGCAGGCGCGAGATCAAGGCCGAGGGCCTGCTGGTCACGCCGGGCTGGGTCGACGCCCATACCCACTACGACGGCCAGGCCACCTGGGACCCGATCCTCGCCCCCTCCTCCTGGCATGGCGTGACGACGATCCTCTTCGGCAATTGCGGCGTCGGCTTCGCGCCCGTGCGCCGCACGCACCACGACGAGCTGATCGGCCTGATGGAATCGATCGAGGAGATCCCCGGCATCGCGCTCGCCGAGGGGCTGAAGTGGAACTGGGAGAGCTTCCCCGACTACCTCGACGCGCTGGAAGGCATGCAGCGCACCATCGACATCGGCGCGCAGATCCCGCACCACCCGCTGCGCGTCTACGTGATGGGCGAGCGCGCCATCAACCTCGAGGCTGCCACCGCCGAGGATATCGAGGCGATGCACCGGCTGACGCTGGAAGGCATGCAGGCCGGCGCCTTCGGCTTCACCACCAGCCGCACCGACAGCCACAAGACGCCGACCGGCGGCATGGTCCCCAGCCGCTTCTCCGAGGTCGACGAGCTGCTGGGCATCGGCCGCGCCCTGGGCAAGGCGGGCCACGGCGCCTTCGGCATGAACTCCGACTTCGACATCGAGGAGAGCGAGCTCGCCTGGATGACGCAGCTCGGCAAGGAGACCGGCCGCCCGGTCTGGTTCCTGCTGACCGACCGCCCCACCGACGACCAGCGCTGGCGCCGGCTGATGGACGGCGTGCGCGCCGCCCGCGCCCAGGGCGCCTATGTCACGGCGCAGGTGCCTGGCCGGCCCGTCGGCGTGCTGCTCGGCGCCGACACCGCGCTCAACCCCTTCACCATCCGCCCGAGCTACCAGAAGCTGCTGGCCCTGCCGATCGCCGAGCGCATGCGGCGCCTGCGTGACCCCGCCGTGCGCGCCGAGATCCTCGCCGACAAGCCGGACGAGGCGCTGCTCGGCCGCCTCAGCCAGTTCCGCCAGCACATCGTCCGCCGCTGGCACCGCATGTTCAAGCTCGGCGACCCGCCGAACTACGAGCCGCCGGCATCCGAGAGCATCGCCGCCATCGCCGAGCGCGAGGGCCGCACGCCGGACGAGGTCGCCTACGACTACATCAGCGCCGACCCGGCCAACCTGATCTTCTTCCCGGTCACCGGCTACAACGTCGACAACCTCGAAGTCGTGCGCAGCATGCTGACGGACGACGCCACCATGCTCGGGCTTTCGGACGGCGGCGCGCACTGCTCCTCCATCCTCGACGCCGGCATGCCGACCTTCATGCTGACCCACTGGGTGCGCGACCGGTCCCGCGGCGAACGCCTGCCGCTGGAATTCGTGGTCAAGCGCCAGACCAGCGAGCCGGCGCAGTTCTTCGGCCTGAACGACCGCGGCGTGCTGGCACCCGGCAAGAAGGCGGACGTGAACATCGTCGACTTCGCATCGCTGCAGGTGCAGAAGCCGGAAGTGGTGTACGACCTGCCGGCCGGCGGGCGGCGCCTGGTGCAGCAGGTGGACGGCTACAAGGCCACCTTCGTCTCCGGCGTGCCGGTCTTCGAGAACGGGCAACACACCGGCGCGCTGCCGGGCCGGCTGGTGCGGGCGGGGCGGTAGCAGCTTGGGGAAGGGAGAGAACTCCCTTCCCCAAACCCCAACCCTCCTTTTTCTGCTCCTTCAGGTGCTGGTGGAAAGTCCGGTGAATCCGGTCCAGCGGAAGATGTTCATCGGCTCCTGGGTGAAGGGGCGCTTCGTGCGCAGGCGCCCCGTCATGGCCCAGACATAGGGCGCGCTCGCCGCCAGCAGCTCGAACTGGCGCTCGTTCAGCGTGAGCCCGGCGCGGCGCGCCACCAGCGCCACCGCATCCCGCTCGGCGGCCGAGATCTCGGCCGGCGTCGGATCCGGCACCGGCGGCAGGGCGAGCGGCGCCGCGCCTTCCACCAGCACGGGGCGGCGCGACCGCCAGGCCGTCGCCGCCTCGTAGGCATGGGCGATGCGCAGCACGGCGGCATCGGCGAAGGGCCGCCCCTGCACCATCATCGACAGCGGCAGCCCCTCGGCAGTGTAGCCGATGCACTGCGCCAGGGAGGGCCCGCCGAGCACGTTCCACGGCGTGGTCAGCGAGGCCTTCTGCCAGAACTGGATCGTCCGCCAGGTCTCCAGCAGCGGCGCCGGGCCGGGCCCCGCGGTGATCAGCGCGTCGTACGTGGCCCAGAGCGGCCGCGCCTCCTCGACCATCGCGCGCCGCTCGCGCTGCGCCGCCAGCACGTCCTCGCCGCGCACCAGGATCGCGGCCAGGGAGCGGCCGAGGAAGTCCTCGCCGAAGAGGCCGGGGTTCGCCCGCAGCCCCTTCTCGTGCACGGCGTAGAGCTCGCTCTCGGCATGCGTGATCTTCACGTCGGTGTAGTCCTGGGCGGGACGGATCCGCACCTCCTCGAGCACGGCGCCGAGGCCGCGCAGCACGCCGTACGCCGCCTCCAGCGCCGCCTTCACCGCGTCCGGGACCGCGACCTCCTCATCGTACTGGTGGCGCAGGATGCCGATGCGCATGCCGCGGATGTCGCCGCTAAGCGCGGCGCGGTAGTCCGGCACCGGCAGCACGGCGCTGGCCGGGTCCAGCGGGTCGTGCCCTGCAAGGGCCTGCAGCATCAGCGCGCAATCCTCGACCGTCCAGGTCATCGGCCCGGCATGGTCGTAGGAGAAGCTGTTGGTCCAGACGCCGCGCCGGCTGATCAGCCCGTAGGTCGGCTTCAGCCCGACGAGGCCGCAGAGCGCCGCCGGGTTGCGGATGGAGCCACCCGTGTCCGAGCCCAGCGCGCCCATCGCCAGCCCCGCCGCCACCGCCGCGCCGGAGCCGGAGGAGGAGCCGCCGGTGAAGCGCCGGAGGTCCCAGGGGTTGCGCGCCGGCGGCCAGGGCAGGTCGAAGCTCGGGCCGCCATGCGCGAATTCATGCGTCGCCAGCTTGCCGAGCAGCACGGCGCCACCCTCGGTCAGCCGCGCCACCGTCTCGGCGTCCTGCTGCGGCACGAAGTCCATGGCGCTGCGCGAATGCCCCGTCGTGCGGATGCCGGCGGTGCCGTAGATGTCCTTCAGCGCATAGGGAATGCCGTGCAGCGGGCCGCGGTAGTTGCCCGCCATGATCTCCGCCTCGGCGCGCCGGGCCTGCGCCAGGGCGTGCTCGGCGGTGACGAGGAGATAGGCGTTCACCTGGCCGTCCAGCGCCTCGATGCGCGCAAGGAAGGCCCGGGTCAGCTCCACCGGCGAGAGCTTGCGCGCGGCGATCAGCGCCGCGGCCTCGGCGATGGTCAGGTGGTGCAAGGCGAGGTTGGGGGTGGCGGTGTCGGGCATGGTCCGGGTCACTCCCCCACGAAGGAGACGGAATTGGCGGGCTCCGCCCAGAAGGGCAGGTCGCGCGGCAGGGTGCCGGACATTCCCTCGACATGTGGGAAGGCCTCGCAGAGCTGCGCGAATTGCCGCGGCTCGAGGCCGAGCGCCGCCAGCCCCGCCAGCGCCCCGTAGGTCGCGCGCGCGCTCTCGGCCGGCAGCGGCGCCGCCTGGTCCACCGGCCTGTCGTCGATCGGCGCCGCGGGCACCACGGGGCGGCGCGCGCGCCAGGGCGTCGCCTGCTCATAGGCATGGCCGATGCGGAACACCGTCGCCTCGTCGAAGGGCCGCCCGGCGATCTGCATCGACAGCGGCAGCCCCGCGGCGGAGAAGCCGTTGCAGAGCGACAGGGCCGGGAGTTGCGCGACGTTCCACGGGTTGGTCAGCGGCGGCGCGGCGAAGTTGGCCTCGGCGCGCATCGTCGCCATCACCGGCGCCTCGCCCCAGGTGGAGCTGGTCAGCAGCGCATCCACCGCGCCCAGCGCGTCCAGCATGCCCTGCGCCAGGATGCGCTGCAGGCGCTGCGCCTGCACGTAGTCCGTGCCGCTGACCAGCGCGCCCGGCATGATGCGGTAGCGGAAGACCTCGCCATAGTCCTGCGGCCTGGTGCGCAGCCAGTCGGCATGGACGGCGAAGGATTCGACGAGGCCGGTGATGCGCATGCAGGCCTGGTACTCGGCCAGCGGCCGCAGCGTGACCTCCACCACCTCGGCGCCGAGGCCGCGCAGCACGGCCACCGCGGCATCCATGGCGGCGATCGCCTCGTCGGAGGCGCGGCGGTCGGTCTCGTACCAGTGCCGCACCAGGCCGATGCGCATGCCCTTGATGCCGGCGCCGAGCCCGGCGCGGTAGTCCGGCACCGGCACGTCGGCGCTGGCCGGGTCGCGCGGGTCGTGGCCGGCGACGATCTGCGTCAGGATGGCGCAATCCTCCACCGTCCAGGCGAGCGGCCCGGCATTGTCCAGCGTGAAGGAGAGCGGCAGCACGCCGCGCTTGCTGACGCGGCCATAGGTCGGCTTGATGCCGGCCGTGCCGCAGAAGGCCGCGGGCAGGCGGATGGAGCCACCCGTGTCAGACCCCATCGCCCCCGGCGCCAGCCCCGCCGCCACCGCCGCGCCGGAGCCCGAGGAGGATCCACCCGGGAAGCGGCTGATGTCCCAGGGGTTGCGCGCCGGCGGCCAGGGCAGATCCCAGGAGGGGCCGCCGGTGGCGAATTCATGCGTCGAGAGCTTGCCCAGCAGCACGCCGCCGGCCTCGCGCAGCTTCGTCACGCTGTGGGCGTCCTCCGCCGGCACGCGGTCGCGGCAGCGCGCCGAGTGGCCCGTGGTGGCGAGGCCGGCCGTGTCGTAGATGTCCTTCAGCGCATAGGGCACGCCGTGCAGCGGGGATTTCGGCCCGCCCTGCATGATCTCCGCCTCGGCCTGGCGCGCCGCCGCCATCGCGGCCTCGGCGGTGACGGCGATGTAGGCGTGCAGCACGCCATCCGTCGCATGGATGCGGTCCAGCACGGCCCGGGTCAGCTCCACGGGCGAGAGGTCGCGCGTGGCGATGCGCCGCGCCGCCTCGGCGATGGTCAGGTGATGCAGCTCGGTCATGCCCAGTCCTCCGGCGGTCGCCGCCTGTGCCATTCGGTCGCCTGCTCGAAGGCGTGCGCGATGCGCAGCACCATCGCCTCGTCGAAGGCGCGGCCGACGAGCTGGATGGAGAGCGGCAGGCCGTTCGAGAAGCCGGCGGGGATGCAGATCGCCGGATGGCCGGTCAGGTTGAAGGGCGCCGTCAGCGGCTGCTGCCGGCGCCAGGGTCCCTCGTCCACGTCGCGGAGCGCCGGCGCCGCGCTGGAGGCCGGGGCGCAGAGGATGGCGTCGCAGCCCCGCAGCACCGCATCCACCTCCGCCGTCAGCAGAGTGCGCAGGCGCTGCGCCTGCACGTAGTGCGGCCCGGTGACGAAGGCGCCGAGGGCGATGCGCTCCCAGGTGACGCGGCCGTAGAGCTCGGGCGTCTTGCGCAGGTGCTGCTGGTGGATGGCGAAGCTCTCGGCGTGGATGATGGTCCAGCTCGCCGCCTCGAAGCGCTTCATCGGCGGCAGCGTGACCTCGACGATGGTCGCGCCGAGGTCGCGCAGCACGCGGATCGCCTCGGCCATCGCGGCCGCCTGGTCGGGCGTCAGCGCCGCGGCCTCGTCGAAGGCGCGGGCATGGCCGATGGTCAGGCCGCGCACGCCGGCCCGCAGCGTGGCGAGGGTGTCGCCGGGCGGGACATTGGCGCTGCCGGGGTCGAGCGGGTCGTGCGCGGCGAGCACCTGCATCGCCATGGCGCAATCCTCGACCGTGCGGGTCAGCGGGCCTGTGTGGTCCATGCCGAAGCTCAGCGGCACCACGCCGTGGCGGCTGACCCGGCCATAGGTGGGCTTCAGGCCGACGATGCCCTGGAAGACGGCCGGTAGGCGGATCGACCCGCCGGTATCCGAGCCCATCGCCATCGCCACCATGCCGGAGGCGACCGCCGTGCCGGAGCCGGAGGAGGAACCGCCGGCGAAATGCGCGAGGTTCCAGGGGTTCTTCGCCGCCGGCCAGGCCAGCGGATCGGTCGGGCCGCCGCGCGCGAATTCATGCGTCGCCAGCTTGCCGAGCAGCACCATGCCCGCCTCCTCGAGCAGGCGCGTGGTGGTGGCGTCCTCGGTGGCGACGTTCTCGGCGCCGAGCACGCGCGAATGCGCCGTCGTCGGCAGGCCCTTGGCGTCGTAGATGTCCTTCAGCGCATAGGGGATGCCGTGCAGCGGGCCGCGGCGGCGGCCGGCGCGCAGCTCGGCCTCCGCCTTGGCCGCCGCAGCGCGGGCGCGGTCGGCGGCCAGGGTGATGAAGGCATTGAGCCGCGGCTCCAGCGCCGCGATGCGCGACAGCGCCGCCTCGGCCAGCGCGGTCGGCGTCGTCGCGCCCGAGGCGATGGCCGCGGAGGCCTCGGCGAGCGAGGGGATGGGCGGCGGCGCGGCCATCACGTGCTGCCCCCGAAGCGCGGCGCCGCGGCGGGCTCCACCGGCATGGGCATCGGCTCGTCCAGCACCTTCACCAGCTCGAGCCAGTTGCGGTAGGCGTCCAGCATGATCGCGTAGCGCTCCGGCGGGATGGTGATGCCCGCCACGCGCAGCAGCGCCTGGAAATCGGCTTCCTCGGTGTCGTTGTTCATGGCGTCCCTCCCGCCCGGCCTGCCAATCCGGCCTAGCGCAGCATGACCGGTGCCAGGTCCTGCGACCAGGACCGCGCCTGCACGAAGCCCTGCACGCGCCGGCTCATCGCCCGCGGATTGAGGTCGTGGCCGACGAAGAGGAACAGCGCGCGGTCCACGATCTCGGTATGGATGCGGGCCAGGATGGCGTCGCGCTTCTCCTCGTCGAAGGTGCTGAAGGCCTGCTCCATCATCGCGTCCAGCTCGGGGTCCGCGTGGTGGCCGAAATTGCCGCCCTTCGGCGGCACCAGGTCGGACTTCAGCAGCCGCAGGAAGGCGTTGTAGGGGTCGGCCGAGCCGTAGGAGATGTTCACCCCCGTCACGCCGCGCTGGGCGGCGCGCGGCGCGCCCTCCCGCCGGATCACCAGCAGGGCGTTCCACTCCACCACCTCGTACTCGACCTCGATGCCCACATCCTTGAGGTTCTGCTGGATCAGCTCGTTCATCGGCAGGGGCTGCATCTGGCCCGACCCGCTGGCGCTGATCGCCATCTTCGTGCGCACCGGGTTGCGCGGGCCGAACCCGGCCTCCGCCAGCAGCCGGCGCGCGGCGGCGGGGTCGTGGGTGAGCTTGAAGCTCGGCGTGCCGTACCAGGGGCTGTCCGGGGTGACGAGGCCGGCGCCCTCCAGCATGGTGTCGCCGAGCATGGCGCGCATGCCCTTGCGGTCGATCGCCAGGTTCGCCGCGCGGCGGATGCGCACGTCCCGCCAGGGCGAGCCCTCCAGCATGGAGAAGTGCCAGGTCCAGTTGTGCGGGTAGCTGTTGGTGACGATCTGGAAGCCCGCGGCGCGCAGCGAGGCCAGCGCGTCGGGCGGCGGCGCCTCGATCCAGTCCACCTGGCCGGAGCGCAGCGCGGCCACACGAGTATTCGCATCCGGCAGCGGCAGCAGCACAAGGCGCTCGCAGCGCGGGATGCGCGCCGTCTCCCAGTGGTCCGGGTTGCGCACCAGCACGGCGCGCTCGCGGATCGACCAGGTCTCGACCTTCCACGGCCCGGTGCCGACCGGCTTCTCCATGAAGCGGTCCCAGGACCTGCCGGCGGCCTCCCAGGCGCCCTGGTGCACCATGCCGGGATAGGTCAGGCCGAAGGGCAGCGTGCTGTCGGGGTAGATGGTCTCGATCCAGATCCGCTCGCCCTCCCGGCCATAGCCGGCGACGGTGGGCAGGCGGGTGCCGGCCTGCAGGTTGGCGCGCTGGTCGAACCAGGGCGCGTCGCGCTTGAAGCAGCGGTCGAGCGAGAAGATCACGTCCTCCGCGCTGAACACCTTGCCGTCGTGGAACTTCACGCCCTGGCGCAGGGTGAACCACCAGCGCTTCGGGTTGCTCGGGTCGACCTCCCAGGAGGTCGCCAGGCCGGGCTTCAGCGGCGCCGCACGGTCGCTGCGCGAGAGGTCGAACTCGCACAGGAAGTTGTAGGCGGTGATGCCCATGAAGCGCTGCCCCTCGCCGCCCTGGTCGGGGAAGCCGTTGGAGAGGGGGATGGCCGCCAGCGTCATGCCGACGCGCAGCGTGCCGGAAGGCGCCTGGGCCAGGGCAAGGTCCCAGGGCAATGCAGCGGCGGCAAGCGGCGCCGCAGCGGCGCCGCGCAACAGGGCGCGGCGGGTGGGTGCGACATCGGGCGAGGGTCGGCGCATCGGCAAGCCTCCGGTCCATGACCTCGGCGTGCGCTGGCGTGCTCCCGGGCGGGTGCGGCCGCCGGAGGATGTCGGCGGGGGCGCGTCGTTCGGCGAAGGGTGCTGGCGAAGCGCGCCGGCGTCAATGGCGGTGGGGTCGCCAGATGCGGCCGATCCGTTCTAGCCTGCACAGGACGAAGGCACGG
>CAYNYQ010000205.1:0-8612 GCA_964401305.1 uncultured Acetobacteraceae bacterium | reverse complement strand
CCCGGCGAAGCTGCCGAGCATCATGTCGATGCTGTCGCCGAGGTTGTTCTGCATGACACTGAAGCGGCGAGTGATGACGACGAGTAGCGCGCGCAGCAGGATCGACGAGGCGAGCTGGAGCACGGTGAGCCCGACCAGCTTGCCGATCCAGCCCTCCACGAAGCCGCGCGTCGCGCGGAAAAGGTAGAGCGGGATCAGGAACGGCCCCATGCAGATCACGATGGCCATGAAGATCCGGCTCACGAACCACATGACGAACATGATGCCGAGCGCGACGAGGCAGAGCAGGGCGAAGACCCAGGCCATCGCGCGGTCCATCACCTGCAGCCAGCCGCTCGCCTGCTGGAGCACGAAGCCGTTCACCCGCAGCGTGGCGCTCCACATGATGTCGAACTGCTGTGCGGAGGAGACGGTGATGCGCGGCCCGTTGAGGGCGGCCGCGATCTGGTTCGGTAGGGTGGTGAAGAACATCTCCTGGACGTAGGGCACGTAGTGGGCCGACTGGATCGCGGCGGCGACCAGCACCCCTCGCAACGCCGCGTAGGCAGCCTGCCGCGCGCTGACGTTAGCGGTCAGCATGAAGCCGAGCGCGTAGGCGACGACGTAGAGCACGAGCAGCGCGCGGAGCTGCGGCTGTGCCCAGGCCAGCCCGCTCCGCACCACGTCGTTCATGCCGTCCACGAGGGTGGCGTCGAACTCCGTGGCGAAGTTCTGGAAGATGCCTTCAAGGGGCACGGTCGGCGCTCCTTGTCCGCGGCCAGGGCTGGAACTCCGGCAGGACCTGCACCGGCGGGAAGGGGGGCCGCACACCGGCGCCGGGGCGCCCGGACCGGCCCAGCTCGGCGCCCGCGCCCGCGCGCTCGGCGTTCTGGCACTCCCGGGTCTGGGCCAGCGCCACGTCGGTGTGGCAGCGCTGCAGCCAGGCGCGCCGCTCCTCCGGGTGCGCGAGGAACCACGGGATGTCGTAGGGCTCGGCGGCGGCCGGGGCTGGGGCCCCGAGGAGGGGCACCAGCAGCAGGGCAGCGGCCAGCGTGGCGCGGGCGTTCATCGCAGCGTGTCCGTGACCGGGCTCGTGTTGTCGTAGAGGGTCCGCGCGCTCTCCCAGCGCTGCTGCTCGGCCCTCTGGCGCTCGACGCGCTCTTCGGTGGCCAGCATCATCTGGACCTGCGCGATCTGCGCCTTGTGATGCTCGATGTTCTGCTGCTCCACGGCCAGCGCGCCGTTGACCGCGCTCACCTCGGTCACATCCTGCGAACCGGTGATGCGGTCGAGGAGCGAAGAGAGGCTGAGCACGCTACGCTGCGACGCCTCGAGCCCGGCCTGGCCGATGGCGCGGAAGTTGGCCGTCGCCAGCTCTCGGCGCTGCATCTCCTGCGCCCAGGGGCTCTCCGTGCCCACGTCTGCGTAGCGCCCAAGGGCGAGGAGGCCGTTCGCCGCCCCGTAGACGCTGCCCGAGCCGGACAGGAGGCCGGCGACCTGGCCGGCCTCCGGCATGAAGGTGCGGGTCGCGCCACCGAGCGCCGCCGCCACGCCGCCGACGTCCGTGGCGTGGGCGAGCGAGTTGTAGGTGGCTTCCAGCATCCGGTACTGGGCGAGCGCCTGCTGCAAGGCCCGGGCCGCCTCGGCGATGCGCGCGACGTTGCTGGCGTTGTCGTAGACCGGAACCCCCTGGGCGGCGGCCGGCGCTGCGCCGGCGGCCGAGAGGGCGAGGACGGCGGCGAGGGTCGTGGCGCGGGCTCGGGTCATGGCTGGTCGGCCTCCCTGTGACGGCGGCGGTACTCGGGAACCCAGGCGGCGGGGTTGTCCCCGACCTCGGCCATGATCCGGTGCGCCAGGGCGCGGCGCCGCGGCGTGGCGGAGAGGACGGCGATGTGGTCGGGCAGGGCGGAGAGGTCGGCCGAGGCGACGAAGCTCCCGGCGTCGCGCTTCACCAGGAAGGTGCCTTTCCCGGCGGCGACCATGCCCTCGCGGACCGCTTCCAGCTCGCCTTCGGTGCAGTGGAGCCCCTCGCGGTAGGCCTCCGCCTCGGCGGCGGAGTTGGGGAAGAGCAGCTTGGTCGGGCTGTTCGAGACGAGGGCCTCGCCGATCGCGTGGCGCAGGACTGCCTGCGGCTGCTGCATGGCCAGCCAGAGGATCCCGTTGCCCTTGCGCAGCCGGGTGACGAAGCGCTCGAAGCCGGCGGCGAAGCGGGCGTCCGGCAGGTAGGCCTGCGCCTCGTCCGCAAACACCGCCCCGGGGATCCCGGTGCCGATGCGCTCGCCGACGCGGAACAGCTGGTAGGCCGCCATCGGCGCGCGCACGGTGGCGGCGTCGTCGGCGAGCAGCTCGGAGTTGTCGATGCCGACGATGCCTGCGTCGAGGCGGATGCGGTCCTCCTCGCCGTCGAAGGCCCAGCCGAGCGGGCCGCCGCGGCACCACCGCGCCAGGCGCTCCCCGCAGCCGCCCTCGGCGTGGTCGGCGAACTGGCGGAGCGCGGCGAAGCTCCGGATCTCCGGTCGGCGGCGCAGGAGGAAAGCGATGCCGCGGGCCAGCCGCTCGACCTGCCCCGGGGACGGCATCGGGCCGCCGTCGCTGGTGATGAGGCCGAGCGTGAACTCCAGCAGCCAGGCGCGCGCCTCGGGCGTGTCGGGCAGCGCCTTGAAGGGCGCCATGCCGGAGGGCTGGCCGCGCAGGATGCGGGTGTAGGCGCCCCCGGAGGCGCGCACCGTGAGCTCGTTCGAGCCGTCGGCGTCGAGGACGACGACCACCCCGCCCTCGGGCGCGAGCAGCGGCTCGAGGAGGGCGGCGCAGAGGCCGAGTACCACCGTCTTGCCGCTGCCGGTCGGCCCGAACAGCAGCGCGTGGCCGACGCCGTCCACGTGCGGGTGGAAGTCGTGCGCCGTGGACCCGGAGGTGCGGAGCCGGACGACCGGTGCGGGCCAGTGGCCCCGGCCGCCGCCGCGGGGGAAGCCCATGAGCGACGAGAAGGAGGCGAGGTTGTAGCCGGAGATGACGCCGTGCCGGCAGCGCAGCCACGCGGGTGCGCCGGGGAGCTGGCCCCAGAAGGCCGCCTCGGTCCCCCAGCTCTCCGGCACGACGGCGAGGCCGGCGTTCACCAGCAGCGAGCGCATCTCGGCCGTGGCGGCGGCGAGCTCGGCATAGCCGTCGGCGTGCACGGTGACGCACCAGTGGTGATCGCCCGACACAGTCCGCCCGCTGGCGACGTCGTCCAGCATGTCGCCGAGCCCCTCGATCAGTGAGGTGGCCCGGTCGCCGGCGTTCTCCATCTGCGTCTCGCGCAGGCCGAAGCGGTCGGTGACGGAGGCGCGGTCGAGGTAGAAGTAGCTGTTGGTCATCACGAAGCGCCACCGGACCGCCACGAGGCAGTCGAGCGCCCAGGGCGGCATGCGCTCCGGGTAGTCCCGCTTGCCGAAGCTCCGGGCGTAGGTCGCGCCGCCGGGGGCCTGGATCTCCACCCCGCCGCGGTCGCATAGCGCGCGGTCGGTGTAGATCGCGCCCGCCAGCGTGCCCGCCGGTACCGGGACGGGCGCCCAGCGCGCGTAGAGGACCAGCCGCATGGCCTCGGCGATCTCGGAGAAGGCGATGCCGCGCTCCCGCCGGATACCGAGGCGCCGGGGGCCGTAGTCGGCCAGGGCGCGCATCAGCGTCCCGCAGCGCTCCTCGACCTCCTGCACCAGGGCCTCGTCGCGCTCGGCCGTGCGGCCGAGCGCGCGCCGGAGCAGGCCGTTAACGCGGCCGGGTCGCACCAGAATCGTGACGAACCAGTCGCGGGCCAGCAGGCCGGGCGCGATCGCGGCGTGGTAGTCGCGCGAAAGCGCGGCGGCGTAGGCGCTGCGGAAGCGGCCCGTCGGGAAGGGCTCGACCCGGTCGTGGCAGACCAGGTGTTCGTAGATCAGGACGCCCTGGCCGGCGAGCGCCCGGAATGTCGCGTGGCGGCGCCGACGCTCGGCGTAGCGTGCCTCCTCGGACAGCAGGCCGAGCAGCTTGCCGTCGAAGCGGAGGATCGCGCCGTGCGTGCCGTCGGCGAGGAGGAAGACCCCCTCGTCAACGTGCCGCTCGACGGTTAGGAATTCGTCCGCGGGCTTGTCGCGGAAGGTCAGCCGCTCGCGAATCTCGTCAAGCATCGCGCATCCCCCGCGCACGGAAGGCGGACCGGACGGGGAGGGGGCTGCGCGTGGAGGCGCCCGCCCACTCGCCGCGGTCCAGCGCGATGCCGGAGGTCCGCAGCCAGCCCACCAGCACGTCGATACCGTAGAGGTCGTGCGCCGTCGTGAACCGCGCGAAGACCCAGGCCGGGCCGGTGACGGTCACCGCCCAGATCAGGCCGTTCCACCCCGTGACGTTGATCCAGACCAGGTAGCCGAGCAGCAGCAGGGCCACCGCCAGCAGCACGGGGAGGCCGAGCAGCATGGCCGGCCGGGTCGCGCCGACGTGAAGCGTGTCCTCCGCCTCCCGACGCTCGGCCTCCGTCCGCGCCGCCATCGTCAGACGCCGAACATCGCGGCGATGGCGTCGCGGTTGGCGAAGAGCAGGCCGCCGCCGGCAACGGCGCAAACAATGCCCACACTGAAGCGCATCAGCAGGAAGAGGATGGCGAGCGCGATGATGCCCGCGTTGATCAGGCCGCGCGCGTAGGTGGTGACGAACCACTGGACGATGGTGTCGGCCGTCTGCGCGTGGGCCATCGCGGGCACAAGGGCCAGCGCCAGGGCGACGGCCAGGATCTGGCGCTGCTGGGGACTGAGGGACGGGAGAACGGGCTTGGGGACGGAGATATTCACCGGATGAGCTCCACGACGAGGCTCGAGGGTTCGGCCGATCCGCCCGCCGACGCGGCCTCGCGTTCGTCGGCGGAGGGAGGGGAGGGCGCCTGCGGCTGCGGCGTGGGCACGGCCCAGACGTCCCAGCTCTCGGGCGGGGGAGGGGCGGGGACGCCGGAGGTCGGTGCAGGTTCGGGCCGCTGCGGCACATCGTCGTTGGCGGCGCCGGCCGCGAGCACGCGGGCCACGTAGCCGTTGGCGAAGCCGCGGCTCGGGCTGCCCGTGTTGTAGCCGCTGAACGCGGTGAGCACGCGCGCCCCGGCCGCGACGGAGCGGCACGGGTCGAAGGCGTCCTCCACCGACAGGCCGAGCCAGGCGAGGTTGCGGCTGTTGACCTGCATGAGACCGAGGTCGACCGAGCGCCCGGCGGCGATCAGCGCCCGGGCCCGCGCCACGGCGTCCGCCGTGCTGGCAGAGCGGACGCGCCCGCCGCCGGGTCCGTTGACGTTGATCGCCAGCGTGTCGAAGCCGCTCTCGGCGCGCGCAAGGGCGGCGAGGGTCTCCGGCGCGACGCCCGGTGCGCAGGTCGCGGCGAGGCCGAGGACGGCGGCGAGTTCCAGAATCACGCGGCCGCCGCCCGGCCGCGCGGGGCGGCGCTACTCGGGCGGTGCCTCGGGCACGTCCATGCCCTCGGGTGGCGGGGTCGCGTCCGCCTTGACGTGCTTCGTGATGGCGCTGCGCGGCAGGACGGAGCGCAGGCGCGCGAGGTGCGGGCAGTCCTCCTCGTAGAGTGAGACGGGCAGCTTGAAGGACATGTCGTCGCGCAGGAACCGAAGCAGCCGGTCGAGGTCGCGCCAGCCGCGCACGCCGGGTCCGCGGAAGAGCTCGATGGCGACGTAGCCGCGGCGCCAGGAGGGCAGGAGGTAGGGCACGTGGTCGACGCCGCCGTCGGGGTCGCGGCGCGCGACCACCACGACGGCCTCGATGCGGCCGCCGCGCAGCAGACCCTCGCGAAGATCCGCCTCGCCGAGTGTGTCGCCCACGCCCCGAACGTCCCTCCCGTTCGGGGCTGCAGGCTAGCGATTTCGGCGGTTTGCGCGAGATGGCGCGGGCCGGGCCGGCCGGAATCGCCGCAGTTGCAGAGTATCGAATCTTGCACTGCGGTCGGGCCCCCGTGGCGCGGCGAGGGGGAATGCTACCGACGGCAGTGACCCAAATACAATCTGCAATCAGGGCGTGCGGGCGCCCAAAGCCCAGCATTCAGCGTCACTCTAGCGTGAGGAACAAAACCGGACTTGTAAGAACAGCCAGAAATGCGAGACCGGAGTCATCCCCTGCGCCTCAGCGTGCCAGATGCGAGCGGCGGCGCCAGCCCTGGAGCCGCGTTCTTCCGCCTATGCGGCGACACGGCATCGTGACCGCGCGGAGCCGACCAGGGGTTCACCGACCAACCCTCCTTGCCGCGCGACGCGCAACAAGCACATTGGAGCCGCCCCCAATTCGACCGGACAGGCGCCGCAACCGCGAGGGCTTGGGCGTTAGCCTAGGCTTGCGTCTGTGCCGCAGCCCATCGAGCGCGAGGAAATCGTCACCCGCCGGGAGCGCCGGAGGCGCGGCAGCGCCCAGGGAAAGGTCCGGCTGCTCGAGGAGACGGTGCAACCCGGCATTACGCTCTCGCCCGTCGCCAGGCTCCACGGCGGTTCGCAGCCTGCTGTTCGGATGCGCATGCGCTCGCCGCGTGAGTTCATCGCCTAGCAGTCAGCCAACCAAGCCGCATGTCTGGGTTAATGGGGGCCACTCCACACATCAACTCGCCTTCCTAGCTTTCCTCGCAGATGTGGAGGGCAAGCGGGCTCAATCTGTCCTTTCCGACAAACGGTGTCGCCAATACACATAGTTCCTGACAAGGTCGGTGCTCCGGCTGTTCTACGCTAAGTCCGCTGCGACGTAATGCGTACTGAGAGCTGACCCGCAGGCGTCGTTGCAGTGTCGGCTCAAAAAAGTTAAGTCAGGCTCCCAGCGCGAACGGGGTAATCGGCAATGACTTTCGGCGAGACGGCATAGCATGCCATCGGACGCAGAGGGATCAGCCGCCTTCCGCATTCTTAGCATTGAGGGGGGAGGCATTTTGGGCGCCTTCGCCGCAGGCGCACTCGCCGAAATGGAACGCCATAGCGGCAATCCGATCGTCAAGAGCTTTGACCTGATTGCCGGCACTTCGACAGGAGGCATAATTGCGATCGGGCTAGCTCTCGGGATTCCTGCCGCAGAAATACGCGATTTTTACATAAAGAACGGCAGAAATATATTCAGTAACATAGGGCTTGTTAGGAACTTATTAGCGACCCTTCGACATATCATTGCGCCAAAGCATTCTGCAGAAAATTTAGAAAAATTACTCGCGGAAATACTCTCGAAATCAGAAGGGGAGCCGTTGCTTCTTGGTGAGTCGCAGACGCGACTTGTGATCCCCGCGTATGATGGAATTTCAGGCAGGATTTATGTATTCAAGACAGATCATCATCCCGATTTTGTGCACGACGCAAGTATACCGGCATATAAGGTTGCGGTCGCTACATCGTCTGCCCCTACTTACTTCAGGGCCATGCGCTTGGACGAGCATCGCACGAGTTACGTTGATGGAGGGGTATGGGCCAACTGCCCTGCACTCGTCGCGGTCGTCGAAGCGATCTCATTTCTCGGCCAGGAAGTTAGCTCCATTGACGTCTTGAACGTCGGCACAACACAGGAGCCATTCAATGTCGCGCGAAAATTCCGCGCAGGCATCATTGGCTGGAATAAAGGCCTCATTAATATGTTCATGTCCGCCCAAGGTGAATCTAGTCGCGCTATGGCGCAATTGCTCACCCAAGGACGGTTTCTCAACGTGAATTACAAAGCCAAGAATGGCGAATTCTCATTAGATGACGCCTCCCGTGTCGAGGACTTGGTGGGTCTTGGCCGCGCGGAGGCTGCCAAACGCCCCACAGCCAATGCGGTAGCAGAGCGATTTTTGAACGGTAAGCCTGTCCGCCGCTACGACCCGCACGCAAGAGCCTGAAGACGTTCGTGGAGCGCGCCCCATTTCGACCGGACACATGGCGCAACCGTGAGGGCCTATGTGTAAGCCTAAAGCGAGCGCCTATGTCGAGGCCTGTCGAGCGCGTCGAAGTCATCACCGGCCGCGAGCGCCGGAGGCGATACACTGCCGAGGAGAAGGTCCGGCTGATCGAGGAGACAACCCGGCCCGGCATGACGGTCTCGGCCGTCGCTCGGCTGCACGGCGTCTCTTCCAGCCTCCTGTTCGGGCGGAGGCGGCGCATGGCCGAGGGTGGCCTGGAGGCGGTCAGGGCGGACGAGGACGTGGTTCCGGCCAGCAGGGTCAGCGAACTCGAGGCGAAGATCCGCAAGCTCGAGCGCCTGCTCGGCCGCAAGACCATGGAGGCCGGGATCCTCCGCGAGGCGCTGGACCAGGCTCGCCCTAAAGAACTCGGCTTGCACTTGCCGTCGCCACCACCGTGCTAGGTCCGCTCCGCGACCCAACCCCGGTGAAGACCGTGGCCGACACCCTCGGCGTCGCTCGGTCCAACCTGGTGCAGCTCCGGCATCCCGCGCGGCGCCGCCGAGGCCCATACCGCCGGGTCGACGACGACGAACTCCTGGCCGAGATCTGCGCCGTCACCGAAGCGCGGCCGACCTGCGGCTACCGCTGCGTAGCGGCCCTGCTGAACCGCGCCAGCATGAGGGCAAGGTCGTCGCCCCGGCCTCGAACCGGCGTTGGGCGTCTGACGACTTCGAGATCCCCTGCTGGAACGGCGAGGTGGTCCGCGTCGCCTTCGCCATCGACACCCA
>CAYNYQ010000204.1:6765-8613 GCA_964401305.1 uncultured Acetobacteraceae bacterium | reverse complement strand
CCGCCACCGCCACCCTGCGCCAGGAGCAGGTCGGCGCGCGCCATGCTGCGGCCGCCCATGCCCTGGTCACGCATGGTCGTGCCGCCGACGCTCGGGCCGCCATAGGGGCCGCCCGTGCGCGGATCGGCATAACCATGGCTGCCGCCCTGCGCCGGCATGCCGCCCGCGCCCGCGCCGGTATAGGCATCGGCGCCGTAGCCGCCGCGGCCCTGGGCGGAGGCGCCGCCCATGTCGGACATCGCCGTCTGCAGCGCGCGCTGCGCCTCGCCGCGGTTGCGGCCCGCGATCGCCCGGTGCGCATCGGACAGCGCCGCGATCTGGCCCATGCCCTGCGGCCGGCCATCCGTGCCCGGGGTGTTCAGCATGGTGGTCTGGGCACGCTCGACGAACTCGTTGGCCCGCGCCCAGTCGCCCGCCGAAACCGCGCGCTCGGCCTGGCGGAGGAAGGTGGTGGCGTCGCGCTGGCCCGCGCTGTCGAGCTGGCGGGCGGCCTGCTGCTGCACGCCGAGCGGCGCCACCGGGTGGCTGCGGTTCCCGTCCGTCATCTGCGCCTGGGCGCCGCCGGCGGCGAGCAGCAGGGCCGCGCCGGAAAGCAGGGTGAGTCGTCGCATGGTGGGTCGTCTCCGCTCAGGGATGTGCGGCCCTGGCCCGTGGCGCGGAACGATGCGGCGCGGCGGGCGGGGCCTCGGCGCATCCAACACGCGGGAGACGTTGCGGTTCCTGCCCCCCGGGTGGGGGGCCGCGGCTCAGGCGCCGACGAGCGCCTTGAGATCGGCCTGCGGCCGCGCGCCGAACTGCGCGATCACCGCCGCCGCGGCGACAGAGCCCCAGCGGCCGCACTCCGGCAGGGCGAGGCCGCGGGTCAGCGCGGCCAGGAAGCCGGCGGCGTAGGCATCGCCCGCGCCGGTGGTGTCCACCACCCTGGTCGGCCTCGCCGCCACCGGGTGCATCTCGGTCTCGGTCACGACGACGCTGCCATGCTCGCTGCGGGTCAGCGCGGCGAGCGCCACGTCCTGGCGCACCAGCGCGGCCGCCTTGCCGAAATCCTCGGTCTCGTACAGCGCGCAGATCTCGGCCTCGTTGGCGAAGAGGATGTCGGCCTCCTCCCGCACGAACTTGCGGAAGGCCTGGCGGTGGCGCTGCACGCAGAACGGGTCGGAGAGGGTGATCGCCACCTGCCGCCCGGCCTGGTGGGCGGCGCGGCTGGCCTGGTAGAAGGCGGCCTGCGCTGCCGGCGGGTCGAACAGGTAGCCCTCGAGGTAGATCACGGCGGCGTCGGCGATCAACGCCTCGTCCACGTCGGCGGCGCTGAAATGCACGCAGGCGCCGAGGAAGGTGTTCATCGTGCGCTGCCCGTCCGGCGTCACCAGGATCAGGCAGCGCGCGGTCGGCGCGGTCGCGGCGGGCAGCGGCGCGGTGGGGAAGGTCACGCCGACGGCCCGGATGTCGTGCGCGAAGACGCGGCCGAGCTGGTCATCCGCCACCTTGCCGAGGAAGCCGACGCGCGCGCCGAGCATCGCCGCCACGGCGCAGGTGTTCGCCCCCGACCCGCCGGAGCTTTCGACACCAGGGCCCATCTCGGCGTAGAGGCGCTCGGCGTCCTCCGGCCCGATCAGCCGCATGCCGCCCTTCGGCAGGTCGCGCGCGGCGAGAAAGCCGTCCTCGGCGCGCGAGAGCACGTCGACGATGGCGTTGCCGATGCCGAGGATGTCGAGCCTTGGCGGGGCGATGGCGGTCATGGGCGGCATGGTCCTTTGGGTCCGGCGCCGATACCCCCTCGCCCCCGCCGCGTCCATCCGGCCCCGCTGCCGCGCCCGGCCCTGTCCTCTGCGCGGCCCGATTCAGCCC
>CAYNYQ010000204.1:4727-6665 GCA_964401305.1 uncultured Acetobacteraceae bacterium | reverse complement strand
CGGCGCTCCGGCCATCGGGCCGCCCTCAGGGCGTGATCGCCACCTTCAGCACGCCGTCCCGCTGGTGGCTGAACAGGTCGTAGGCCTCCTCGATCCGGTCGAGGCCGAAGCGGTGCGTGACCAGCGGCCCGAGGTCGATCCGCGCGCCGGCGATCACCGCCATGAGCCGCCGCATGCGCTCCTTGCCGCCGGGGCAGAGGGTGGTGACGATCCGGTGGTCACCGAGCCCCGCGGCGAAGGCATCGAGCGGTATGCGCAGGTCCGAGGAATAGACGCCGAGCGAGGAGAGCGTGCCGCCCGGCCGCAGCACGCGCAGCGAGGCCTCGAAGGTGGCCTGCAGCCCCAGCGCCTCGATCGCGACGTCGACGCCGCGGCCATCGGTGATGCGGCGGATCGCCGCGACCGGATCCTCCTCGGCGAAGTTCACCACATGGTCGGCGCCCATGCGCCTGGCCATCTCCAGCCGCTCCGGCACGCGGTCGACGGCGATGATGGTGGTCGCGCCCATCAGCTTCGCCCCCGCCGTCGCGCAGAGCCCGATCGGCCCCTGGGCGAAGACCGCGACGGCGTCGCCGATGTGGATGCCGCCCGATTCGGCGCCGCCGAAGCCGGTGGACATGATGTCCGGGCACATCAGCACCTGCTCGTCGGTCAGCGCATCGGGCACCGGCGCGAGGTTCGCCATGGCGTCGGGCACCAGCACGTAGTCCGCCTGGCAGCCATCGATGGTGTTGCCGAAGCGCCAGCCGCCCATCGGCTTCCAGCCATGCGCCGTGCCGGCCCCGTCCTGGCTGCAGAAGCCGCAGAGGCAGGCATTGGAGGTGCCGGAGGGGGTGATGGCGCCGGCGATCACCCGCTGCCCCTCGCGGTAGCCGCGCACGGCGCTGCCCAGCCGCTCGATCACGCCGACCGGCTCGTGGCCGATGGTCAGGCCGGGCTGCACGGGATACTCGCCCTTCACGATGTGCACGTCGGTGCCGCAGATCGTGGTCGTGGTCACCCGCAGCAGGGCGTCGAGCGGCCCCACCTCCGGCACCGGCTTCTCCTGCAGCTCGATCCTGCCCGGCTTGACGAAGACCGTCGCCCGCATGCTCGTGGCCATGGCTGTCCCTCCTCCGCGATGGGCCCCTTGTGGCGGCGCCCCGCCCCCGGCCGCCTTGCGCCGCCGCAAGCGGGGCCCGCGTTCGCGGGAACGTCAGCCGGCCGTTGCCCGCCGCTGGTGCCGACGCGGCGGGCATGGCAACCCGGCCGGGCGCTGCCCGCTCTCCCCGAACGCCGCCACCACGCCCCGGATCCGACGCCGCCGATGCTGACCCCGCTTCTCCTCGCGCTCCGCCAGCTGGGCGATGCCGCCTTCCTCGCGCCCCTGGCCAAGGGGCTGGCCGCGGCGCTGCTGGCCTTCCTCGGCCTGGCCGGGGTGGCAGCCTGGGGGGTAGGCGCGCTCGCCGGGGGCAGCGGCTGGCTCGCCGGCATCGCCGCCGCGGCGGGCGGGCTGGCCACCCTGGCGCTGGCGGTCTGGCTCTTCGTGCCGGTGCTGCTGGCGCTCTCGGGCCTCTTCCTCGACCCGGTGGCGGCGGCGGTGGAGAGGCGCTTCTACCCCGCCCTGCCGCCGCCGACGGGCGGGGCCGGGCTCGGCGCGCAGACGCGGTTCAACATCGCCCTGGCGCTGCGCATCGGCGGGCTGACGCTGCTCGCCCTGCCGGTCGGCCTCTTCCTGCCGCCGCTCGGGGCCGTGCTGCTCTGGGCGATCTCCACCGTGGCGCTCGGGCATGGGCTGTTCGAGGGGGTGGCGCAGCGCCGCATGCCGGTGCCGGCGGCCCGCGCGGCCCGGCGCGCGCGGGAGGGGCGGGTGCTCGGCATCGGCGCGGTGCTGGCGCTGGCCTCGCTGGTGCCGCTGCTGAACCTGCTGGTGCCGGTGCTCGGCACGGCGGCGATGAC
>CAYNYQ010000204.1:2556-4627 GCA_964401305.1 uncultured Acetobacteraceae bacterium | reverse complement strand
CGCTGGTGCCGCTGCTGAACCTGCTGGTGCCGGTGCTCGGCACGGCGGCGATGACCCACCTGCTGCACCGCCCGGAGCGGCGCTGATGCCGCACCGGCGGCACCGGCCGGAGCGGCGGAAGGCGACCCGAGTCGCACCGCCCGCGGCACCCGCCGGTTCCGCGGCGATGGCGGAATATCCTCGGTTTTCCGGGGATAAGTGACGCCTGGCCGTTGTGCCGGCGCGAGCCGCCATGGTAGCCCGGACGCGTCGGCGCCGCGCCGGGACACGCGGCCTCCGCCGCCGCACCCATATCGCGTCCGCAGGGGGAACAGCATCATGGCCATCTTCGGCCGCACCAGGCCCCGGGAGGGGGAGGGCCCGTCCGCGCCCGCCGGCGATCCGCCGCCGCCGCTCGCCATCACCGCGCATGCGCGCGATGCCGGCGACCTCGCCATGCCCCCGATCCGCCCCGCTCAGCATGAGGCGCCCGCGATGACCCTGGCCCCGAAGCCCACCGCCATTCCCACCGCGCCGAACCTGCCTGGCCGCACGGCGCCGGCCCAGCCGGTGGGCGTGCCCGCCCGCCCGCCGCGGCCCGACACCTCGGAGCGGCGGACCCTGGTGGTCGGCCGCGGCATCAGCCTGCAGGGCACCGTCTCCGACGCCGAGCGCCTGGTGGTGGAGGGCACGGTCGAGTCGCAGATGATCCATGCCGCCGAGCTCTTCGTCGCCCAGGCCGGCGTGTTCCGCGGCGAGGTGCAGGTCGAGGATGCCGAGATCGCCGGCCTCTTCGACGGCACCCTGACCGTGCGCGGCAACCTGGTGATCCGCGCCACCGGCAAGGTGAACGGCGTGGCACGCTATCGCCGCCTCTCGGTCGAGGATGGCGGGCAGGTCTCCGGCCGGATGGAGATGCTGGCCGAGGGCGCGGCCGAGGCGGCGGCGCCGATGATGCCCCGCCCCGCCATGCCGCAGGACGCCGACGCGGAGGCCTGACGCGCCGGGCCCCGGAGGCCCGGCCCCACCCTGCCCGCAACCCCCATCGACGGCTTCGCCGATGCCGCCCCGCCTGACCTCGCTGCTGCTGCCTTGCGCCGCATTGCTGCTGGCGGCCTGCGCCGGGACGCCGGAGCAGGAGGCGAAGGAGGCGGGTCTGCGCGACGCGCTGCTGAACATGCAGGCCAGCCTCGCCGCCGCCGCCGGCACACCCGCCGCGCTACCGGCGGAGACGGTCGCGGCCGAGGGCTTCGCCGCCCTGCCCGGCCCCGCCGTGGCCCGCCATGCGCCGGCCAGCCTGGTCGCGTCGGGGCTGCCGCCGCGCGCCGGTCTTGCCGCCGCCACGACGCCGCGCGGCCTGGCAGCCGAGGACGCCGCGCAGCGGCAGGGAATCGCGGCGGAGGCGGCTTCGCACCCGCAGCGCATGGCGGCGAGCGAGCCGGCGGCGCTGCGCCAGACCGCAGCCGCGGGGCCGCCGCTGCTGACCGACCAGCTTCTCGGACGCACGCCGGAGCGCGTCCGGCAATGGCTCGGCGAACCGGCGCTGCGGCGGCCCGAGGGCAGCGCCGCCGAGGTCTGGCTCTATGCCAGCGAGGCCTGCGCGCTCGATCTCGTGCTCTACCGCGACCGCGCCGGGCGGTTGCGGGTGGGCTTCGCCGCCGCCCGCGCGCGCGGCGAGCCGGGCCAGGGCACGACCGAGGCCGACTGCCTGCGCGCCATCGCCGCCGGCCCGCCGCCGCGCCCGGCCACCTGAACGGCGCCGCCGGGGTTCGGCCGCGGGATTGCACCGCGAGGCCGCAACCGGTGCCCACCGCGGCGCAGCCACCCGTTTCCACCGCGGCCCCGTCGCGCGTCTCACCCGTGTCCAGCCTCGCGTCTCACCCGCGGCCCCGCCGCGCGTCTCCCCCGCGGCCCTGCCGTGCGTCTCCCCCGCGGCCCCGCCGCGCGTCTCCCCCGCGGCCCCGCCGCGCGTCTCCCCCGCGGCCCTGCCGTGCGTCTCCCCCGCGGCCCTGCCGCGAGGCTTGACCGCGGCACGGCGCCGCCGCACCCAGCCGCTCCGCCGCAGCCGGGCCCTCGCCGCGTGACCGCCTAT
>CAYNYQ010000204.1:0-2456 GCA_964401305.1 uncultured Acetobacteraceae bacterium | reverse complement strand
GCCGCCGCACCCAGCCGCTCCGCCGCAGCCGGGCCCTCGCCGCGTGACCGCCTATCTCGATGTCTTCGTGCCGCCCTTCGGCATGCTCGCGCTCGGCGTCCTGCTGCGCCGCTACCTGCTGCGCGACGACGCCGTCTGGGCGGGGATCGAGCGGCTGGTGTTCTGGGTGCTGATGCCCTGCCTGCTGGCCTCGGCCATCGCCTCGGTGGACCTGGCGGCCCTGCCGCTCGGCGGCATGGCGCTGAGCATCTGGCTGGCGCTGCTGGCGGGCACCGCGGTCTCGGTGGCGCTGGCGCGGGTCGCGGGGCTCGGCCATGCCAGCATGACCTCGGTGCTGCAGGGCGGCATCCGCTTCAACAACCTGATGGGCTTCGCGGTGGCGGGCGGGCTCTTCGGCGCGGCGGGCACGGCGCTCGGCGCGGTGGCCACGGGGCTGATCGTGCCCTTCGTGCAGGTGGTGACGACGCTCGCCTTCGCGCTCGGCCGCGGACCCGGCGGCGGGCGGATCGGGCCGGGGCGGGTGCTGCGCCAGGTCGCGCTCAATCCGCTGATCCTCGGCTGCGCGGCGGGGTTCGCCGCCTCGGCGCTGGGCGGGCTGCCACAGGGGGTGCGGCCGCTGGCGCAGGCGCTGGGCCAGGCGGCGATCGCGCTCGGCCTGCTCTGCGTCGGCGCGGCGCTGACGCTGGGGGCGCTGCGCGCGCGGCCCGGGCTGCAGGCGGCCACCTGCGTGATCAAGCTCGGGCTGATGCCGCTGCTCACGCTGCTGCTGGCGCGCGCCTTCGGGCTCGATCCGCTCTCGGCCGCGGTGGCGCTGGTCTTCATGGCGCTGCCGACGGCGACGACGAGCTACGTGATGGCGCGCGCCATGGGCGGCGACGCGCCGCTGATGGCGGCGCTGACGACGACGGAGCACCTGCTGGCGGTGGCGACGCTGCCGCTCTGGATCTGGGCGCTCGGCCTCGGCGCCGGGTGAGGCCGGCAGGGCCACCCTGGTCGCCTGCCCGCCTCCGCGCCTACACTCCGCCCCTGCTGCGGCGATCCCGCCTGTCGGCATCGCGGCACGAGGACGGCCCGCCCGGCACGGGCGGCGCGGGAGAGGAAACGGCGCGAGGATGATCGACAAGTTCGTGCGCTCCATGGCCGAGGCCATGACCGGCATCCGCGACGGCTCGACCATCCTGATGGCCGGCTTCGGCGATGTCGGCTCGCCCAACGCGCTGCTCGACGGGCTGATCGAGCAGGGGGCGACGGACCTGACCGTTGTCGTGAACTCGGCCGGGCGGGCGCGGGTGCCGGGGCAGCCGGCGCAGGGCATCGCGCGGCTGATCGAGCTCGGCCGCGTGCGCAAGGTGATCACCAGCTTCGTCCGCTCGCAGTCCGTCGCCGGGGAGTTCGTGCGCGCCGGGCGGATGGAGGCCGAGGTGGTGCCGCAGGGCACGCTCGCCGAGCGCATCCGCGCCGCCGGCGCCGGCATCCCCGCCTTCTTCACCCCGACCGGCGCCGGCACGCTGGTGGAGGAGGGCAAGGAGGTGCGCGACTATGACGGCCGCCCCTGCATCCTCGAGCGCGCGCTGCCCGGCGACGTCGCGCTGATCGACGCCTGGATGGCCGACCGCTGGGGCAACCTGACCTTCCGCGACAGCAGCAGGAACTTCAACCCGATCATGGCCATGGCGGGGAAGCTGACCATCGTGCAGACGCACCATGTCTGCGACCTCGGCCAGCTCGGGGCGGAGGAGATCGTCACGCCCGGCATCTTCGTCGACCGCGTGCTGCACGTGGCGGCCGGCGACCCGGCGCTGCCGGGCTGAGGGGGAGGAGCCGCCGATGAACGACAGCACCGAGGCGCCGCGCCCGCTCGGCCGCACCGCCATGGCCGCGCGGGTGGCGCGCGACATCCCGGAGGGCTGGTACGTCAACCTCGGGATCGGCATCCCGACGCTGATCGCCGACCACATCCCGCCCGAGCGCGAGGTGGTGATCCATTCCGAGAACGGCATCCTCGGCATGGGCCCGGCGCCGGCGAAGCACAAGGAGAATCCCTGGCTGGTCAATGCCAGCACGCAGCGCGTCAGCCTGCGGCCGGGGGGCAGCTACGTGCACCATGCCGACAGCTTCGCGGTCGTGCGCGGCGGGCATCTCGACCTCTGCGTGCTCGGCGGCTTCCAGGTGGCGGAGAACGGCGACCTGGCGAACTGGACGCACTCCGCCGCCGAGGTCGGGCGGCAGATCGGCGGCGCGATGGACCTCGCGGTCGGCGCGAAGCGGGTCTGGGTGGTGATGGAGCACACGACGAAGGACGGCCAGGCGCGCATCCTGCGGCGCTGCGCCTATCCGCTGACCGCCGCGCGCTGCGTCGGGCGGGTATACACGAACCTCGCGGTGCTGGACGTGACGCCGGAGGGATTCGTCGTGATCGACATGATCCCGGGGCTGTCCTTCGACGCGCTGCAGGC
>CAYNYQ010000203.1:0-8621 GCA_964401305.1 uncultured Acetobacteraceae bacterium | reverse complement strand
AGGCGCGGGTCAGCTCGACCTGGGTCGGGCTGTCCTCGACGAGGAGGATGCGGACCGCCGCCATGGCGCGGGCCTCACGCGCCGGGGGCGGTGGGCGGTGCCGGAGCCAGGTCCTCGAGCGCGCCGAGCGCCTCGCGCGCCTGGACCCGCAGCAGCCGCAGCGCCAGGGGCAGGTCCTCGCTGGTGTCGCCCTCGCTCAGCCGCCGTGCCATGCGCTGCAGGGGGTGCGCGCCCACCGCGCCGGCGGCGCCCGCCAGGGTATGGGCGGCGCGGCCGAAGCCGGCATGGTCGGCGACGGCCGCGGCCGCCGCCAGGGCCGCCATCAGGCGCTCGAGGTCGCGGCCGAAGGTCTGCAGGACAAGCCGCAGCTCGTCGGGCTCGAGGTCCTCGACGAGCTGGGCGACGAATTCGGGATCGAGCGCGCTCACGATAGCCCCTGATGACGGCGACCGGGGGCCTGGGTCAACCATGGAGTGCGGAACCATCGGCCTCAGACCCGCAGCGCGAGCAGGGCCGAGCCCTGCAGCCTTGCCCGCAGCGCCCGCGCCAGGCCCGGGGCGAAGCGCGCCAGCCGCCCGACCTCGCGCTCCATCTCGGCCAGCAGCGAGGGGTTGTCGCGGTCGTTCAGCACGCTGCCGAGCAGCCGCGCCCCGGCCTGGTCCAGCCGCTCCCGCGCCTCGCGCACCCGCGCCGCGGCGGTGCGCCCGGCGAGCACCAGCAGCACCGTGGCCTCGGCCGCCGCGGCCGCCGAGAGCGCCGGCACCGCACGCGGATCGGGCGAGAGCACCGGCGCGGTGTCGAGCACCACATGGTCCCAGTCGCGCTGCCAGGATGCGAGCTGCGCGCCGAGCCGCGCGGCATCCCGCCAGGCGGCGACGGCGGCGGCCGAGGGGCGCAGCAGCAGCCCGAGCCCCGGCAGGTCGCCCGGCAGGATCGCATCCTCCGAGGCCGGTGGCCCCGGGTCCGGCTGCGCCGCGTCCGGCCCCGGCGCCGCCCGCAGGTTCACGTAGAGCGCCCGCCCGCCGCCGAGCGCGGCGCGGCGCGCGAGGGCGCCGGCGAGGCTGCTCACCCCCTCGCCCGGCGCGGCTGCGGCGATGGCGATGCTGCGCAGGCCGGCGGCGCCGATGGCGCGCCAGACGGCCTCGAGTTCCGGGTCGCGGGGATCGATGGGGCTCATGCCGCGCGCCATGCACGGGCGGTGCCGCGCCGCCGGACCCGGCCTTGCGTCCTGCAAGGCGGATCGCCGCCGCCCCGCGCCCCCGGCCTTGCAGCCTGCGAGTCGGCCGGACCGGCCGCGCCAGAGCGTGATCGCCGAAGGGCGTAACGCCCGCAGGCGTGAATCACGCGACGAAACAACGAGCTAGACCACGATCCGCGATTCCGTGCTCGCGGATCTGTGGTCTAAAGCGCACTCAGCACCGCGATGATGCCGAGGATCGAGACCACGTCGCGCAGCCCGTCGAAGAACTGCCGCCAGTCGCTCTGCGCCGAGGTCGGCACGTAGACCGTGTCCCCCGCCCGCACCACGGGCAGCATGGCGAAGTCGCCGCTGCGGGCGAAGCGCGGCAGGTTGAAGCTGCGCGCCTCGTTGGCGCAGCAGGAGAGGTTCACCACCACGATCCGCTCCTGCAGCGCATCGCGCGTGGGGCCGCCGGCCTCGGCCAGCAGGTCGAGCAGGGTCATGCCCTCCTGGAACTGGTAGCGCCCGGGGCGGTTCACCGCGCCTAGCACGCGCACGACGTTGCCAGGTGCCTGCTCCAGCCAGTTGCGGTTGCGGTCGGGCAGGAAGATCACGTCGCCGGGGCGCACCCGCGGCAGCAGCGTCTCGTCCCCCGTCTCGAGGTACTGCGCCAGGTTCACCTTGCTGACCCGGTCGCGCCCCTCGCCGCGATGGACGACGCGGATGTTGAGGAGATCGGCGGCATTGGTCGGCCCGTCCGCGGCCGAGACGACGTCGAGGAAGGAGAGCCGCTCCTCGAAGGCGTAGCGGCCGGGCTTGCCGACCGCGCCGAGCACGTGGATGGAGCGGTCCGCCCCCTGCAGCACCCATTGGCTGCGCGTGTCGGAGGGGCTCTGCGGCAGTTCCGGCACGCTGACGGTGTAGCCGGCGCGGATGCGCGGCAGCTCCCCCGCCCGCCCGCCGCGCTCGAGGAAGCGGCGGAGGTCGAAGCGGATCGACCGGCCGGCGGCATCGCCGGGCAGGATCCGCACGTTGGCCAGGTCGCCGCGGTCCGATGCCCCGCCGGCCTGGGCGATCAGGTCGATGAGCGACATCTCGTCCGACCACTCGAAGCGGCCGGGCGCGCGCACCGCGCCGATCACCCGCACGGCGCGGGAGGGCGGGGTGCGCAGCCAGCTCGCCTGCTCCGGCCCCTGGGTCTTCTCGGGGATGAAGATGGCGTCGCCCGGGTTGACCTCGGGCGGCCGGCCGCCGCCGCGCTCGATGAAGCCGCCGAGGTCGAAGGCCTCCACCCGGCGGCCATCGGCGCGGATGATGCGCAGCTGCCGCGTCTCGGCGAAGCGCGAGGGGCCGCCGGCATTGGCCAGCACGTCGAAGAAGCCGGCGCCGGGCCGCATCTCGAAGGCGCCGGGGCGCTGCACCTCGCCCATCACGTAGACGACGCGCGGGCCCTGGCGGACCTCCTCGGTCTGCACGGGGACGAAGATGGTGGCGCCCGGCGGCACCACGGGGTTCAGCGCGGCATTGCCGGTATCGAGATAGGCCTTGAGGTTGAAGGGCCGCGGCTCGCCGCCGGCGATGACGCGCACCTGCTCGGTGCCGGCGTAGCGGGTGACGCCGCCGGCGCGCAGCAGCGCGTCCATCACCGTCATGCCCTCGCGGTGGGCGAAGCTGCCGGGCTGGTTCACCTCGCCGAAGACGCGCACCGCCGTGCGCCCCTCCGCCGCGTCGCCGGTGGCCTGCAGGCTGCGCGCGTCGAAGGGCACCTCGACATTGCCGGTGAGGGGGGAGGCGGGGACGAAGATCTCGTCGAGCGGCCGCAGCGCCGGCAGCAGCCGCGGGTCGCCGGTATCGAGCCAGCGCTTGTAGTCCACCATGATCGGCTGGGCGCCGGCGCGGCGGATCTGCACGCGGTCGAGTTGCGCGCCGGCCGCCAGCCCGCCCGCCGCGTTGATCGCCTGCTGGATTCCGGCCGTGGCCGGCACCTCCACCGGCCCCGGCTGGCGGACATAGCCGAGCACGGTCAGCAGCAGCCGGCGCTCGCGCAGCAGCAGGGCATAGCGCGAGAGGTCGCGGAAGGAGCCGGCGAGGGCCGCACGCACGCGCTCGCGCGCCTGCGCCAGGGTGAGGCCGGCGACCTCCACGGGGCCGACCTCGGGCAGGATCAGCCGCCCCTCGCGGTCGACCTGGAAGGTGTTGGCGAAGACCTCCTCGCCGGGCAGCACCACCTGCAGCACGTCGCCCGGGTTCAGCCGCGTGCCCGCGCCGTTCTGCGCCCCCCCGTTCTGCGCTGCGGCCGGCGCGGCGAGGCCGGCCAGCAGCGCGAGCAGCAGCGCCAGCAGCGGCGCGAGGCGGGCCCGCCAGCCCTGCCCGGGACGGCCGGGGAGCCTTCGCCGGCCCAAACCGGGCCGGCGCATCGCCATCCTTCCTCCCTGAGCCGGCCCTGCCAGGATCAAGCGCAGCCCCCGGTGGGCGGCCGCGCCGCGGCCGGCAGCTCGGCCGCCACCGCGGTGACCGCGGCATCCAGCCGGTCGAGGGTACGGGCCGCGTCCTGCATCAGCCCGCCATGGTACTCGCGTTGGGCGCGCAGGGCGAGCGGCTCCACAACCGCGACGCGGCCGCCCAGCACGCCGGCCCCGGCCGCGGCCGCCCGCAGCGCCGCGAAGCGGCCGAGGCTGCAGTCCAGCCGGGCGGCCAGCGGCGACGGCGGCTCGGCCGGTGCCGGCGGGGGGCCAGGTGGTGCAGCCGCCGAGCAGCGCCGGGGCCATCAGCCCGAGCAGCGCGGCGAGGCGGCGAAGGCGGGGGCGGGCCGGCATGCGCGGCTCAGGACGGCGCCTGGGCGGCGGCGCGGAAGGGCCAGGCCCAGCGCCAGGCGCCGCCGCGGGGCCGCGCCGGGGGCTCGATCAGCCGGCCGAGGCCGAGGTCGCGCAGCAGCGCCCGGGGCTGGCCGGTCGCGCCCTCCAGCCGCAGCCGCCGGCCGAGGCGGCGATGCAGGTAGGCCAGCGCCCCGAGCCCGGCCCCGTCGAGGAAGGTCACGGCCGAGAGGTCCAGCACGACATCGCCGCGCGCGCCGGCGGCCAGCGCCTCGAAGGGCCCGCGCAGGGCAGCGGCGGCCTCGCCGTCCAGCATGCCGGCGAGGTGGAGGCGGGTTTCCCCGATTGTTGCAGCGACACGGGCGATCATCCTGGCGTCCTCTTCCATTGCAGGGCCATGCCCCGCCTGCGCAAGGGCCGTGCCTGCCGCCGCTGGCGCGGCGCATCGCTGCCTGCCTCGCGTTGCGCAAGCGCCGCGCGGCACGCCGCCTGCCTTGCCCCCCGCGGCGGAGGGCCGGTCCCTCCCGGCCTGGAAAGGGGCGGCGATGCGCGAGGTGTGGATCCTGCTGGACAGCCGCGGCCCGGGCGGCATCGAGAGCCATGTGGCCGAGCTCGCCGAGGGGCTCGCCGCGGCGGGGGAGCGGCCGCGCGTGCTCTTCCTCGCCGATCACGGCCCGCACCCGCTGCGCGGCCGCCTCGCCGCCTCGGGGCTGCCGTGGGAGGCGCTGGCGGGCGGCATCCGGCCGCTGCTGGCGCGGCTCTGCGCCGGGCGGCCGGCGCTGCTGCACACCCATGGCTACAAGGCGAACCTGCTGGGCCGCGCCGCGGCGCGCCTGGCCGGGGTGCCGGTCCTGGCGACCTACCATGCCGGGGAGCGGCCCGGCGGCCTGGTCGGGCTCTACGACGCCGCCGACCGCTGGACGGCGCGGCTCGGCGGCGCGCGGGTGGCGGTGAGCCGCCCGATCGCCGCGCGCATCCCGGGTGGCGCCGCCCTGGTGCCGAATTTCGTCGCCCTGCCGCCGGAGCCGCCCGCCGCCGCGCCGCCGCGCACCATCGCCTTCGTCGGCCGGCTCGCGCCGGAGAAGGGGCCGGATCTCTTCTGCGACCTGGCCGCCCGCCTGCCCGGGCTCGCCTTCGAGGTCTATGGCGACGGACCGATGGCGCTGACCTGCGCCGCCCATGCCGCCGGCGGGCGCCTGCGCTTCCATGGCGCGCGGCCCGGCATGGCCGGCGCCTGGGGCGGGATCGGGCTGCTCGCCGTCACCTCCCGCGCGGAGGGGCTGCCGCTGGCGGCACTGGAGGCGATGGCGCATGGCGTGCCGGTGGCCGCCTTCGCGGTGGGCGGGCTGCCGGAGCTGATCGAGGACGGGCGGGACGGCTACCTGGCCGCGCCCGGGGATGTGGCGGGGCTGGCGGGCACGGTCGCCGCCTGGGCGGCGCTGCCCGAGGCGGCGCGGCTGGCGCTGGGCCGGGCAGCGCGGGCCAAGGTGGCGGCGCGCCATGGCCGCGAGGCCGGCGTCGCGCGGCTGCGGGCGATCTACGACCGGCTGGCCGCGGCTCAGCGCGCGGTGGCAGGCCCCGGCCAGACCCCGGGCCGGATCGCCGCGGCGCAGAGCACGCCATAGGCGGTGATGCCGATCGCCACCGCCACGAACTGCCCGGTCAGGCCGAAGCCCAGCCCGTCGGCCAGCAGCCAGCCGCCGCCCACCGCGATGGTGATGCGCGCCAGCGCCGCCGCCACCGGCCAGCGCATCCGCCCCGCGCCCATCGAGGCGAAGTAGAGCGCCATGCCGACGCCGAAGCCCGGCAGCGCCGGCCCCATGACCGAGAGCGCGGTGGTCGCCAGCGCCGCCACCGCCGCGTCGTCGGTGAAGGCGCGCGCCGTCATGCCGGGGAAGAGCGCGGTCCAGAGCCCGACCGCGCCGGTCACGGCGAAGGCCAGCAGCGCGCCGGTCCAGGCCGTGCGCCGCGCCGTCGCCCAGTCGCCGGCGCCGACCGCGCGGCCGACCAGCGCCGTCAGCGCCGAGCCGACGCCGAAGGCCAGCGGGATCATCAGGAACTCCATGCGCGCCGAGATGCCATAGGCGGCGACCGCGGCCGCCCCGTGCACGGCGATGCGCGCGGTGACCAGGATGGTCGTCAGGTTGGCCACCGTCGCCATGGCGCAGGCGACCAGCCCGACCGAGAGGATGCGGCCGAACAGCGCCCGCTGCAGCGGCACCCTGAGGCGCGGCTGGAACCCCGCGCCGCCCCGCATCACCACGACGCCCTGCGCCACCGCCGCGGCCATCTGCGTCAGCGCCATGGCCAGGCCGATGCCGGCGAGCCCGAGGCCCAGCGGCTCGGCCAGGGCCCAGGCCAGCGGCATGGCGGTGAGCGTGGTGACCAGCATGATCCGCGCCGCCAGCGCGTGCCGCCCTCCGCCGCGCAGCACGGAGGCGAGGGTATTGGCCAGCCAGGTCGGGATCGCGCCGAGGCCGAAGAGCAGCGTGGCGTAGAGTGCGGCGGCCTCGGCCGCCTCCCGCCCGGCGATCAGGCCGAGCAGGCCGCGCGGGAAGCCCGCCAGCAGCACGACGAAGAGCAGCCCGCCCAGGAGCGCGATGACCAGCGCATGCACCACCAGCGCCGCCGCCTCCTCGCGCCGGTTGCCGCCGAGGGCGCGGGCGATGGCGGAGACCACGCCGCCGCCCATGGCCCCGGCCGACATCTGCTGGATCAGCAGGGCGAAGGGCAGCACCACCGCGTAGCCGGCCAGCGCCGCGGTGCCCTGGCGGGCGGCGAGCCAGGTCTCGAACAGCATCGCCGCCGCCTGCAGGATCGCCACAAGTGAGGTCGGCGCGGCCAGGGCCAGGATGCGGCGCAGCAGCACGCCCATGCCGGGCGCGGCCGGCGGCACCGCCGGGATCGCCCCGGGGGCAGGGGCCGCCAGCGTGGAGGCGTCAGGCGGCATGTGGGGGCTCCATGGGGGTGGCGGGCAGGGCGCCGCAGCCCCGCTCAGGCCGCATCGGGCTCCGCCTTGCGGAGGCGGGCCAGGCGGGCGCGCAGGGCGGGCGGCGCGCCGGGGCCGGGCAGCGCCACCACGTCCTCGGGGCGGAGCGGCTGGCCGTCGCTGCGCAGCAGGGGGGGTGCCGCGACCTCGCGGCCGGTGCCGCGCTCGCGCAGCTCGATCAGCGGCCCCTCCGGCGGCGCCATCCAGCGGTCGCCCCAGTGCTTCAGCGCGAGGTAGAGCGGATAGGCGTCCCGCCCCTTCTCCGTCAGGCGGTAGTCGTGGCGCGCGCCTTCGGCCGGCACCTTCTCCAGCACGCCGTGCTCGACCAGGCCCTTGAGGCGGGCGGCGAGGATGTTGGGCGCGATGCCGAGCCGGCGCTCGAACTGGTCGAAGCGGGTGGCGCCGGCGAAGGCCTCGCGCAGGATCAGGATGACCCAGCGCTCGCCCAGCACCGCCATGGCGCGGGCGACGGGGCAGGGCTGGTCGGCGAAATCGGTGCGCGGGGGCATGGCTTGCATCATGCAAGCATTCCGGCTTTCAGGATGCAAGCTAATCCCGCAGCAGCGCCGGCGTCACCTCCCCGAGGCTGGCGCAGCCGGCCAGCCGCATCGCCGTGGCCAACTCCGCCACCACCCGCTCGAGCACGGACCGCACCCCGGGCGCCCCGCCCAGCGCCAGCCCCCACCAGACCGGCCGGCCGAGGCAGACCGCGCTCGCCCCCGCGGCCAGCGCCTTCAGCGCGTCCACGCCGCGACGGATGCCGCTGTCCATCAGCACCGGAATGCGGCCCTCCACCGCCGCGACGCAGCGCGGCAGCGCCGCGAAGGCGGCCGGCGCGCCGTCGAACTGCCGCCCGCCATGCGAGGAGACGATGATCGCCGCCGCCCCCGCCTGCACCGCGCGCGCGGCATCGCCCGCCGCCAGGATGCCCTTCAGCACCAGCGGCAGCCCCGCCTCTGCCGCGAAGGCCTCGACATCGGCCCAGCGCAGCCCGGCATCCGTGCTGCCGATCAGCGGCTGGGCATAGCCGGGCCGGTCGTTGCCCGCGGCCAGCCCCGGCGGCACGGCGAAGCCGTTGGCGAGGTCGCGCTCGCGGAAGCCGGCGGCCACCGGCGCGTTCACCGTCACCACCAGCGCGCCATAGCCCGCCGCCTTGGCCCGCGCCGCCAGGTCGCGCGCGATTCCGCGGTCGCGCGGCAGGTAGAGCTGGAACCAGCGCGGCGCCTCCGGCCCCATGGCCCCTGCCACGTCCTCGAGGCTGCGCGTCGCCACCATCGCCGGCATGAAGAGCGCCCCCGCCGCCGCCGCGCCCTCGGCCGTGGCGACCTCGCCGCGCGGGTGCACCAGGCCATGGAGCCCCATCGGCGCGACCAGGATGGGGTGGGGCAGCCGCGCGCCGGGCAGCACCACGGCCATGTCGGGCGGCGCCCCGGCCGCGCCGGTCAGCAGGCGCGGCGTGATCGTCGCCGCGTCCAGCGCCGCGCGATTGGCCCGCGCGGTCAGCTCCGCCCCGGCGCCGCCGGCGATGAAGTCGTAGACGGCGGGCGGCAGGGCGGCGCGCGCCGCCGCCTCCAGCCGCTCGGGGGAGACGATGCGCAGCGCCCGTTCCGGCCCCGCGGCGCCGGCCCGGGCCGCAGCC
>CAYNYQ010000202.1:0-8626 GCA_964401305.1 uncultured Acetobacteraceae bacterium | reverse complement strand
GGGCCGATTCAGCCCTTTGCGCCTTGCGGCGCGCCGGGCATCGGACCGTATCAGCGGGCCGATTCAGCCCTTTGCGCCCTGCGGCGCGCCGGGCATCGGACCGTATCGGCGGGCCGATTCAGCCCTTTGCGCCTTGCGGCGCGCCGGGCATCGGACCGTATCAGCGGGCCGATTCAGCCCTTTGCGCCCTGCGGCGCGCCGGGCATCGGACCGTATCGGCGGGCCGATTCAGCCCTTTGCGCCTTGCGGCGCGCCGGGCATCGGACCGTATCGGCGGGCCGATTCAGCCCTTTGCGCCTTGCGGCGCGCCGGGCATCGGACCGTATCAGCCGCCCGCCTGCGCCGCGGTCAGCAGCGCCACGCGGGTCATGAACTCCTCCGGCCGTCCCTCGGCCAGCAGCGGCGCGGCGTCGGCGACGGCGTCCAGCAGCGCCTCCACCCAGGGCCCGTCCTGCATGGCGAAGTTGCCGAGCACATGCCCGGTGACGCGGTCCTTGTGGCCCGGATGGCCGATGCCGAGGCGCACGCGCCAGAACTCCGGCGTCGCCAGCGCGCGCTGCATGTCCCGCAGCCCGTTATGGCCCGCCGCCCCGCCGCCCTTCTTCACCCGCACCCGCCCCGGCGCGAGGTCGAGCTCGTCGTGGAAGGCCCAGATGTCGCCGGGCGGGATCCTGTGGAAGGCGGCGGCCGGCTGCACGCTGTCGCCGCTGCCGTTCATGTAGGTCTCGGGCTTGAGGGCGATGATCCGCACCGGGCCGATGCGGCCCTCGGCCACCTCGCCCTTGAAGCGGCGGCGCCAGGGCCCGAAGCCGTGGCGGCGCGCGATGGCCTCGACCGCCATGAAGCCAATGTTGTGGCGCTGCCGCGCATGCTCGGCCCCGGGATTGCCGAGGCCGACCCAGAGCAGCGTGCGCCCGGCCTCGGGCACGGGCGCCGTGCTTTACTTCTTCTTCGCGGGCGCGGCCGGCTTGGCGGCGCCCTTGCCGCCCTTGGCCGGCGCGGCCGGCGCCGCCACCGGGGCGACCACGACCTCCTCGACGACGGTCGGCGGCGCGATGGTCGCCACCACGAAGTCGCGGCTGATCACCGCCTTGGTGCCGAACTGGTCCTTGATCGAGGACCAGCGCAGGCTGTCGCCGATGCCGGCGCTGGCCAGGTCGATCTCGAAGGCCTCGGGCACGGCGTCGGGCTCGGCCAGCACCTCGACCTCGCGGCGCACGGCGTTCAGCACGCCGCCGGCCTTGATGCCGGGGCAGGTGTCCTCGTGCAGGAAGTGCACGGGCACGCGCACGCGGATGCGCGCGCCGGGGGCGATGCGCTGGAAGTCCACATGCACGGGCCGGTCGGTCACCGGGTGGAACTGCACGTCGCGCATCAGGGTGCGCTCGGTCGGGCCGCCCTTGACCGCCACCTCGTACAGGTGGGACTGCCAGGCGCCCTTGTGCATTTCCTTCATGACGTCGCGCGGGTCGAGGGCGACCAGCGTCGCCTCCTGCTTCGCGCCGTAGATCACCGCAGGGACGAGTCCCTGCCGCCGGGTCGCGCGTGCCGCCCCCTTACCGGCCCGCTCGCGCGCCTCGGCCTCGATCCGGATGGTCTGGACCATGGTCCGTGTGCTCCGCGTATGGGATGGCTGCCGGCCGGTGTCGCGGGCGGGACGCCCGGGGCCCGGAAAGCAGAGCGCCGGCCTCCAGGGGTGCCGGCGCGAGCGGCGCGACTAGCCGATCGGGCGGCGCGGTGCAAGCGCCTGGCGCGGCCGGGCGGCGGTTGACGGGCCGGGCGACCGGGCCGAGCGTTCCGCGATGGAAGCGTTGCTGGTCCTGCTCGGCCTGTGCGTCCCGCTCGGCCTCTTCATCGGCTGGCTGCTCGGGATCGCGGGCTGGCGCCGGGCACGGGCGCTGCAGGCAGAGGTGGCGGCGCTGCGGGCGGCGCTGAGGTCGGCGGGCATCGCGGTGCCGAACCCCGCACCGGCCGAGGCCGCACCCGGCTGGCCGCCGCCGCCCAGGGACGCACCCGCCGACGCCCCGGCGAACCCCTGGGCCGCACCCGCCGCACCCGAGGCCGCGCCGCTCGCGGCACGCACGGTCGAGGCCGGGGACGCGCCCGCCGCGCCGCCATCCCTGGAGCCCGCCGGGACCGCCGCCGCGCCGCCTGGCCCCGGCCCTGGACCAAAGCCTGGGCCTGGCCTCGAAGCCGTGCTGACGCTGCGCTGGGGCACCTGGCTCGGCGCCGCGGCGCTGCTGCTCGCCGGCATCTTCCTGGTGCGCACCGCCGTGGAGGAAGGCTGGCTCGGCCCCGCCGCCCGCTGCACGCTGGCAGGGCTGCTGGGCCTTGTGCTGATCGTCGCGGCGGAGTGGCTGCGTCGCCGCCCAGCGCCGGAGCGGCCCGGCATCCCCTGGCCCGACCAGGCGCCGCCCGCGCTCGCCGCCGGCGGCGTCGCGGTGCTGTTCGGCGCCGCCTATGGCGCGGCCGTGCTCTATGCGCTGGTGCCGCCGCTCGTCGGCTTCGCCCTGCTGGCGCTCGCCGCGCTGGCCGGCATCGCGCTGGCGCTGCTGCAGGGGCCGCTGGTCGCCGCGGTCGGCATCGCCGGCGCCTTCGTCACGCCGGCGCTGGTGGAGACGCAGGACCCCTCGCTGCCCGGCCTCTTCGCCTATCTGCTCGCGGTGACGGCGGCGGCGCTGGTGGTGCTGCGCCAGGTGGGCGCCGCCTGGCTCGGCTGGGCGGCGACGATCGGCGCGGCGCTCTGGGTGGTGGCGGGGCTGCTGCTCGCCGCGGGGCCCGACGACCTCTGGGCGCCCGCGCTCTTCGTGCCGGCGGCGGCGGCGCTGCATCTGGCGCTGCTGCCCGGCGCGGCGCTCGAGGGGCGCGTCGGGCGGCGGCTCGCCTGGGTGCCCTTCGCCGCGCTCTCGGCCGCGGGGCTGCTGGTGGTGCCCTTCTCGGCCGGGTCGCTGGCCGGGCCTGCCGGTGTGCTGCTGCTGACGCCGGTCGCGGTGTGGAAGGCGGCGCGGGAGGAGCGGCTCGACCTGCTGCCCTGGATGGCGGCGCTGGCCGGGCTGCTGCTGCTGCTCCTGTGGCCGCTCGGCGCCTGGAGCCCGACCGGCGAGGCGATCACCATCGCCGGCATCGTCCAGGGCGTGCTGCCGGGGACGGAGCCCTGGCCGCCGGCGCCGCTGCGGCCCTTCCTGCTGGGCGCGCTGCTGCTGGCGGCGCTGCACGCGGCGGCGGGGCTGTGGCAGGAGCGGCGGGCGGGCCGGCCGCTGCGCTGGTCGGCCCTGGCCGCCGCGGTGCCGGTGCTGGCGCTGCTGGTGTGCTACGCCCGGGTCCGCGGGTTCGCGGCGGATGCGCGCTGGGCGCTGGCGGCGATGGCGCTGGCCGCCGCGCTGGTGGGCGCTGCCGCGGCGGCGATGCGCGGCGGCGCGCCGGACCGGGCCGGGGCGCATGCGGCGGGCGCGGTGGCGGCGCTGGCGCTCGGCCTGGCCATGGTGCTCTCCGACCACTGGCTGAGCCTGGCGGTGGCGCTCTTCCTGCCGGCGCTGGCCTGGATCGAGGGGCGCACGGGGCTCGCCGCGCTGCGCCGGGTCGCGCTGGCGGTCGCCGCGGTGGTGCTGGTGCGGCTGCTGCTGAACTGGCATGTGCTGGACTACGGCTTCGGCCCGGCGCCGCTGCTGAACGAGGCGCTGCCGGCCTATGGCGTGCCGGCGCTCTGCTTCGCGCTGGCGGCCGTGCTGTTCCGCCGGCGCGGCGACGATCTCGCCGTGGCGGTGCTGGAGGCGGGCGCGGTCGCCTTCCTCACCGCGCTGGTGATGCTGCAGATCCGCCACGCCTTCACCGGCGGCACGCTCTCGCTCGACGCGGACTGGAGCTTCCTGGAAGCGGCGCTGCAGGTGCTCGGCCTCGGCGTGCTGGCCGCGCTGCTGCGGCTTGCGAACCGGCGGCTGGGCGGGCGGCCGGTGCTGGCCTGGGGCTGGCGGGTGCAGCAGGCGGCGGCGCTGCTCGGCGGGATCCTGCTGTTGCTGGGCAACCCCCTGGTGCCGCCCGAGGTGCCGCTGCGCCCGACGCCCGTGCTGAACGAGCTGCTGCCGGCCTACCTGCTGCCGGCCCTGCTGGCGGCGCTGGCGGCGCGGGCGCCGGAGAGCGCGCGGCCCGCAGGCTTCCCCGCCGTGCTGGCGGCCTATGCGCTGGCGGCAGGCTTCGCCTGGGTCACGCTTGAGGTGCGGCACGCCTTCCAGCCCGAGGCGATGGCGCTGGCGCTGGCGCCGCCCGAGGGGGCGGAGCTCTGGGCCTATAGCGGCGCCTGGCTGGCCATGGGGGCGGCGCTGCTGGCGCTCGGCCTGCGGCTCGAGGAGCGGGCGCTGCGGCTGGCGGCGCTCGGCGTGCTGGGGCTGACGGCGGCGAAGGCGGTGCTGGTGGACATGGCCGGGCTGGCCGGGCTCTGGCGGGTGCTGAGCTTCCTCGCGCTCGGCCTGGCGCTGATCGGGCTCGGCTGGGTGTACCGGCGCTTCGTGGTGGCGGCGCCGGCCGCTACGCCTCCTCCGGCGCCAGCGCCGCCGGCGTGACGGACCACATGGCCTCGCCCGGGCCTGGCGGGGCGCAGCGGATCGGCAGGGCATTGGGCGTGCGCACGTTCGGCTCGTGCCCGAAGGCCAGGCGCAGCGCGCGGAACAGCGCGCCATGCGCCACCACCAGCACCGGCGCCGGCTGGGCGATGGCGCGGTTCACCGCGGCGACGGCGCGGCGGTAGAGGTCGGCGAAGCTCTCGCCGCCGGCCGGCGTGTAGGTGCCGGCGATCCAGTCGTCGTACCAGTCGCCCATCGGCTGGCCTTCCTGCTCGCCGAAGGCGACCTCCCGCAGATCCGCGTCGAGCTGCACGGGCCGGCCGATCGCCGCGGCGGCGATCTCGGCCGTGACGCGGGCGCGCGCCAGGGGCGAGGCGACGATGCTGGCGATGCCGATGCCCTGCAGCGTGCGGGCGGCGCGGCGCGCCTGGGCGAGGCCCACGCCGTTCAGCGGGATGTCCACCGCGCCCTGGGAGAGCCCCTGGGCGTTCCAGTCCGTCTCCCCGTGGCGGAGGAACCAGAAGGGGGTGGGGTCGAGGCGGGCCGCGAGGGCCAGGTCGGCGGGGCGCATGGGTCGCGTCCGTACCGCGCGATCGTCCGGAGGGGAACAACCCTGGCGCCGATCGCCGTCGCCGCCGGCGGATTGTCGCCATCCGCGGAGGCTGCGGCAGCGGTGGTGCCTGGCGACGAGCCGGGCATCGCATCCAACATGGCGAAATTTGTGAGACTCTCTGCAATCTATGGTTGCATTTCCCGAGCGCTGTTTCTAAATCCGAGACGAAACTCGCGTAATTAGCGAGTTCTGCTCAGATACACGCGCAGGGAATGCGTCGCCATGACCGGAACGGGCCACGAACTCGACCCGCTGCATAATCCTGGAGACGTCGACCCAGACCTGTGCCTGCTCGACGATCCGGCCGACCAACCAGGCGGGACCGCCCTTCCCGAGAGTGGCGCGGCCGACGCATCCCGGAGCGCCATGGCCGAGGCAATGGTGGCGGGCTATTCAACTCATACGGGTATTGATAATCATGAATACCATCATGACGGGCATATCGAGTCCGATCATGACCATGACCACGGCCATGAGGACGAGAGCCTGCCCCACGACTATCCGGCACTGGACCTCGGACGCACGACGGGCGGGGGCGAGGGGTCGCAGCAGGCGGGCGAGGACGACGGCACGCTGACCGGCGGCGGGCCCGCCGGGGCCGCGGGTATCGAGGCCGGGGTGAACACGGCGCTGGTGCCGGCAGCGGGCATCGGCGTCGCCCTCGGCGACACCTTCCGCCTGCACTCCCTGCCGGGCTCGGGCTACTCCGTCTTCCTCGACTTCGACGGCCACACCACCACCGGCACGGCGTGGAGCAGCTACTTCAAGACCGCCAGCTTCCACTCCTCCGCCTTCTCGCTCGACGGCGCCGGGAGCTTCAACGAGGCCGAACTGCTGCACATCCAGCAGATCTGGCAGCGCGTCGCCGAGTTCTTCTCGCCCTTCAACATCAACGTCACCACCGAGGACCCGGGCGCGGCCGCCCTGACCTACAGCGGCTCCGGCGACAATGCCTTCGGCATCCGGGTGGTGATCACCGACGAGGGCGGCAAGAACTGGGGCGGCCTCGCCTACAACGGCAGCTTCGACTGGGGCAGCGACACCGCCGCCTTCGTCTACGCCAACTCGCTCGGCGACAGCGTCCACACCATCGCCACCGCCGCCGCCCACGAGACCGGCCACAGCCTCGGCCTGCACCACGACGGCCAGGGCGGCAGCGAGTATTACCACGGCCATGGCAGCGGCACCACGAGCTGGGCCCCCGCCATGGGCGTCGGCTACTATTCCAGCGTCATCCAGTGGAGCAAGGGCGACTACGCCGGCGCCACCACCACCCAGGACGACCTCGCCGTCATCACCACGCAGAACAGCGGCGTCACCTATGCCGCCGACGACCATGGCGACAGCTTCGGCGCCGCGACCGCCCTCGGCGGCACCGTCACCGGCGGCATCGCCTCGGTGCAGGCCTTCGGCGTCATCTCGGGCTCCGGCAGCCGCAACGACATCGACCTCTTCAGCTTCACCCTCGCCGCCGGCGGCAGCATCGACCTCGCCGTCTCGGGCTGGAGCCGCGCCTACGTCACCGGCAGCGACACGCCGGTCTACAGCAAGGCCGCGCTGTCCATGCTCGACGCGAAGCTGACCCTCTACGACGCCAGCCTCGCCGCCATCGCCACCTCGGACGATCCGGCGCGCACCGATGCCGCCATCAGCCTCGGCAACCTCGCCGGCGGAACCTACTACCTCGCCGTCGACGGAACGGGATGGGGCGCGCCCACCGGTGCCTCACCCGCAGGATGGTCCGAGTACGGCTCGCTCGGACAGTACATGGTCACGGGAAGCTACACGCTCGTCGCGGCGCCTCCGCCGCCACCGCCGCCGGAACTCGTCCTCGACCGATCGAGCCTCGTCACGAGCGAGAGCGGCGGCACGGACAGCGTGACCCTGCGCGCGCTCAACGCGACCGGCGACATCCTGGTCGCCGTCACCGGCCTCGACGCCACCGAGGGCAGCCTCTCCGCCTCCTCCCTCCTGCTCAATGCCGCCAACAACTGGACCGCAACCCTCGGCATCACCGGCCGCGACGACCGCGAGGCCGATGGCGACGCGACCTACGAGCTCGGCTTCGAGGCGGACGGCCTGGCGGCCCGGCGCCTCGCCGTGACCAACCGCGACAACGACATAGCGGCGGCGGATCTCGGCACGGCGGGGATCCGCTCCACCGGCGTCGCGGCGACGCCACAAGCCTCTCCGCTGGCCTTCGAGGACGGCCGGACGATGCTGCTGACCGAGGGCCTGCGGATCACCGGCCATGACTACGTCCTCGGCTGGCGCTGGCAGTTCGACGGCCTTGCCCCGGGCGACTACGCCGTGCAGCTGCAGGCGCGTTCGAGCGGCGAGGCCATGCGGATCGGCTACTCCGTCGATGGCGGCGCGAACTGGCGCAGCTTCCCGGAGGCCGTGCGCAAATCCGCCGTGTTCGACGGCAGCTTCACCGCGACAGAGGTCGACGGCAGCCTGATGGTGCGGCTCTTCGACACCGAGCGCTCCGGCGACACCGTGCAGGACAGCGTGACGGTGGATCTGCTGACCATCGCGCCGCTCCTGCCGCCGCTGGCGCTTGGCGCGTCCGCTGCCGACGTCCTCCTGGCCTGAGCCGGGAGAGGCGCAGGTAATCACACAACCGCAAAGAATCCTTCGCTCCTTTCCAGCCAGCGATCGGGAATCCGCGATTGCCTCGGCGCCCCATCCAAGCAAAGTTGCGTTCTCTCGTTTTCGCGAACAGACGGTCGCTATTGACGCTCTGAAGGAGAGGTCCGCGTGCGCAATGTTGCCTATTCGGCACGAATAATGAATGCCGCCAACAAAAATCTTTCTTTTGCTTTAGACATCGAAGATCCGGCGGATGCGACCTCCCTGCCAGAGCATGTGCTCCAGGAAGTCTGGTCCTTCTTCTTCGCAGCCCATGCGGCGGCCAGGCCGACCGAGCCACCATCGGCTCGTGCCCCGCAATCCGGCTACGAGGAGGCGCATCACGACGAGCTGGCCCCGCACGGCTTCCCCGCCCCGCACGAGAGCACCCTGCGCGGACTGAACGCCGCCGGAAGCGACCGCCCCACCGCCGCGGCGACCGGCGAGCCGCAAGGCGCCGTCATTGAGAGCGCGGTGAACACCGCCCTCGTGCCCACGGGTGGCATCGGCATCGCCCTCGGCGACACCTTCCGCCTCAACTCATTGCCGGGCTCGACCTACACCGTCTTCCTCGACTTCGACGGCCACACCACCACCGGCACCACCTGGAACAGCTACTTCAACACGTCCAGCTTCTACTCCTCCGCCTTCTCCCTCGACGGCGCCGAAAGCTTCAACGCCACCGAACTTCTCGCCATTCAGCAGATCTGGCAGCGCATCGCCGAGTTCTTCTCGCCCTTCAACATCAACGTCACCACCGAGGACCCGGGGGCGGCCGCCCTGACCTACAGCGGCTCCGGCGACAATGCCTTCGGCATCCGGGTGG
>CAYNYQ010000201.1:0-8648 GCA_964401305.1 uncultured Acetobacteraceae bacterium | reverse complement strand
ACACGCGGCTTTCCCTGACCTTCCATCGCCGCTTCGAGGCGGACCCGGGGCATGCCTGGCTGCGCCGGCTGATCCTCTCCATCGCGCGCGACGTGGAGCCGGCGCGGTGAGCGGGCCGCGCGATGCCGCCTTCGACTACGTCATCGTCGGCGCCGGCAGCGCCGGCTGCGTGCTGGCCGCGCGCCTGACCGAGGACGGCCGCAGCACCGTCGCGCTGGTCGAGGCCGGCGGGCCGGACCGCCACCCCTACATCCACATCCCCGCCGGCTATGCCCGCATCCTGATGCATCCGCGCCTCACCTGGGGCTACCGCACCGAGCCCGATCCCGGCACCGGCGACCGCGCGCTGGACTATCCGCGCGGCAAGGTCTGGGGCGGCTCCTCCTCGATCAACGGGCTCGGCCATGTGCGCGGGCATCCCTCGGACTACGACCTCTGGGCGCAGAAGGGCTGCACGGGCTGGGACTGGGACGGGCTGCTGCCCTATTTCCGCCGCCACGAATCCTTCGCCGGCGAGGCCGGGGAGCTCCGCGGCACGGCCGGGCCGCAGCCGGTCGAGCACCTGGTGGACCGCCTGCCGCTTTTCGCCCGGCTGGGCGAGGCGGCCGAGGCGATCGGGCTGCCCTTCAACCCCGACATGAACGGGCCGAGCCGCGAGGGCTTCTCCACCTTCCAGCAGACGCGCCGCGGCCGCCGCCGCGTCTCCGCCGCGCGCGCCTACCTGGTGCCGGCGCTGCGGCGGCCGAACCTCGCGCTGATCGACCGCGCGCTGGCGCTGCGCGTGGTGGTGCAGGACGGGCGCGCGACGGGGGTCGCCATCCGCCGCGCCGGGCAGGAGCGGGTGATCGCGGCGCGGCGGGAGGTGATCCTGGCGGCGGGCGCGATCGGCTCGCCGCAGTTGCTGATGCTGTCGGGCATCGGGCCGGCCGACCACCTGGCGGCGCAGGGCATCGCCGTCGTGCGCGACATGCCGGGCATCGGCGCGAACCTGCAGGACCACTACATCACGCGGCTGAGCTTCCGCCTCGCCTCCGATGCCTGGTCGGCGAACCGGCGCATCCATGGCTGGCGCCTGGTGCCGGAGGTGCTGCGCTGGGCTACCCAAGGCGGCGGCGTGCTGACCTGGTCGCCCGGGATGTTCAGCCTCTTCGCGCGGACCCTGCCGGGGCTGGAGGCGCCGGACATCCAGATCAACGGCGGCCCGATCTCCTGGCAGGACGGGATCATCGGCGTGCCGGAGACGCGGCCCGGCATGACCTTGGGCGTCTGGCAGTGCCGGCCGGAGAGCCGGGGGACGGTGCGCCTCGCCTCCGCCGACCCTGCCGCGGCGCCGCTGATCGCGCCGCGCTACCTGGCGACCGAGGCGGACCGAGCCGCCGTGCTGCGCGGCATCCGCCTCGCGCGGCGCTGGATGGCGGCGGCGCCGCTGCGGGGCGTGGTGGTGGAGGAGACGCGGCCCGGCCCGGGCGCGGAACGCGACGCCGATCTGCTGGACTTCGCCCGCGCGACGGGCGGCACCGTCTACCACCCCTGCGGCACGGTGCGCATGGGCGGCGCCGATCAGGCGGCGCCGCTGGATCCGCGGCTCCGGCTGCGCGGCCTGGCCGGGTTGCGGGTGGTGGATGCCTCGGTCTTCCCGGACATCCCGGTCTGCAACATCAACGCGACGGTGCTCTCGGTCGCCGAGAAGGCGGCGGACCTGATCCGCGAGGACGCCAGCGCCGGCGCTACAGCGTGATCGCCACGTCCACGTAGCCCGTGTAGCGCTGGCTCTTCGGCTTCGCCTGGTCCTCCTCCCGCACGTAGCGGATGCTGCTCTGGCCGAGCAGCCGCGCCGGCAGGACCATGGCGCGGATGAAGCGGCTCGGGCGATCGGCGGCGGCCTGGGCGAAGACCGGCTCCGGCCCCGCCTCGAACCAGGCGCCGCCCGGTGGATAGGCGGTGGAGGCGCCGTGGGTATCGATGCGGATGCCGCCCTCGACCAGGCAGCGGATGCCCGGGCCCTGGTGGGTGTGCAGGAAGGCGCAGCCGCCGGGCGGAAAGGCCACGGAATCGCAGCGCAGCAGCAGCGGCCCCTCGGGCAGCAGCCCGTCGAGCGGGGCGCTGAGCTTCTCCTGCGTGCGGCCACCAGTGGCGGTGACGAGGGGCGCGCCGGCCGGCACCAGCTCGAAGCGCCAGAGCGCCGCCCCCTCGGCGCCGGCGCGCAGCAGCGCCGCGCCGCGCCCATGCCAGGCGCTGTCGTCCGTGAAGCGCGCGCCGCCCGCCTCCATCGCGCCGTGCACGACATAGACGGCGCGGTTCACACCATCCGCCGGCAGCGCGACGGTGCCGCCCGAGGCGAGCGAATCCTCGGCCAGCCGCATCACCCAGGGCATCGGCGTCAGTCCTGCCACTTCACCTGCAGGAAGGGTGCGGGGACCAGCAGCTTGCTCTCCTGCTTCAGCAGGTAGGGCCGCACCTTGGGCAGGTAGGCGAGCCAGCCCGGATCGGCGAAGAGCGCGGCGCGACGCTCGGCGCGCTCGGCGAGGTCCTGGTAGGCCCACATGTGGATGATCTGGTTCAGCTCGCCGAACTCGGTCTGGTACCAGCCGACGAGGCGGCCGAGGATGCGCTTCTGGATCGCCAGCCCCTCCTCGGCATAGGCCTTCATGTAGGCGTTCCCGGTGCCGGGCTGCAGCGTGTAGATCCGTTCCTCGACCAGCATGGCCCCCTCCTCCGTCGCGGTATCCGGGCAGGATCGCCCGCGCGCCGGGAGGGTGCAACCGCCCGCCCGGCCTGCCGTTCTGCGCGGGACCCCATGGGAGTGAGGCGGATGGTCGAGACCCGCACCGATGCCGAGGCCAAGCGCAAGGTCTGGGAGATGATCAAGGACGTCGAGGTCGCCATGATGGTGACCATGGACGAGGAAGGCCGCTTCCGCGGCCGCCCGATGCGCGCCAGCCAGAAGGAGTTCGACGGCACCCTCTGGTTCTTCACCGAGGCGGACAGCCCGAAGACCGAGGAGGTGCAGGGCGATGGCCGCGTGCTGCTGGCCTATTCCGACCCGCGCCGGCAGGACTACGTCTCGGTCTACGGCACGGCGGAGATGGTGCGCGACCCTGCCATGCAGAAGCGCCTCTGGGCCGAGCCGCTGCGCGCCTGGTTCCCCGCCGGCGCCGAGGATCCGAAGGTGGCGCTGCTGAAGGTGACCTGCCTCGGCGCGGAATACTGGGACGCGCCGTCGAGCACGCTGGTGCACGCCTATGGCTACCTGAAGGCCGTCACCACCGGCGATCCGCCCAGCCCGGGCGCGAACGACAAGGTGGATTTCGTGCAGCGCACCGGGTAACGCGGGCGCCTGTCCTTGCGACATGGGATGTGCTGCGCGGACGGGAAAACGCAATGTCCGCCCCGCAACCGAGGAGAACAGCCATGCGTCGCACGACAATCGCACTCGCCGCCACCCTCGCCGTGGCGGGCTTCGGCCTCGGGCCGTCCACCGCCGCGGCGCAGCAGCAGGGCGGCACCGTCCGGGCCGGAACGCTGCGTTGCGATGTGGCCGGCTCCACCGGCTTCATCTTCGGCAGCACGCGCGAGATAACCTGCGAGTACGTCAACGTAACGGGCCGCCGCGAGCGCTACACGGGCGAGATCAGCCGCTACGGCGTCGACCTGGGCTTCACCCGCGCGGCGGTGATGCTGTGGGCCGTCATCGCGCCGACCACGGATACCCGTCCGGGCGTGCTGGCCGGGACCTTCGCCGGCGTCTCCGGCGGCGTGACCGCGGGCGTGGGCGTGGGCGCGAACGTTCTGGTCGGCGGCGCCGAGCGCTCGATCCAGCTGCAGCCGCTGAGCATCGAGGGCAACACCGGCCTCAACATCGCGCTCGGCGTCGCCGAGATGAATCTGCGCGCGGCGCAGTAGCGCGACCGGGCCGGGGGCGGCAGGGCGCGCCCGGTCCGATCGAACCGGGGCTTCGCCTCAGCGCGTCGGCGTCGGCGGGTTGGTGCTGTAGTCGTAGAAGCCGCGGCCCGTCTTGCGGCCGTGCCAGCCGGCCTCGACATACTTCGCCAGCAGCGGGCAGGGGCGGTACTTCGGGTCGCCCAGCCCCTCGTGCAGCACCTTCAGCACCTCGTAGAGCGTGTCGAGCCCGACGAAGTCGCAGAGCTCGAGCGGTCCCATCGGGTGGTTCGCGCCGAGCTTCATGCCGGCATCGATGGCGCGGATATCGCCCACGCCCTCCATCAGCGCGAAGATCGCCTCGTTCAGCATCGGGCAGAGGATGCGGTTCACCACGAAGGCCGGGTAGTCGGCCGCGGCAACCACCTGCTTGCCCATGCGCTGCGCCAGCGTCGTCACCGCCTCGGCCGTCGCGTCATCCGTCGCCAGGCCGCGGATCACCTCGACCAGCTTCATCATCGGCACCGGGTTGAAGAAGTGCATGCCGATGAAGCGGCCCGGCCGGTCGGTGGCGGCGCCAAGGCGGGTGATCGGGATGGAGGAGGTGTTGGAGGCGAGGATCGCATCCGGCGCCAGCTTCGGGCAGAGCGCGGCGTAGATCCGCTTCTTGATCTCCTCGTTCTCCGTCGCCGCCTCGATCACCGCCTGGCAGTCGGCGAAGTGGTCGTTGTCGGTGACGGTGTGGATGCGCGCCAGCGCCAGGTCGCGGTCCGCGGCCTGCACGGAGCCGCGCTGCACCTGGCGGTCCATGTTCTTCTGGACCGTGCCCATGGCCTTCTCCAGCGCCGCCGGGTTCACGTCCATCAGCACGACGTCGATGCCGGCCAGCGCCGCGACATGGGCGATGCCGTTGCCCATCAGCCCGGCGCCGATCACGCCGAGCTTGCTGATCTGCGCCATGGGTCTCTCCTTCTGCACGTGGGACCGGGCACTGCGGGCAGCCGGTGGCCCGCGGCGCGGGTGAACGCGTCCAGCGTGTACGGCGTTGCGGCCGATTGCGCCATATCGGGCGGGGCCGTCGTCGCCGAGCCTGCCGCTGCGCGCTACGGCGCGCGGACCGCCCGGCGGTCGATGGTGGCGGCGGCCGTGGCCAGGGCATAGGCGGCGGCGGCGAGGAGCGGCGCGGCAACGGTGCCGAAGCGGTCGGCCAGCAGCCCCGCGAGCACCGGCCCGGCGAGCTGGCCGAGGCCAAGCGCCGCCGTCGCGATGCTGAAGGCGCTGGCATAATCGGCCGCGCTGCTGCGGCCGCGCGCCGCGGCGGTCATCAGCGCGGGCGTCGCGACCATCCCGAGCCCGACCAGGGCGGCGGCGGCCAGGGCGGCCTCCGGGCTCTCCAGCCCGGCGATCAGGGCGCCGATGGCGGCGATGCCGAGCGCACCGGGCAGCGCGAAGGGGCGCAGCCGCGGATCGGCCAGCACGCGCAGGGTGAGAAGGCTGCCGGCCAGCATGGCCAGCCCCAGGATGGTCCAGGTCGTCGCCATCACCGCGACGGGGGCGGCGGTCGCCGCCAGGCGGGCGCCGGCGAAGGTGGCGTAGGTGATGTAGCCGAGGCCGAAGCAGAAATAGGCCAGGACCAGCCAGGCCCAGCGCGGCGTCGCCACCGCGGCCAGCGTGAAGGGCGCGCCGCCGGTCCCGCCCGGCGTGGCGACGCCGCGCGGGGTGGTCAGTACCAGGAGCAGCGCCAGGGCGGCGGCGATGCCGAATTGCGCGCGCCACCACCCCGGCTCGAGCAGCCAGGGCACGGCGAGGCCGCAGCCGATGACGGCAAGCACCATGCCGCTCCAGAGCACCACGCTGACGGCGCTGCGGACGGCCTCGGCGACCGCGCCCAGCACCAGGACCATCACCGCCAGCATCGCCGCGCCGGCGCCGAGGCCCGTCGCCAGCCGCCCGGCCCCCATCAGCGCCAGGCCCCAGCCGGCCTCGATGGGCGCCAGCGCGCAGCCGAGCGCACCGGCCGCCACCAGCATCTGCGCCCCGACGACCAGACGCAGCATGCCCAGCCGCCGCGCCAGCCAGGGCCCGACCAGCGTGGCGACGAGATAGCCGACGAGATGCAGCGCGTTCAGCACCCCGCTCGCGGTGTAGCCGAGGCCGAATTCGTCCCGCAGCGAGGGCAGCACCACGCCATAGCCGAATCGCGCCAGGCCGATGTTCAGGGCGACGGACAGGGCGCCCCAGGCGACCAGCGACCGCGGCAGGGCCACCGGCTGCGCCGCCCGGGCCCGGTCAGGGGCGGGGCCGCCTGCGCCGGCGCGATCGGAACGCGGGGCCTCGGAGGACACCAGGATAGGCCTGCTATCGTGGCGTCTTCGGGGCCTCGCGCGTCCCGGGCGCTACTTCTTGTCGAGCTCGGCCTCGAACTCGGGCATCGCCTTGAAGAGGTCCGCCACCAGGCCGTAGTCGGCAACCTGGAAGATCGGCGCCTCCTCGTCCTTGTTGATGGCGACGATGACCTTGCTGTCCTTCATGCCCGCCAGGTGCTGGATGGCGCCGGAGATGCCGACCGCGACATAGAGCTCGGGGGCGACGATCTTGCCGGTCTGGCCGACCTGGTGGTCGTTCGGCGCATAGCCCGCATCGACCGCGGCGCGGGAGGCGCCGACGGCGGCGCCGAGCTTGTCGGCCACCTTCTCGATGATGCCGAAATTCTCGGCCGAGCCCATGGCGCGGCCGCCGGAGACGACGATGCGCGCCGCCGTCAGCTCCGGCCGCTCGGACTTGGCGATCTCGGCGCCGAGGAAGGCGGAGAGGCCCGGGTCGGCGGCCGTGGGCGCGGCCTCGACCGCGGCGCTGCCGCCCTCGGCGGCGACGGGGTCGAAGCTCGCGGCGCGGACGGTGATGACCTTCTTCGCATCCGCCGACTTCACCGTGGCCAGCGCGTTGCCGGCATAGATCGGCCGCACGAAGGTGTCGGCGTCGACGACGCCCGCGATGTCGGACAGCACCTGCACGTCGAGCAGCGCGGCGACGCGCGGCATCACGTTCTTGCCCGCGGCCGAGGCCGGCGCCAGCAGGTGGGAATAGCCGGGCGCCATGCCGACCAGCAGCGCCGCCACCGGCTCCGCCAGGCCCTTGGCCAGCGGCTCGGCATCGGCATGCAGCACCTTCGCGACGCCCGGCAGCTTCGCCGCCGCATCCGCCGCCGCGCGGGCGCCGAGGACGAGCACATGCACCTCGCCGAGCTTCGACGCGGCCGCGACCGTACTGCGCGTCGGCTGGGTGACGGCGGACCCGTCATGGTCCGCGAGAACGAGAACCGCCATCCTCAGATCACCTTCGCCTCGTTGCGGAGCTTCTCCACCAGCTCCTGCACGGAGCCCACCTTCTTGCCGGCCTGGCGCTTCGGCGGCTCCTCCACCTTCAGCACGGTCAGGCGCGGCGTGACGTCGACGCCGAGATCGGCCGGCTTGACCGTCTCGATCGGCTTCTTGCGCGCCTTCATGATGTTCGGCAGGGACGCGTAGCGCGGCTCGTTCAGGCGGAGATCGGTGGTGACGATCGCCGGCATCTTCAGCTTCACCGTCTCGAGCCCGCCATCGACCTCGCGCGTCACGGTCAGGCTGTCGCCATCCGGCACCACCTTGGAGGCGAAGGTGCCCTGCGCCCAGCCGAGCAGCGCGGCCAGCATCTGGCCGGTGGCGTTCATGTCGTCGTCGATCGCCTGCTTGCCGAGGATGACGAGCTGCGGCGCCTCCTTCTCGACCAGCGCCTTGAGCAGCTTGGCGACCGCGAGGGGCTCGAGCACGCCGTCATGCTCGACCAGGATGCCGCGGTCGGCGCCCATGGCGAGGGCGGTGCGGATCTGCTCCTGGCAGGCCGTGGGGCCGCAGGAGACGGCGACGATCTCGGTCGCCGCGCCCTTCTCCTTCAGCCGCACCGCTTCCTCGACCGCGATCTCGTCGAAGGGGTTCATGGACATCTTGACGTTGGCCGTCTCGACGCCCGTGCCGTCCGCCTTGACGCGGACCTTCACGTTGTAGTCGACCACCCGCTTGACGGGGACGAGGAGCTTCATCGCCTCTGCCGTTTCCTGAGCCGTGCTGTTTCGGGGCCGGATGCGCGCGGACCGCGCCCCAGGGGGGATGGGTCCGGGCCGCGGAAGACGGCGCGCGGGGGCGCACCGGCCGCGACCGCGCAGACCGCGCGGGACAATAGGGCGGCGCCAAATGCCCTGTCAAAAGCCGCCCCGCCCGCCCGCGCGGTCGCGATGCGGCCCCCAGCCTGGCCTCAGCCGCGGCTGAGCATCAGCAGCAGCGCGAAGAGCGCCAGCGCCGCGCCCTGCAGCAGCACCCGCCAGCGCATCAGCGCGTTCGAACGTTCGGGGCTGCCGCGCGCCATGCCCAGCATGCCCGCGAACAGCACGCCGAGCGTGGCCAGCATGGCGATGGCGACGAGGATGGTCAGGACGGTCGTCATCACAGGAAGCTAGAGCGCCCGGCGCCAGGTGCAACTCGGCCCCCTGCGATGCTGCGCCGCAGCGCGACACTCGGGCCGCGCTGCAGCCGCGGTGCGGAAATGCTTGACCCGACGGTCCGCTTGCGGTTGCTCCCCCGCCATGCCCAGCCCGCCCCATCGCCCTTGCCCGCCTTCCCGACTGCTGTCGCGCGCGCTGCTGGGCCTGCTGCTGCTGGTGGCCGCCTGGGCCGTGCCGGCCGCCGCCCAGGCGCCGGCCCCGGTCGGCGCGGGCGCGCGCCCGGGGGCCGCCG
>CAYNYQ010000200.1:7134-8663 GCA_964401305.1 uncultured Acetobacteraceae bacterium | reverse complement strand
CGCGCCAGTGCCGCCGCCGCGTCGGGCCCGAGGAATTCGCCGCAGACCGCCTCGCGCGGCACGGCGTCGCGCTCCAGCAGGAGCGGCGGGCGGCCGGCGCGGGCGAGCGCGATCGCCGCCGCTGCGCCGGCCGGGCCGCCGCCGATGATCGCCGTCTCCGTCATGCGCGCGCGACCAGCCAGCGGAAGGGGAAGGCCCAGCGGATCTCCGCCGCGACGCCTGCCTCGGCGGCGAGCCGCCGCCAGTCGGCGCGGGTGAAGCCGCGCGCGATGGAGACGGTGCTGTCATGCACCACCATCGGGTCCATGCGGAGGGCGCGGACCGCGACCCAGACGAAGCCCCAGGGCAGCCAGTGCCGGTGCAGGTCGCTGATCAGCCAGCCGAGCCGCGCCCGCGCCTCCATCCAGCGCAGGAAGCGCACCAGCTCGGCGTCCGCCAGGTGGTGCGTGAAGAGGCTGCACACCACGGCATCGAAGCGCTCGGCGGGATCGAGGGCGAAGAGGTCGGCGGTGATCCAGCGCGCCGGCACGCCGCGCCCGGCCGCCTGCGTGGCGGCCCAGGGGCTGCGGTCGAGCCCCACGAGATCGAGCGCGATGCCGCGCCGCGCCCCCCAGCCCGCGATAGCCTGCAGCATGTCGCCGCCGCCGGCGCCGACATCGAGCACGGAGAGCCGCGAGGCGCCGTGCCGCGCGGCCAGCGCCTCCAGCCAGCGCAGCGTCGGCGCATAGGCGAGGCTCATGCGGTTGATGCGGGCGAGGTCGGCGAGCGCCGCTTCGAATTCGGGGCGCGTCGCCGCCGCGTCGTCCATCCATTCCGCCGCGGTGCTGCGGTGGCGCATCAGCCGGCGCCTCCCCGCCGCGCCGCCGCGCTCATCCGGCGACCCGGAAGCGCATGCTCTCGGCCGAGAGTCCGGGACCGAAGGCGATGGCGCAGCCGCGCGTGCCGGGCGGCGGCGAGCCGCGCAGCATGCGCTGCAGCACGAACATCACCGTCGCCGAGGACATGTTGCCGAAGTCGCGGAGCACGGCGCGGCTTTCCGCCAGGGCGGATTCCGCCAGGCCGATGCCGTGGCCGACGGCGTCCAGCACGCTGCGGCCGCCGGGATGCACGGCCCAGAGCGCGATGTCCTCGGCCGCCATGCCGCCGAGGATGGTCGGCGCATGGTCGGGCAGCGCGCGCGCGAGCGTCAGCGGCACGAAGCCCGAGAGCGTCATGTCGAAGCCGCTGTCGCCGATGCGCCAGGTGATCTGGTCCGCCGCCTCGGGCACGAGGGCGGCGTGGAAGCCCTCGATGGCGAAGCCTTCAGGCTCGGCGCTGACGATCGCCGCCGAGCAGCCATCGGCGAAGAGCAGGAAGCAGAGCAGCTGCTCGATCTCCGTCGAGGGCTGCAGGTGCAGGCTGCAGAGCTCGAGGTTCAACACCAGCACCCGCGCGCGGGGCTGGCTGCGCACCACGTGGTTCGCCAGCTTCAGCGCGTTGATCGCCGCCTGGCAGCCCATGAAGCCGATGATGCTGCGCTCGACCCCGCC
>CAYNYQ010000200.1:0-7034 GCA_964401305.1 uncultured Acetobacteraceae bacterium | reverse complement strand
CGTGCGAAGGCGGTGCGCACCCGCGGCGCGGTGATCTGGCGTCCGGCGAAGATGCGGAAGGGGTCGTGCACCTCGTGCGCCGGGACGGCGGTGGCGATGCGGTTGATGTGCGGTGTCGTCACGGAGCCTCGCAGCCTTGTGCTTCGCGGGGAGAACGCGCGCGGTCACGCTGGTGCGCCGCGGGCATTGCTCCGCTGCGCCTTCCCAGTGGCGTGATGGGTGCCGGGGAATGATTGACGCTGCCTCCGTTCCCATCCTAGTCGTTCGGGACAGGACCGATAAGAAAATACGGGAGGCCAACGATGAATCGTCGTGCCCTGCTCGCCGCAGGGGCGGGTGCGCTCGCCGCCGTGCCGCTTGTTGCCCGTGCGCGGGAGAAGCTGCGCATCTCGCTCGAGACCAACCCGAACCACGTCCGCAACCGCAACACCGAACGCTTCGTAGCGGAGCTGCGCCAGCGTTCCGGCGGACGGATCGAGGCCGAGATCTTCCCGAGCGCGCAGCTCTACCGCGACAGGGATTCGCCGCGCGCCGTGCGCCAGGGGTCGGTCGAGATGGCAATCCCCGGCACCTGGAACCTCGACGGCATCACCCCGGATGCCGCGATCACCAGCCTGCCGATGTTCTACGGGGTCGAGCCCGAGCTCGTGCACAAGGTGGTGGACGGCAAGCTGGGCGCCGAGCTGGCCAGGCGCATGGAGGAGCGCCTGCGCGTGAAGGTGCTGGGCCGCTGGTTCGACCTCGGCTTCACCCATCTCTACGGCGCCAAGCGCAGCATCGCCAGCTACGGGGATATCGGCGGGCTGAAGATCCGCCATCCCGGCGGCACCGCGAATGCCGAGCGCCTGCGCCTGCTCGGCGCCAACCCGGTGCTGATCCCCTGGCCCGACGTGCCGCTGGCGATGAACCAGGGCGTGATGGACGGGCTGATCACCACGCATGAGAGCTCCTTCACGGCGAAGCTCTGGGACGCCGGCATGACCTCCTGCTTCGAGGACCGGCAGTACTTCTCGCAATACGTGCCGATGGTCAGCCTCGTCTTCTGGCGCAAGCTTTCGCCCGAGTTGCAGACGGCGATGACCGAGGCCTGGGCGGCGGTGGTCGATACCGAGCGGCGCGAGGCGGCGGAGGCGCAGGCGAAGGCGCGGGGCGTGCTGATGGAGAACGGGGTGAAGATCACCGAGCCCTCCGCCGCGGCGCTGGAGCAGGCCCGCAAGAAGCTGGTGGCGGCGCAGGACGCGATCGTCGCCGAGATGAAGATCGACCGCGACCTGGTGAGGATCGCGCTCGAGGAGCTGCGCGCCGCCGGCGTGCGTGTCTGACCGCGGGATGGACGCGCGTGCCACGGGCACGGCCGCGGCACCGGCCGGGCGCGAGCCCGCCGACGCCGGACCGGAGCCGATGGACCCGGCGTCCGCCGGCGCCGAGGGCACGCCCGCGGGCCCGACCCTGCTCGACCGGCTCGACACCGTGCTGGTGGGCGGCTTCGGCGCCCTCGCCCTGCTGCTCGCCACGGTCAATGTCGTGCTGCGGATCTTCTTCCCGCGCAGCGCGCTGGAATGGGGCGACGAGGTTCAGGTCTACCTGGTGGTCTGGGCGGTCTGCCTCTCCCTCGCCGCGGTGACGGCGGCGGACCGCCACGTGAAGGCGGACCTCTTCGTCTCCATGCTCTCGCCGCGGGCGAAGCGGCTCTCCGTCGTGCTCGCCGACCTGCTCGGGCTGCTGATGGCCGGCACGCTGGCCTGGTACGGCTATCTCGTCGCGCATGATTCCTGGGAGTTCGGCGACCTCTCCACCACCACGCTGCGCTTCCCCCTCTGGATCTACTACGCCGCGCTGCCGGTGGGCGCGGGGCTGATGGCGCTGCGCTACGCGGTGCGCCTGGTCTTTGGGCGCCGCGCCGCGGGCGGGGAACTGCACGGATGACGCATCGCGGCCGCGAGGGGGGCACGCCATGACCGGCGCCGTCGGCATCGGCTTCCTGCTGCTGCTCTTCCTCGGCGTGCCGATCTGGCTCGTGCTCGGCGTGACGGCGACGACCCTTTTCGCCATCGACGGCGCGCCGCTGATCGGCATCGCCCAGAAGGTCATCGACGAGCTGAACTCCACGACGCTGCTCGCGGTGCCCTATTTCGTGGCCGCGGCGGTGTTCATGGAACGCGGCCATGTCGCGCGCGCGCTGATCGGGGCGGCCGAGGCCTGGGTCGGCGGGGTGCGCGGCGGGCTCGGCCTGGTCTGCGTGCTGTCCTGCACGATCTTCGCGGCGATGTGCGGCTCCTCGGTCGCCACGGCGATGGCCATGGGCACGATCCTGGTGCCGGCGATGCTGCGCGCGAATTACGAGCGGCACTTCGCCTCCGGCATCGTCGCCGCCTCGGGCACGCTCGGCATCCTGATCCCGCCCTCGCTCGCCTTCGTCGTCTACGGCGTGCTTGCGGACCAAGCGATCACGCGCCTCTTCCTGGCGGGCGTCATCCCCGGGCTGTTGCAGGCCGGGCTGATCGCGTTCTGGATCCTCCGCTACTCCGGCCTGAAGGGCTACGGGCGCGACGAGCCGATCGCCCGCGCCGAGAAGGTGCGCCGCACCGTGCACGCCCTGCCCGCGCTCTCCGTGCCGGTGATCGTCCTCGGCGGGCTCTACGGCGGGATCGTCACCATCACCGAGAGCGCGGCGCTCTCGGCCATCATTGCGCTGCTGCTGGCGGTCTTCGTCTACAAGGGCATCAAGCCGTCGAGCGTGCTCGCGGTGATGACGGAAGCGGTGCGCAACGCCGCCGCCATCATGATCATCATCGCCGTCGCGCTAGTCTTCGGCCACTGGATGACCGAGGCCGGCATCGCGCGGGAAGCGGTGGAATTCGTCACCGAGGCCGGCATCACCTGGTGGCAGTTCCTGATCGCGGTGAACGTGCTGCTGCTGCTGCTCGGCATGATCCTCGAGGTCTTCGCGGTCATGCTGCTGACGCTGCCGGTGATCCTGCCGGTGCTGGAGCAGCTCGGCATCGATCCCGTGCATTTCGGCGTGATCATCGTGGTGAACATGGAGCTGGCGCTGCTGACGCCGCCCGTCGGGCTCAACCTCTTCGTGATCTCCAACATCACGCGGGCGCCGCTGGCGGAGGTGGTGCGCGGCACCACCCCCTTCCTGCTGCTGATGTTGGTTCTGCTGCTCGCGGTGACCTACGTGCCGGGCCTTTCGCTCTGGCTGCCGCGGCTGGTCTATGGCTGAGGCTCCGCTCAGAACAGCGCCTCGCCGGCCATCAGGCCGAGCACCAGGAAGACCAGGAAAATCACCAGGGCGATGCCGAAAAGCCATTTCGCGATGGTGCCGGTCGCCGCGGATACACCGCTGAAGCCCAGCACGCCGGCAATGATCGAGACCACGAGGAAGATCAGGGCCCATTTCAGCATCGCGGCGACTCCCTTGCTGCCGGCTGCAACGCCGCCTGGGCAAACAGGTCGCAACCCATCGCTGTCGCTTGACCTCGGCAGGGTATGGAACATATATGGAACATGGCCGCTGCCCTCGACCTCCGCCAGAAGCTCGAGATCCTCGCCGATGCGGCGAAATACGATGCCTCCTGCGCCTCCTCCGGCACGGAACGGCGGGATTCGCGCAGCGGCGGCATCGGCAGCACCGAGGGCATGGGCATCTGCCACGCCTATGCGCCGGACGGGCGCTGCATCTCGCTGCTGAAGGTGCTGCTGACCAATGCCTGCATCTTCGACTGCGCCTACTGCATCAACCGCGCCACCTCCAACGTCCGCCGCGCGCGCTTCACGGTGGAGGAGCTGGTCGGGCTGACCCTCGGCTTCTACCGGCGCAACATGATCGAGGGGCTGTTCCTCTCCTCCGGCATCATCCGCTCGCCGGACTACACCATGGAGCAGATCCTGCGCGTGGCGCGCCAGTTGCGCGAGGAGCACGGCTTCCAGGGCTACATCCACCTCAAGACCATCCCCGACGCCGCGCCGGAGCTGCTGGCCGAAGCCGGGCGCCTGGCCGATCGGCTCTCGATCAATGTCGAACTGCCGGGCGATGCGTCGCTGCGCCGCCTGGCGCCGGAGAAGGATGCGCCGGGCATCCGCCGCGCCATGGCCGCCATGCGGCTGCGCATCGAGGAGGCGCGCGAGGCGACGCGCCGGGTGCGCCGCGCCGCCGCGCCGCGCTTCGCCCCCGCCGGCCAGTCCACGCAGATGATCGTCGGCGCCGACGCGGCGGACGATGCCGCGGTGCTCGGCAGCAGTGCGCGCCTCTATGCCGGCTACGGGCTGCGCCGCGTCTACTACTCGGCCTATTCGCCCATCCCCGACGCCTCGCGCCTGCTGCCGCCCGCACCGCCGCCGCTGCTGCGCGAGCACCGCCTCTACCAGGCCGACTGGCTGCTGCGCTTCTATGGCTTCGCGCTCGAGGAGATCCTGGCCGGCGGCGCGGGCGGGATGCTGGATCTCGGCATCGATCCCAAGCTGGCCTGGGCGCTGAAGCACCGGGAGCGTTTCCCCGTCGATCTCAACCGCGCACCGCGGGAGGCGCTGCTGCGCGTGCCGGGCCTCGGGAAGAAGACCGTGGATCGCCTGCTCGCGGCGCGGCGGCATCGGGCCATCCGCGCCGAGGATTTGGCGCGGCTCCGGCTGCCGATGCGCACGCTGCTGCCCTTCGTCGCCACCGCCGACCACCATCCGCGCAACGGGCTGCTGGACCGGCAGGACCTGCGCAGCCTGGTGGCGCCCGCGACCGGCTTCGCCGCGGCGGCCCGCCCGGCGCAGCTGAGCCTGCTCTGAGCATGGGCGGCATCGGCATCCTGCTGCCCGGACCCGCCGCCTTCGACGCCTGGCGCGCCGAGGCGCGGCGCCTGCTGGCGGCGGAGATCCCGCCCGAGCAGGTGGAATGGCACATCGCCGGCGAGGGGCGTGGGCTCTTCGGCACCGAGCCGGCACCGGCCGCCGCCGCGGAGACGGCGGTACGCGTACCGCGCCGCTTCGTCGAGCTCGCCGCCCTCGTCATCCGGCACCGCAACGGCGAGCGCTTCGCCCTGCTCTACCGCGTGCTCTGGCGCCTCACGCAGGGCGAGCCGGCGCTGCTCGACATCCCGACCGATCCCGACACGCGGCGGCTCGAGGAGATGGCGAAGTCGGTGCGGCGCGACGCCCACAAGATGCACGCCTTCCTGCGCTTCCGCGCGGTGCCGACGCCCGAGGGCGAGCGCCACCTCGCCTGGTTCGAGCCCGAGCACCACATCCTGGAGGCCGAGGCCGGCGGCTTCTTCGCGCGCCGCTTCGCCACCATGCGCTGGTCCATCCTCACGCCCGCCGCCAGCGCGCATTGGGACGGCGCCGCGCTGCGCATGGGCCCCGGCGCAACCCGCCGCGATGCGCCGCCCGAGGATGCTGGCGACGATCTCTGGCGCACCTACTACGCCGCCATCTTCAATCCGGCGCGGCTCAAGCCGGCGGCGATGCGTGCCGAGATGCCGGTGAAGTACTGGCGCAACATGCCCGAGGCGAAGGAGATCCCACGCCTGATGGCCGAGGCGCCGCGCCGCGCGGCGGAGATGGTGGCGCGCGGCGCAACCGCGCCAGCCCCCCGCCGGCAGCGTGCCCCGGCGCAGCCCGCGCCGCCACCGTGCGTTGCCGTGGCCATGGACACCGACCCGCCGAGCGGCACGGACGACCGCGCCGCCGCCCTCCACGCGCTGCGGCAGGCGCTGTCCGGCGCCAACGACCTGCCGCACTGGGCCGCGCAGGCAACGCAGCCCGTCTTCGGTGAGGGGCCGCTCGGCGCGCCGCTGCTCCTCATCGGCGAGCAGCCCGGCGACGAGGAGGACATCGTCGGCCGCCCCTTCGTCGGGCCGGCCGGACGCCTGCTGGACCGCGCGCTGGCCGAGGCCGGCATCGCGCGGGATGCCGCCTACGTCACCAATGCCGTGAAGCACTTCAAGTTCACGCCGACGGGACGGCGACGGCTGCACCAGAGCCCGGATGCCGGCGACATCACCTACTACCGGCCCTTCCTGCGGCGCGAGATCGCGCTGGTCGGGCCGCGCCTCGTGGTGACGCTCGGCGCGACGGCGCTCCGGGCGGTCACCGGCCGGCCGCTGACCATCGGCAAGGTGCGCGGCCAGCCGATGCCGCTCGAGGATGGGCCGCCGCTGCTGCCGACGGTCCACCCCTCCTACCTGCTGCGCCTGCCCGATCCGGCGGCGAAGCAGCGCGAGTACGGCCGCTTCGTGGACGACCTGCGGGAGGCGGCGCGGCTCGCCGCCTGACCGGCGCGGCCCGGCTCAGTCGCCCGCGGCGAGCTTCGCTGCCGCAACGGCGCCGGGCGCCGTGTCGTTCGCCGCGCGCGGGGGCACGCTGGCCTCGATGCGCTGGAAGGTCGCCAGCGCCTGGCCGACGATCTGGTCCATGTTGTAGTAGCGGTAGGTGGCGAGCCGCCCGACGAACCAGACATCCCGCGTCGCATCCGCCAGCGCCTCGTAGCGCTTGTAGAGCTGCTGGTTCTCCGGGCGCGGGATCGGGTAGTAGGGGTCGCCCTCGGCCGAGGGATACTCGGCGGTGATGCTGGTGAAGGGGTGCGCCTGCCCGGTCATGTGCTTGTACTCGCTGATGCGCGTGTAGGGCACCGACTCCTCCGGGTAGTTCACCGTGCCCACCTCCTGGAAGCGCTCCTGCTCCAGCGTGCGGTGCTCGAAGCGCAGCGAGCGGTAGGGCAAGCGGCCATGGCGGAAGCCGAAGAACTCGTCGACCGGGCCGGTCCAGATCAGCCGCCGGTGCGGCACCTGCTCGCGCACCTGCCGGTAGTCCACGCCGAGCCGCAGCGTGATGTTCGGGTGCGTCACCATGCGCTCGAACATGCGGGTATAGCCCTCGAGCGGCATGGCCTGGTGCGCGTCGGTGAAGTAGCGGTCGTCGCGGTTGGTGCGCGTCGGCACCCGGGCGGTGACCGAGCGGTCGAGCTCGCTGGGGTCGAGCGCCCATTGCTTGCGCGTGTAGCCGCGGAAGAAGAGTTCGTAGAGCTCGCGCCCGACCTTGGA
>CAYNYQ010000199.1:0-8687 GCA_964401305.1 uncultured Acetobacteraceae bacterium | reverse complement strand
TCGCTGCTGCGCCAGGCGCCCTGCGCCATCTTCGTGCACCACTGAGGCCGGGCGCCTGGCCCAGGGCCTGCCCGGGCGCGCGGGGTCACTCCCCGACCAGCGCGTGCATGGCCCGGCAATGCGCCGCGAGACGGGGATGCGCGGCGATGCAGGCCCTGAGCGGCGTGTCGATCTCGAAGAACAGGCTGTTGGCCAGGAAGCCGTAGATCGCCGCGTCCAGGCTGCCGGGCCTTGGGCCGAAGGCGAAGCCCGCCTCCGGCAACAGCGCCCCCACCGCCTCGAGATCGGCGATGCCGCGCGCGAGCACCTGCTCCGGCGCGTAGCGGCCGATGCCCTGGTAGTGGTAGCGCTGGGCGTTGTAGGCGCGCGCGGTCTCCATCGCCGCCGCCGTCACGGCGGGATGCTCGCGCAGCACCGCGTCGCGGAACAGCGGCCAGAAGCGCGGATCGGCCCAGCGCGACCAGGACATGACCCAGTAGAGATCCTCGAGCGTGCGCCGCGCCATGTGCGCCGTGGCGCGCTGCGCCGCCGTCAGCCCGGCATCGAGCGTAAGGCCATGGCGCGCCGTGAGGTGCGCGATGATGCCGTCGCTGTCGCCCACCGTCTCGCCATCCTCGACGATGTAGGGCAGCTGGCCGCGCGGCGCCTGGCTGGCGTCGAAGATGTGCTCGTGGCGGAAGGGCAGGCCGGCCAGCCGGAGGAAGGCGTAGACCTTCAGGCCGAACGGGTTGTTGTCGGCGACGCCGAAGAGGCCGGGATAGGAATAGAGCGTCAGCATGCCGCCGCCCCCGCCAGCACGCCCGCCGCGCGCAGCGCCGCGATCTCGGCCTCGCCATAGCCGAGTTCCGCGGCGATCGCCGCGTTGTCGGCGCCGGGCGCCGCCAGGTCGTGGCGCAGCGGGGCGCGCTGCCCGTCCAGCGCCACGGGGAAGGCCGGCAGCGTCACCACCTGGCCGCCCGGGAGGGTCAGCGGCACCAGGCCGCCCGCCCGCAGGTGCGGGTCGTCGAAGAGCTCGGCGGGCCGGCCGATCGGCGCATAGGGCAGGCCGAGCGCCTCGCACTTCGCCACCAGCGCCTCGCGCGTGTAGCCGCGGAACGCCTCGGCGACGCGCGGGATGGTGCGGTTGCGCGCGGCGACGCGCTGCTGCTTCGTCGCCAGCGCCGGGTCGGTGGCGAGGTCGCCGAGCCCGAAGGCCTCGCAGAAGGCCGGCCACTGCGTGTCGGTGACGACGCCGACGAAGAGCTGCCCGCCATCGGCGGTGTCGAAGACGTCGTAGACCGGCCAGGCGGGGGTGCGGACCGACATCGGCTGCGGCTCGGCCCCGGTGATCGCGGTCTGCGCCATGTGCTGGGCCATCAGCAGCGCCACCGTCTCGAACAGGCCGGCCTCGACGTGCCGGCCCTGCCCGGTGCGCTCGCGCTCGGCCAGCGCCGCCAGGATGCCGATGGCGGCCGCCATGCCGCCCATGATGTCGATCACGCTGCTGCCGGCGCGCTGCGGCTTGCCGACGGGGCCGGTCATGTAGGCCAGGCCGCCCATCATCTGCACCACCTCGTCGAGCGCCGTGCGGTGGGCATAGGGGCCGGGCAGGAAGCCCTTGCAGGAACAGGTGACGAGGCGCGAGTTGGCCGCCCGCAGCGCCTCGGGGCCGAGGCCGAGCTTCGCCATGGCGCCGGGGCGGAAATTCTCGATCATCACGTCGGCGCCGTCGAGCAGCCGGCGGACCAGCGCCAGCCCCTCGGGCCGCTTCATGTCGACGCAGAGGCTGCGGCGGTTGCGCTGGAAGGCGGCGTAGAAGCCGGTGCCGGAGCCGGTCAGGCGCCGCGTCGAATCCCCCTCCGGCGCCGGCTCCACCTTCACGACATCGGCGCCGAGATCGGCGAGCACCATGCCGCAGGTCGGGCCCATGACCATGTGCGTGAACTCGACCACCTTCAGGTGGGCGAGCGGCAGGGGCGAGGACACGGGCGCCGCCGGCGTCACTGCGGGCGTACGCCGGCGGCGCGCAGGATCGCCGCCCAGCGCGTGATCTCGGCCGCGACGTAGCGCCCCGCCTCCTCCGGCGTGTTGCCGACGATGCGCTCGGCGCCGAGCTCGGTCAGCCGGGTGCGGAGTGCCTCCTCGGCGAGGACGGCGCGAAGCTCGGCGCCGATGCGCTGCGCCAGCGCCGGCGGCGTGGCGGAGGGCACGAGCACCACCTGCCAGACGCTGAACACCGCCTCGGGGAAGCCGGCCTCGACCACCGTCGGCAGGTCCGGCATGGCGGGGCTGCGCTGCGCAGCGGAGACCGCCAGCGCCCGCGCCTGGCCGCCCCTGGCCAGCGCGAAGCCGGTGGGCCCCGCGTCGTAGAGAAGGTCGAGGGTGCCGGCGGCGAGGTCGAGCGCGGCCGGCCCGCTGCCGCGATAGGGCACCTCCGTCATCTCGAGGCCCGCGGCGCGCAGCAGCAGCAGCGAGACCAGCTGCAGCGCGCCGCCGCCGCCCGAGGTGCCGTAGGTGTAGCGCCCCGGCGAGGCCCTGACCGCGGCGACGAACTCGGCCAGGGTCTTCCAGGGCCGCTGGTTCGGCACCAGCACCACCATCGGGCTCTCGGCGACGATGGTCAGCGGCGTGAGGTCCTTCGCCGGGTCGTAGTCGAGCTGCGCGTAGAGCGCGCGGTTCACCGCGTGGCTGATGTTGGTGAAGAGCAGCGTGTGCCCGTCCCCGGGCGACTTCGCCACGACCGAGGCGCCGATGGTGCCGCCCGCGCCGGTGCGGTTCTCCACCACCACCCGCTGCGGCAGGCGCTGCGAGAGGCGGTCGGCGATCAGCCGGGCGATCAGGTCGGTCGGCCCGCCGGCGGCGAAGGGCATGACCATGCGGATGGTGCGGTTCGGCCAGTCCTCCTGCGCGCGGGGGGCGCGCAGCGCCGGGAGGGCGAGCGCGGCGCCGAGCAGAAGGCGGCGATGGAGAGGGGGCATGCGCGTCGTTCCGTCCCGTGGCCTCGCCCGGCGGCCCCGGGTCGTTCCCTCCTATGCCCGGGAAGCGGGGGGCGGGTCGAGCCGAAACCGGGGCGCGGCGCGCCGGCTCAGGGCGGCGGGATCTCGGCCGCCAGCACCTGGCCGCTGCCGCTTTCGGTGATCAGCAGGGTCCGCCCGTCCGGGGCAAAGGCGCAGTTGGTGGCGTGGCGGCCGAAGGCGGTGCAGTCCACCCGGTGGGTGACGACGCCGTGCGGGTCGGCCACCCAGACCTGGCCGTGCCCGGGATTGGCGACGCAGAGGCGGTCGTGCGCATCCACGGCCAGGCCATCGGGCCCCGACTGGCCGGCGGGGATGCGCAGGAAGCAGTTCGCCTTGCCCACCACCGCATCGGCGCGGAGGGCGAAGCGCCAGATCTCGCAGGACCGCGTCATCGCCACGTAGCAATGCGTGCCGGCGGCGTTCAGGGCGATGCCGTTGGGGCTCGGCCCGTTGCCGATCAGCCGGTCGAGGCGGCCATCCGCGCCCAGTCGCCAGACCCGGCCCGAAGGGTCCTGCAGCCCGGTCTGCCCCTGGTCGGTGAACAGCACCGCGCCGTCCGGCGCGAGCACCAGGTCGTTTAGCCCCTTGAAGCCTTCGGACAGCACGGTCTCCAGCACCGGGGCGATGGCGCCCGTGGCGGGGTCGAGGCTGAGCAGCCCGTGGCGGTAATCGGTGACCAGCATCGCCCCGGCATGCGCACCAGCGGCCGGGGCGGCCTGCATGCCGTTCGGCCAGCCCTCGTATTCGGCCAGCAATTCCCAATGATCCGGTCGGTCGATGCGGAAGACGCGCCCGTTCGGGATGTCGGTGACGTGCAGGCGCCCGGCGGCGTCGAAGCAGGGCCCCTCGAGGAAGCTGTCGATGGCGGCGCCGCCGCGATTGGCGTCCGACCAGGGGGTGCGGCGGGGGCGGCGCAGCGCGGCGGGCATGCTCGCGAAGAGCCGGGCCTCGATGACGGCGGGCGGGGCGGTCCACATGGCGCCGAGCCTGCCGGCGCCGCGCGCCCGCCGCAAGGGAGGCCCGGGCGGGGGCAAGCCGGTGCAACGGTCGCGCCGCGCTTCGTGGTTGCCGCGATGCGCCGGAATGCCACATGGTGGGCCGGCAACCCTTCCGGGTGATGCCCCCGGCGCCGGCGGCGCCGCGACCCCGTTCCGGATCGACGACGCCCATGCCCCGTCGCCTGCTTCGCGCCTTCCTCCTGGCGCTGTTCCTTGTCGCCGCCGCGCCGGCCGCGCCGTTCCTCGGGACGGGGGCCGCGCTGGCGCAGTTCGGGCCGCAGGGGCCGCCGGCGGTCGGCACCGTCACCGCCGACCGGCGCCCGGTGACCGAGAGCACGGAGTTCGTGGGCCGCATCGAGGCGGTGAACCGCGTCGAGATCCGCGCCCGCGTCACCGGCTTCCTGCAGGAGCGCCTGTTCCGCGAAGGCCAGGAGGTGAAGGCCGGGGAGGTGCTGTTCCGGATCGAGCGCCCGCCCTTCGAGGCGCAACTGGAGCAGGCGCGCGCCAATGTCGCGGCCGCCGTCGCCACGCTGGAGAACGCCCGTGTCGCCCTGGCCCGGGCGCGGGAGCTGCGCTCGACCGGTACCGGCACCCAGGTGGCGCTCGACAACGCCCAGGCACAGGAGCGCACGGCGGCGGCAAGCCTGCTCGGCGCCCAGGCGGCGGTCCGGGTGGCCGAGATCAACCTCGGCTACACCGAGATCATCTCGCCAATTGATGGCAAGATCGGCCGCGCCACGCTCACGCCCGGCAACGTCGTCTCCCCCACCCTGACCGAGCCGCTGGCTACCATCGTCAGCCAGGACCCGATGCGCGTCGCCTTCACCGTCAGCGCCCGCGCCGCGACCGAACTGCGCAACCGCTACGAGGGCCGCGGCGGCACCCGCGCGGCGATCGTGCGGATCCGCATGTCGGACGGCCGGATCTACCCGCAGGAGGGACGGATCGACTTCGTCGACCCGCAGATCGACCGCAACACGGACACCATCCTGGTGCGCGCGCTGATCCCGAACCCGCTGCGCGGCCCGACGGCGCCCGGCCAGCCCGGCGACCGCGAGCTGGTGGACGGCCAGTTCGTCTCGGTCTTCGTCGAGGGGGCGGAGCCGGTGCAGGCGATCGTCATCCCGCGCGCCGCGGTGCTGCAGGACCAGGGCGGCACCTATGTCTTCGTCGTCGGCGCGGAGAACAAGGCGGAGCGGCGCAACGTCACCCTCGGCCGCTCGACCGCCGAGACGGCGGTGATCGAGCAGGGGCTCGAGGGCGGCGAGACAGTGATCGCCGAGGGGCTGCAGCGGGTCAGGCCGGGCCAGCCGGTGAACCCCGCCCCGGTCGCGGCCGAGCCGGCGCGCCGGCCGGCCGGACGCCAGGGCTGAACCCGGACTTGTCTTCCGAGCAGGATCGGGACCGAGCGGCATGATCTCCGGCGTCTTCGTGGACCGGCCGCGGCTGGCCATCGTCATCTCCATCGTCATGACCCTGGCGGGGCTGCTGGCGCTCTTCACCATCCCGGTGAGCCAGTTTCCCGACATCGTGCCGCCGCAGGTGCAGGTCACCGCGCGCTATCCCGGCGCCTCGGCCGCGGTGGTCGAATCGACGGTCGCGCAGCCGATCGAATCGGCGGTGAACGGCGCCGACCGCATGCTCTACATGCGCTCGAACAGCGCCAATGACGGCAGCTACCAGCTCAACATCAGCTTCGCCCTCGGCACCAACGCCGACATCAACACCGTCAACGTCAACAACCGGGTCCAGGGCGTGCTCGCCCGCCTGCCGCAGGAGGTGCAGCGCACCGGCGTGATCGTGCGCAAGCAGTCCTCGGCCGTGCTGCAATTCCTCGCGGTCTATTCCGAGACCGGCGACCAGGACCCGCTGTTCCTCTCGAACTACGTCACGATCAACATGCTGGACACGCTGCGCCGGGTGCCCGGCGTCGGCGACGTCTTCCTGTTCGGCGCCATGGACTACTCCATGCGCGTCTGGTTCGAGGTGGACCGGCTGATCAGCCTGAACATCACGCCGCAGGACATCATCCAGGCGATCCAGGCGCAGAACATCCAGGCCGCGGTGGGGCGCATCGGCGCGCGGCCGATCTCGGACGACCAGCAGTTCCAGTTCAACATTCAGACGCAGGGGCGGCTGACCAGCCGCGAGCAGTTCGGCGACATCGTCATCCGCGCCAACCCCGACGGCTCGGTGCTCCGCGTGCGCGACGTCGCCCGGGTCGAGCTCGGCGCCACCACCATGGACACCGAAAGCCGGCTGAACGGCCGCCCGACCGTGACCATGGGCGTCTACCTGGCGCCGGGGGCGAACGCGGTGGCCGTCGCGCAATCGGTGCGCAACACGCTCGACGAGCTGTCCCAGCGCTTCCCGCCGGGGATGCGCACCCTCGTCGTCTACGACACCTCGACCTTCGTCTCCGACACCATCCACGAGGTGATCAAGACGCTGATCGAGGCCTTCATCCTGGTGGTGATCGTCGTCTTCCTCTTCCTCGGCTCGCTGCGCGCGACGATCATCCCGACCGTCGCCGTGCCGGTCAGCCTGATCGGCACCTTCGCCGTGCTGCTGGCAGTCGGCTTCTCGGCCAACACCGTCTCCCTCCTGGCCCTGGTGCTGGCGATCGGCATCGTCGTCGACGACGCGATCGTGGTGGTCGAGAACGTCGAGCGGGTGATGGAGGAGGAGCCCGAGCTGACGCCCGCCGAGGCGGTCAAGAAGGCGATGAGCGAGATCACCGGGCCGATCATCGCCATCACCCTGGTGCTGCTCTCGGTCTTCATCCCCGTCGCCTTCATCCCCGGCGTCTCCGGCGTGCTGTTCCGCCAGTTCGCGGTGACCATCAGCGTCGCCATGGTGATCTCGGCGATCAACGCGCTGACCCTCTCGCCGGCGCTCTGCGCCCTGGTGCTGCGGCCGAGCCACGGGCCGCGGCGCGGCCCGATCAAGTACGTCCTGCGCGGCATCGACAAGGTGCGCGACGGCTATGCCGCGGTGGTGCGGCGCCTCGTGCGCGTCTCCGCCCTCTCGCTGCTGCTGACCGCGGGCTTCGCCTTCGGCATCTGGACGGTGGCCAAGCAGACCCCCTCGGGCTTCCTGCCGCAGGAGGACCAGGGCGCCTTCTTCATCCAGCTGCAGCTGCCCCAGGGCGCCAGCGTCTCCCGCACGCGGGAGGCGGTGGCGCAGGTCGAGCAGATCCTCAAGCAGAACAGCGCCATCGAGAACGTGCTGGCGATCGTCGGCTTCTCGCTGATCGACGGCGGCGCGCAGTCGAACTCCGCCTTCATGGTGGCGCGGATGAAGCCCTTCGAGGACCGCACCGCGGCGCAGGACAGCGTCTTCGCCGGCATCAGGCAGGTCTTCGGCGCGGCGCAGGGCATCCGCGTCGCCAATGTCTTCGCCTTCAACATCCCGCCCATCATCGGCCTCGGCACCGGCGGCGGCTTCGAGTACCAGCTGCAGGACTTCCAGGGCCGCGACCCGGCCGAGCTCGGCTCGGCCATGCTCGGCCTCGTCGTGCAGGCCAACCAGGACCCGCGCCTGGCCGGCGTCTTCTCGACCTTCGCCGCGACCAATCCCTCGCTCTTCCTCGACGTCGACCGCGACAAGGCGCAGGCGCTCGGGGTGCGGATCAGCGACATCTTCACCGCGCTGCAGGCGACCCTCGGCGGCTTCTACGTCAACGACTTCAACCTCTTCGGCCGGGTCTGGCAGGTCAACATCCAGGCCGAGGCCACCGACCGCGACGACATCCCCGACATCTGGCGCATCCGCGTGCGCAACAACCGCGGCGAGATGGTGCCGCTGCGCGCCTTCGCCGACGTGCGCGTGGTGGTCGGGCCGCAGACCCTGCAGCGCTACAACAACGTCCGCAGCCTCACCATCAACGGCGCGCCGCGGCCGGGCGTCTCCTCGGGCGACGCGCTGCGCGCCATGGAGGAGATCTCCGCCCGCGCCCTGCCGCCGGGCTACGGCTTCTCCTGGACCGGCACGGCGCTGCAGGAGAAGGCGGCGGCGGGGCAGACCGGCACGCTGATCGCGCTCGCCGTGCTCTTCGCCTATCTCTTCCTCGTCGCGCTCTACGAGAGCTGGACCATCCCCGTGCCGGTTCTGCTCTCGGTCGCGGTGGGCGGCATCGGCTCCTTCGCGGCGATCCAGATCGGCGGGCTCTCGCTCGACGTCTATGCGCAGATCGGCCTGGTGGTGCTGATCGCGCTGGCCGCCAAGAACGGCATCCTGATCATCGAGTTCGCCAAGGAGGCGCGGGAGGGCCGCGGCCTGTCCATCCGCGACGCGGCGATCGAGGGCGCCAGGCTGCGCTTCCGCGCGGTGATGATGACCTCGATCGCCTTCATCCTCGGCCTCGTGCCGCTCATCCTGGCCGAGGGCGCGGCCATGCTCTCGCGCCGCGCCGTCGGCACGCCGGTCTTCGGCGGCATGATCGCCGCCTCGGCCATCGGCATCTTCATGATCCCGATGCTCTACGTGGTGTTCCAGACCATGCGCGAATGGATCAAGGCGCGGCTCGGCTTCGGCACGGGCGCGCCGGCGCCGCACAAGGCCACCGAGCGGGTCGCCGCCGGCGAGTAGCGCCGTCGCCGGCCTTCACGCCATGGCGGCCGCGCCCGCCGGCGGCGCGGCGCCGGCGATGCGCCAGGCCACCAGCCCCCAGGCCGCGCCCGAGTCCGCCATG
>CAYNYQ010000198.1:0-8768 GCA_964401305.1 uncultured Acetobacteraceae bacterium | reverse complement strand
GGCGGCGGCGGGCATGGCGACACCACGGGCCTGCTGGCCGAGCTGATCCGCCAGGAGGCGGAGGGCGCGGTGCTCGGCTGCATCAACGACGCCGAGAGTGCCGCCGCCTGCCACGCGGCGGGGGTGGGTGCGACGCTCACCCTTTCCGTCGGCGGCCGGTCGGACGGCGCGCCGCTGGCCGTGGCGGCGACGGTGGAGGCGCTGAGCGATGGCCGCTTCACCTGCACCGGTCCCGTCGCGCGCGGCAATCCGGCCGATCTCGGCCCGACGGCGCTGGTCCGTGTCGCGGGCGGGGTGCGGGTGATCCTGGCGTCGACGAAGATGCAGGGACTCGACCAGGCGCTGTTCACGCATATCGGTGTCGAGCCTGCGGCGCAGCGCATCATCGCGGTGAAGTCCAGCGTGCATTTCCGGGCGCATTTCGGGCCCATCGCCGAGCGGGTGATCGTGGTCGCCGCCCCGGGCCCGGTGGTCGCGGACCCCGCGCAGCTTCCCTTCCGCCATCTCCGCCCTGGCCTTCGGCTGCGTCCGCGCGCCGGCTGAATCGGCTCGCGCACCATTCGGGCCGCATCTTGTGCAGGTCCAGGGTGCGCTGCACCCTGGCGGGGTTCCAAGGGGCGGCGCCCCTTGGTGGAGCGCGAGGCGACGCCTCGCTTCTTGACGGGGCACGCATGCGCATCGCCATCGGCGGTTTCCAGCACGAGAGCCATTCCTTCGCGCCGCTCGCCACGGGCTGGCGTGAGTTCCTCAAGCCTGGCGGCTTTCCCGGGCTGCAGCGCCCGGCGACGCTGGTCGAGACCCTGCGCCCGACATCCGTCCCCTGCGCCGGCGCCATTGCCGTGCTGGAGGAGGTGGGCGCGGAGATCGTCCCGCTCACCTGGTGCTTCGCCAATCCTGCGGGCCCCGTGACGGCGGAGGCCTTCGAGCGCATCGCCGCCCTGATGGTGGCGGCGTTGTCGGATGCGCTGGAGCAGGGGCCGCTCGACGGCCTCTATCTCGAACTGCACGGCGCGATGGTCGCCGAGGGCTTCGACGATGCCGAGGGCGAGCTGCTGCGCCGCATCCGCGCCGTGGTCGGCCCCGACCTGCCGCTGACCGCGAGCCTCGACCCGCATGCCAACATGACGGAAGAGATGACGGCGCGGGCCGATGCGCTGGTGCCCTATCGCACCTATCCGCATGTGGACATGAAGCCGGCCGGCGCGCAGGCGACGCGGCTGCTGCTGGAGCGCATCCGCCGCGGGCGTCCATGGGCGCGCGCCTTCCGCACCGTCGATTTCCTCATCCCGCTGACCATGCAGTGCACCATGGTGCCGCCGATGTCGGAGGTGCTGGAGGAGCGCGCGCGCCTTGCCGAGGCGCATGGCTGTGCCGAGCTCGGCTTCTGCTTCGGCTTCCCCTATGCCGATTTCCCGGGCTGCGGCGTCGCCATCGCCGCCTATGCCGAGGAGCAGCAGGCCGCCGAGGCCGCCGCCGAGGCCCTGAAGGCCGCCCTGGACCGGCGCGAGCCGGATTTCGCCGGCGGCGTGATGCCGGCGGCCGAGGGCGTGGCCGAGGCCATTGCCGCGGCGCGCACGGCGTCGAGGCCCATCGTGATGGCGGATACCCAGGACAATCCCGGCGGCGGCGGGCATGGCGACACCACGGGCCTGCTGGCCGAGCTGATCCGCCAGGGGGCGCAGGGCGCGGTGCTCGGCCTGATCAACGACGCGGAGAGCGCGGCCGCCTGCCATGCGGCGGGGGTGGGGGCCACGCTGCCGCTCTCGCTCGGCGGCAAGTCGGACGGCGCACCGCTGCCGGTGACCGCGACGGTGGAGGCGCTGACGGATGGCCGCTTCACCTGCACCGGCCCGATGGGCAGGGGCAACCCCGCCGATCTCGGCCCGACGGCGCTGATTCGCGTCGCGGCGGCGGGCGCAGCGGACACCGCGGGCTCCGGCGTGCGCGTCATCGTGGTGACGCGGAAGATGCAGGCGCTGGACCAGGCGCTGTTCACGCATCTCGGCGTTGAGCCGGCCGCGCAGAAGATCGTCGCGCTGAAGTCGAGCGTGCATTTCCGCGCGCATTTCCAGCCCATCGCCGAGCAGGTGATCGTCGTCGCCGCGCCCGGCCCGGTGGTGGCGGATCCCGCGGTGCTGCCCTTCACCAATCTGCGTCCCGGGCTGAGGCTGCGGCCGGGGGCGAACCGGTAGCGCCGGTCGCGGAGACGCTCCTTACTGCGGCGCGCGCGTGGCGAGGCTCTCGACGAAGGCCGCGCCCTCGGCGCCGTCCAGCCAGCGGGTGACGCGCGCGATGTCGGGCCGCGCGCGGGTGCACCAGGCGGCGCGCCGGCCGGCCGCGCCCTCGCCCTCCAAGGCCGGGGGCGCGAGGGCGGCGAGATAGGCGTCGCGCGCCTCCGGCCCGCCCTGGCGGTGGTACTGCTCGAGCGTCGCCGCCTCGATCGCCGCGGCCCGGTCCTGCGCTGTGCGCGGCACGGGGATGCCGCAGGCCAGCGCGGCCCGGACATGCTGCCCGATCACCGCGGCGCGCGAGGCCGTGGGGGAGGTCGCGTCGCCGCCGGGCAGGGGCGGCGGCGACTCGGCGGTGCAGGCCGCGGCGAGCCCTGTCGCAAGAAGCACCACGCGCCGCATCACCGCGCCGGCGCGCCTGGCGCGTCGCCGCCCGGCTGCCCCGGTGCCGAGGCAGGGCCGCCGGACGGCTGACCCGGTGCCGGCGCGGGGCCGCCGCCCGCCTGGCGCAGCAACTCCTCCACCGCGGCGCGGCGGGGTATCGGCGCGACGGCGCCATAGCCGGTGGTGGTCAGCGCCGCGGCGGCATTGGCGTAGCGCGCGGCGGCGAAGGGCTCCTCGCCGGCCAGGTGCCGGGCGAGGAAGGCGCCGGCGAAGGTGTCGCCCGCGCCGATCGCATCCACCGCCGCCACCTGGTGCGGATGCAGCCGCTCCCGCCGCGCCGGCGTCGCCACCATGGCGCCGGCGCGCCCCAGCTTCAGCAGCACCAGCGGGCAGCCGAGGCCGAGATAGCGGTCGAGGATCGCATCGGGCTCGGCGAGGCCGGTCAGCGCCTCGGCATCCTCGAGCGAGGGCAGGGCGATGTCGGCCATGGCGATCGCGGCATGGATCACCGCCCGGGCGCGAGGCAGGGGCCAGAGGGCGCGCCGGAGGTTGGTGTCGTAGGAGACCGCGACCCCCGCCGCCCGCGCCACGGCCATGGCGTGGAAGACGGCGTCGCAGGCGCTCTCCGAGATCGCCTGGCTGATGCCCGAGACATGCAGCACCCGCGCGGCGCGGATCGCATCCTCCGGCACGTCCTCGACACGGAAGCGGCTGGCGGCGCTGCCGCGGCGGTAGAAGGTCGGGTGGTGGCCCTGCTCGTCGTGCGTGACCAGGTAGATGCCGGTCGGCGCCGCGGCGCTGCGGATCACGGTCGCGGTATCCACGCCCTCCTCCCGCCAGAGCGCCATCAGGCTGTCGCCCGGCCCGTCCTGGCCGAGGGCGGTGACGTAGCCGGCGCTGGCGCCGCTGCGCGCGGCGGCGATGGCGGCGTTGCTGGTATCCCCGCCATGGCCCTGCAGGTAGAGCACGCGGCCGTCCGGGTCCGGCGGCTGCTGGTTGAACTCCAGCATGGCCTCGCCCATGCAGAGCAGGTCCGGCATGGCGCTCAGGCCTCCATCAGGCCGAGCGCGTCGCGCGCCGCCCGCTGCACCGCGGCCCGGTCGCCGGCGGCGATCAGCGCCTCGTCGACCAGCCGCCCGCCCATGCCGACGAAGGCCGCGCCGGCGGCCAGGTAGTCCGGCGCATTGGCGGGATCGACGCCGCCGGTCGGGCAGAAGGCGACCTCGGGGAAGACCGAGCGGAGCGCGCGCAGATGCCCCGGCCCGCCCACCGAGGCGGCGGGGAAGAGCTTCACCACGTCGGCGCCGGCGGCGAGGGCCGCGCGCACCTCGGTCGGCGTCATCGCGCCCGGCATGGCGCAGGCGCCGGCGGCCCGGGCGGCGGCGGCAACGGCGGGATCGACCCAGGGCGTGACCAGGAATTGCGCGCCGGCGGCGAGGCAGGCGGCCGCGGCCCCGGCATCGGGCACGGTGCCGGCGCCAACGATGAGGCCCGGCTCGGCCGCGAGGGCGCGGATCAGCCCCGGCGCGTCGGGGACGGTCATGGTGATCTCGAAGATGGTGAATCCCGCCTCGCGCAGCCAGGCGACGGCGGTGGCGGCGTGCTCGGCCCGGCGGGTGCGGACCACGGGGACGACGCGGGCGCGGCGGAAGGTGGCGATCAGCGGGTGCGGGTTCGGCATGCGGGGGCCTCCGGCGCAGCTCGGGCGGAGGGGAGGCCGCGGGACGCGCCGGGCGCGGCGGCACGATGCAGGCGGCGGCGACCCGCTCCGGCCGGCAAGCATGCGCCGGCGGCGGGGCATGGGCCAGCCCGTTCCCGAAGTCGGGATGGGCCGGGCGGGCGGGCTGCTCGTCCGGCAGGCGGTGGCCGGGCCCGCGCCGCCGGGTCGCCGACGCCGGGCGGCCTGGCCAGCGCTCGCGGGCCGTCCGCCCCGGGGTGACCGGGTGCTATCCGGGCAGGGCGGCCATGACGGCGGCGGTGCGCTCCAGCCGCCGCGCCTCGGCATCGGCGTCGCGCACGGCCGAGGCAAGGTCATCGAGGCCGTCGCGGAAGGTCTCGAGCGACTGGCCGAGGTCCTCGGTTGCCACCGCCAGCTCCGCGAGCTCGCCGCGCCATGCCCCGAGCGCCGCCCGCTGCGCATCGAGCGCTTCATCGAGCCGGCGCAGCGCAACCCGGAGGCGGTCTTCCGCGCGCACCGGGAACGAGAGGATGGTCGCGTCCCGCATGGGATGGCCTCTAATCGAATGGTTATGAAAAGGTAAATCAATCTCACCGGAAGACACAAGCTTCAAATACATGTGAGACCCATCACCCGGCGATTGACACTCCTGCCAGGAGACTCGCGGCGGCGGCGAGGCTCAGCCGCCACCGGAGGCGCAGATAGGCCGCGCCAAGCAGCCCGCGGCGCGCGGCCAGGGTCTCCATCCCGGCCGTTCCGAGGATCCCCGCGGCCAGCAGCAGCAGCGATGGCACCGGCGGCAGCAGCAGGGCCACCCAGCCGACCAGCGAAGGCAGCACGCCGAGACCGAGCCGCGCCTCCACCGCGGCCGGCCTGCCCGGTCCGAGGGCAAGGCCCCAATGGACGGCGCCCAGGAAGCTCAGGATCACCGCGCCATAGGTGGCCAGCGCCCAGAGCGCCGCGCCGCGCATCTCATCCGCGCTGGCGGCGGCGAGCGCCAGGCTGCCGAGGAAGGGGACGAGGCCGGCGAGGCCAAGCAGCCGGGCGATCCGCGGGAGTGGTTCGTTCATGCGCCCGACATCGGCCCGGCGGCGCCACGCGCAAGCGCCGGCGCCGCGCCCGGCGCCCGCGCGAGCAGGCAGGGCAGGATGCTACCCGGCGCCCCGGCCCGCGTTCGGCCGGCTACCGCAACCCGCCGCGGGCAGGTAGAAGGGCGGCAAGAGGCGCTGGGACAATGCAGATCGGGATCGAGATCGCCGTCATCCTCGTGCTGGTGGCGCTGAACGGCGCCTTCGCCATGAGCGAGCTTGCCATCGTCTCGGCCCGGCGCGGCCGGCTGATGGCGCTGGAGCGCCGCGGCTCGAGCGGCGCCGCGGCGGCCCTGGCGCTGGCCGAGGACCCGCAGCGCTTCCTGCCAACCGTGCAGGTCGGCATCACCCTCGTCGGCATCGTCGCCGGCGTCTTCGGCGGTGCGCGCCTGGCCGGGCCGCTCGGCGAGCTGCTCGCAGGGATCCCCTGGATCGGCACCTTCGCGCCCGAGCTCGCCTTCGTCCTCGTCGTCATCATCATCACCTATGCCAACCTGATCCTGGGCGAGCTGGTGCCCAAGCAGATCGCGCTGCGCGACCCCGAGCGCATCGCCGTCGCCGTGGCGCGGCCGCTCGCCTGGCTGGCGCGGGTGACCTCGCCCGTGGTCTGGGTGCTCGGCACCTCCTCCGCCGCCATCCTGCGGATGCTCGGCCTGCACCGCGCCATCGAGCAGTCCATCACGGAAGAGGAGGTCAAGGCGGTGGTCGCCGAGGGTGCCGAGGCCGGCGCGCTCGAGCACGAGGAGCGGCACATGATCGAGCGCGTGCTGCGCCTGGCCGACAAGCCCGTGCGCGCGCTGATGACGCCGCGCAACGACGTCGCCTGGATCGACCGCGCCGCCGGGCGCGAGGAGCTGATCGCCGCGCTGCGCGCCAGCAACGTCAACCGCTTCGTCGTCTCCGACCGGCGCATCGACAACGTCGTCGGCGTCGTCGCGGCGAAGGACCTGCTCGACCAGGTGCTCGAGGGCGGCGGGCCGGGCACGCTGACCCTGGCCAAGGCGCTGCGCCAGCCGATCGTGCTGCCCGACAACCTGCCCGCCCTCGACGCGCTCGAGCGGCTGCGCCAGGACGAGATCGGCATCGCCATCGTGCTCGACGAGTATGGCAGCTTCGAGGGGGTGGTCACCGCCTCCGACCTGCTGGAGGCGATCGTCGGCGAGCTCGGCCCCTCCGACCCGGGCCCGGCCGAGGCGGGCGGCGGCGCCATCACCCGCGCCGATGGCAGCCTGCTGCTCGACGGCATGATGCCGTCGGACGAGCTGCGCGCGCAGCTCGACCTGCCGGCGCTGCCCTATGCCGGCACCTACCACACCGTCGCCGGGCTGATGCTGGCGCTGCTGCAGCGCGTGCCCCGCGAGGGCGACCGCATCGTCTGGTCGGGCTGGCGCTTCGAGATCGTCGACATGGACGGCCGGCGCGTCGACAAGGTGCTGGCCATGCGCGAGGAGGCGCCGAGCCTGGCCGAGGCGCGGACCTGACGCGGCCCGAGCGCGGGAAGGGCCGGATCGGCCCGCCGCGCGGCTCCCTACTTCGTGCCGTTGGCGCTGCGCGCGATCGGCGCCACGAATTGCGGCTCGGTGTCCCAGGGGAACAGGATCCAGGTGTCCTGGCTCACCTCGGTGATGAAGCTGTCGACCAGCGGCCGCCCCTGCGGCTTCGCATAGACCGTGGCGAAATGCGCCCGCGGCAGCAGCGCCCGCACGACGCGCGCGGTGGTGCCGGTATCGACCAGGTCGTCCACCAGCAGCCAGCCCTCGCCATCGCCGGCGGCAACCGGCGGCTTCACCACGCGCGGCTCGCCCTTCCGCTCCTCGTCGTAGGTGACGATGGAGACGGTCTCGATGATGCGGCACTCGAGCTCGCGCGCCACGATCGCCGCCGGGATCAGCCCGCCGCGGGTGATGGCGCAGACGCCGCGGAACGGCCCGCGCTCCACCAGGCGCCAGGCCAGCGCCCGGCTGTCGCGGTGCAGCTGGTCCCAGGTGACGGCGTAGTAGTGCGGCCGCGTGCCCGTGCTCTGTGTCATGCCTAGTACATCCGTCCGCCGTCGGGCACCTTGAAGTCGGGCTTCAGCAGCACGACCGCGTCGTTCTCGTCCGGCACGCCGAGCACCAGCACCTCGCTCAGGAAGGGCCCGACCTTGCGCGGCGGCAGGTTCACCACCGCGAGCACCTGCCGCCCGATCAGCCGGTCCGGCGAGTAGTGCACGGTCAGCTGCGCCGAGGAGGTCTTCACCCCGCCGCCGGCCGCACCGAAATCGACCCAGAGCCGGAAGGCGGGCTTCCGCGCCTCGGGGAAGGGCTGGGCGTCGACGATCGTGCCGCAGCGGATCTCGACGCGGGCGAAATCGGCGGGGTCGATGGTGTCGGCCATGCTCAGCTCTCCATGCGCGCCGGCGCCGCAGCGGCCGGGGGCTTCTCCAGCACGAGGTGGAAGCCCGAGACGCAGAGCTCCGCCTCGGGCATGTCGCGGAAGGGCGGCGCCATGCGTGCGCGCGGCAGGGGCAGCGCCGCCCAGCGCTCGCGCCAGGCGACATGGGCGGAAAAGCCGGCGGCGCGGGCAAGGGCCAGGAATTCCGTCTCGCGCAGCCGGTTCGTGTAGAAGCCGGAGGCGCGGGCGAACCAGGGCGCTTCCCAGAGCCGCTCGCCGAAGCGCAGGTTGTTCAGCCCGCCGCCGAGATGGTCCATCAGGTCGATCACGTGCCAGCCCAGGCCGCCCGGCGCGGTGATGCGGTGGAGCTCGGCCAGCAGCTGCGGCATCTCCTCGCGCCGGACGTGCTCGAGCACGGCGCTCGACCAGGCGAACGGCACCGAGCCGTCGGCGATGCGCGCGAGCCCCGCGGTGCCCTCGGTGATGTAGCGCCCGCCGAGCGCGGCGAGCATCGCGTCACGTTCCGCCCCGAGCGGCGGCAGGGGCGGGCCGCCCCGCGCAGCCAGCAGCGCCGCGACCGCCGCGTAGTGCCGCATGTCGCGCGTCGCGAAATCCCCCGCATCCAGGTAGAGCGGCCGGCGCACCCCGCGCGCCGCCGCGGCCAGCGCGCCGCCGAGGCTGTCGCCCGGGCCGAGTTCCAGCATCACCTCGGGCGGCGCGCCCGGCCGGCGCTCCAGCCAGGCGGCCAGCGCCGTCTCGAAGGCGGCGATGGGCCGCGCCGGGTCGAGATCCGCCGCCCCGTGCCGAAAGAGGCCGAGCCGCGCCCAGGCGCGGTACCCGACGGGCAGGCGGGCCAGCAGGAGCTTGGCGCCGATCTTCGCCCACCAGGGCACCCGGACGCCCCGCCCCGAGCCTTTCGGGCGGAGCGCGACGGGGATGGCGGGGGCGTCGGTCAAGGCTGCGTGCTCCTGGGCGCGTCGGGGAAGGGACGGGCCCGAACCGCGCCAATCCTCGCCC
>CAYNYQ010000197.1:0-8768 GCA_964401305.1 uncultured Acetobacteraceae bacterium | reverse complement strand
GTGCTGGGCTTCCTGGTGCTCTGGCCGATCGTCGAGCTGCTGATCGCCAGCTTCACGCACCGGCGCACCGGCGCCTTCACCATCGGCAACTACATCGCCGCCTATGGCCGCGCGCGCTATGTCGATGCGCTGCTGAACTCGCTCGCCCTCGGCGCGCTGAGTGCGGCGATCTGCGCCGTGCTCGCCGTGCCGATGGCCTGGGCGTGCTCGCGCACCGACATGCCAGGGCGCGGCTTCGCCTGGTTCACCGTGCTCGCCGCCTTCATCATCCCGCCCTATCTCGGCGCGGTCGGCTGGATCCTGCTGGCGGGGCCGAATTCGGGCTGGATCAACCAGGCCTGGAGCTGGCTGATCGGCACGCCGGATTCGACCATCTTCAACGTCTACACCTTCACCGGCCTCGCGGTGGTGATCGCGCTGCACTCCTACCCCTTCATCTTCATCTTCGCGAAGTCGGCGCTGGACCTCGTGAACTCCGAGATGGAGGACGCCGCGAACATCCTCGGCGCCGGCACCTGGACGACCTCGCTGAAGGTGACGCTGCCGCTGGTCTGGCCGACCATCCTCGCCGGCATCATCCTGGTCTTCCTCGAGACCATCGCGCTCTTCGGCACGCCGGCGATCATCGGCATCCCGGCGCGCATCAACGTCGTCACGACGCAGCTCTGGCAGTTCTTCGAGGCGCCCGTGCGGGCCGAGGTCGCCGCCGCCTACGCCATGCCGCTGCTGCTGATCACGCTGGCGCTGATCGGCATCCAGCGGCTGATGCTGGCGCGCAAGGGGTACGTGTCGCAGACCGGCAAGGGCGGCGAGCGGCGGCCGGTGAAGCTCGGGCCGTTCTGGCGCTGGGCGCTGTTCGGCTGGTGCGCGCTGGTCTGCCTGCTCTCGGTGGTCGCGCCGATGATCGCGCTGGTGCAGGCGAGCTTCGCCAAGGCCTGGGGGCGCGGCTTCAGCCTCGACAACCTCACGGTGCAGAACTACGCCTATCTCCTGTTCGACCACGACGCTGCCTGGGGCGCGGTGGTCAACACCTTCGCCTTCTCGGCGATCTCGGCAACAGCGGCGATGATCCTGGCCCTGGCCATCGCCTATATCGTCAAGCGCCAGCTGATGCCCTTCGGCACGGCGCTCGCCTTCCTCTGCATGGCGCCCTTCGTCATCCCGGGCATCGTCATGGCGATCGGCTTCTACGCCGCCTATGCCGGGCCGCCGCTGACCCTCTACGGCACGGCGGCGCTGATGGTCTTCGCCTTCACCACGCGCTTCCTGCCGATCGCCTACGCCAATGGTGCGGCGGGGATGCAGATGATCCACCCCGAGATGGAGGAAGCCGTGCGCATCCTCGGCGGCGGGCGGCTGCTGGCCATCCGGGCCGTCGTCGCGCCGCTGCTGAAGAAGGCGCTGCTCGGCGGCTGGCTGCTGGTCTTCATCCTGGCGACGCGGGAACTCTCGGCCGCGATCTTCCTCGTCGGCCCGGAGACGCGGACCATCTCCGTGCTGCTCTACGATCTCTCGGAGGAGGGCAACCTCGAGGTGCTCTCGGCGCTCGGCGGCATCCTGCTCGTCATCACCCTCGTCTTCGTCGGCACCGGCATGAAGCTGATCGGCCGCGACTTCATGCTGCGGAGGCACTGAACCCGTGTCGAAGCTCACGCTCCGCAACCTCCATCGCCGCTTCGGCAGCTTCGCCGCCGTCGACGGCGTGGACCTCACCCTGCAGGAGGGGGAGTTCGTCTCCCTCCTCGGTCCCTCGGGCTGCGGCAAGACCACGACGCTGCGCATGATCGCCGGCTTCATCCCGCCGTCGGAGGGCAGCATCGAGATGGATGGCGAGGTGCTCTCCTCTCCGGATGCGGTCATGCCGCCCGAGCGGCGGCGGATGTCGATGATCTTCCAGTCCTACGCCATCTGGCCGAACATGACGGTGGCGCAGAACGTCTCCTTCGGCCTGAAGCTGCGCAAGCTGCCCGAGGCCGAGATCCGCGCCCGCACCGGCGAGATCCTCGAGGTGGTGCAGATGGGCCACCTCGCCGGGCGCTACCCGGGAGAGCTCTCCGGCGGCCAGCAGCAGCGCGTGGCGCTGGCGCGCGCGATCGTGGTCAAGCCCTCGGTCCTGCTGCTCGACGAGCCGCTCTCGAACCTCGACGCCAACCTGCGCGAGGAGATGCGCTTCGAGATCCGCCGGCTGCACGACGAGTTCCGCATCACCACCGTCTACGTCACGCACGACCAGGCCGAGGCCATGGTCACCTCCGACCGGATCGCGGTGATGAATGCGGGGCGGATCGAGCAGGTGGACGATCCCTTCTCGCTCTACAACCGGCCGAAGACGCGCTTCGTCGCGGGCTTCATCGGGCGGACGAACTTCCTCGAGGCGCGGCATGCCGGCGACCGGCTCGACCTCGACGGCTTCGCCTTGCCGGCGGGCCTGGTGGAGCGGCCGGCGGGGCTGAACGGCGGGGCGGTCGTGCTCTCGATCCGGCCGCAGAGCATCACGCTGCACAGCAGCCCGCCTCCGAACGGCGACGGCAGCGTCGCGGTGCCGGCGCAGGTCGTGGAATGCGCCTATCTCGGCGAGCATTGGGATTACGGCGTGGTCGTGCAGGGCGGCGGGACGAAGCTCCGCGTCACCGCCGCGCCGGCGCAGCGCCACCAGCCCGGCGAGGCGGTCTGGGTGCGCTTCGATCCGCGGCAGATCGTGGCGATCGGGTAGTGCGTGATCCGCGAAGGCGGCATCGCCGGAGCGGTGAATCACGCGCCCAACATGGCATACGGCGTGATCCATCGATGTGGATCACGCCGAAGGGCAGGGAGGCGGCGGCATGGCAACGGCGATCGCGGACCGGCTGGAGGTGATCCCGAGCGGCGCTGCCCTCGGCGCCGACATTCGCGGCATCGACCTGCGGCAGGTCGACGACACGGCCTTCGCGCTGATCCACAAGGCCTGGATGGACCACAAGGTGCTGCGCTTCCGCGGCCAGGACGGGCTCGACGACGACGCGCTGGCCGAGTTCAGCCGCCGCTTCGGCGAACTCGACATGGCGCCCACGGGCCGCGGCGGCACGCCCTTCCAGCCGGACCGGCCGGAGGTGACGGTGATCTCGAACATCGTCGTGGAGGGCAAGCCGATCGGCGGCCTCGGCGCGGGCGAGGCGGAGTGGCACTCCGACATGTCCTACAACGACATCCCGCCCGATGGCAGCCTGCTCTACGGCATCGAGGTGCCGGAGGGGCATGGCGACACCTGGTTCGCCGACATGGTCGCCGCCGCCGAGGCGCTGCCGCCCGACCTGCGCGCGCGCATCGAGGGCCTCCGCTGCAAGCACGATGCGACGCGCAACAGCACGGGCGCGCTGCGCGTCGGCTATGCCGAGCACTATCCCGACCCGGAGGAGCGGCCCGGCGCGGTGCACCCGATGCTGCGCACCCATCCCGAGACCGGGCGCAAGGCGCTGTTCCTCGGGCGCCGGCGCAATGCGCATGTGATGGGCCTCTCGCCCGAGGAGAGCGACCGGCTGCTGGACGACCTCTGGGCCTTCTGCACGCGGCCGCAATTCGTCTGGATCCAGCGCTGGAAGCGGGGCGATGCGGTGCTGTGGGACAATCGCTGCGTGCTGCACCGGCGCGACCCCTTCGACCCCGGCCTGCGCCGGCTGATGCACCGCACCCAGATCAAGGGCAGTCGGCCGGTCTGAGCGCCGGCGCGGCGGCCAGCGTCACGCCCAGGGGTTGCGTGGGCCGCCGGGGCTCCAGGGGCCGGCCGGCGCCGATGCGGCGGCGCGCGGCGGAGGCCGCAGGCCGCGCGGCGCCGCCGGCGGGGCGAGCGACAGCAGGCGGCGCACCCGCTCCTCGGTCGGCGGATGGGTGGAGAAGAGGCTGTCCACCCGAAGCCCCGCGAGCGGGTTGATGATGAACATGTGTGCGCTCGCCGGATGCGCCTCGGCGGTCGCCATGACGCGGCCCTGCTTGTACTGCTCGAGGCGCTGCAGGCCGGAGGCGAGCCAGCGCGGGTCGCCGCAGATCTCCGCCCCCGCGCGGTCGGCCTCGTATTCGCGGCCGCGGCTGATCGCCATCTGCACCAGCATGGCGGCGATGGGACCGACGATCATCAGCAGGATGGCGCCGATGGGCCCGAAGGGGTTCTGCCGCCCGTCCTGGCTGCGGCCGCCGAAGAGGAAGCCGAACTGCGCCAGCATGCCGATGGCGCCGGCCAGAGTCGCGGTCACGGTCATGATCAGCGTGTCGCGGTTGCGGATATGGGCGAGCTCGTGCGCGACGACGCCCGCGACCTCCTCCTCGCTCATCAGGTCGAGCAGCCCGGTGTTCACGGCGACCGCCCCGCGTTCCGGGCTGCGGCCGGTGGCGAAGGCGTTGGGCTGGTCCTCGTGGATGACGTAGAGGGCGGGCATGGGCAGGCCGGCGCGCTGCGCCAGCCCCTCCACCATGGCGAAGAGCCGGGGCGCGTCGGCGGGCCCGATGGGCTGGGCGTTGTGCATCGAGAGCACCACGCGGTCGCTGTTCCACCAGGCCCAGAGGTTGGTGCCGCAGGCGAAGAGGAAGGCGATGACCATGCCCTGCTCGCCGCCGATGGCATAGCCGATGCCGATGAAGAGCGCGGTCATCCCCGCGAGCAGGACCGCCGTGCGCAGATAGCCTGCCATGTCGCCTCCTTCACGCGGCGGCGTGATCCGTGCCGGGCGCCGGAGGCGCGGCGGAGACGGATGCGAAGCCGCCAGGCCGCCCCCACATGGGGCGCATGATCGACAGACGACAAGGGGCCGCGGGGCCCGGCGACCTCAAGGCGCAGGTGCCCATTCCGCCGGAAGGCCCGCCGCCGCCCATCCCCCCCGTGCCGCCGCCGCCGCCCGGGCCCGACCTGCCCGAGCCGCCGATCGAGGAGCCGCCCGGGCCGGACCAGCCCCCGGGCACGCCGGAAGACGAGCCGCCGGCCGGCGACCCGCCCGCCGAGAGGCCGTTGCGCATGGCCCTGCCGCCCGAGGTCGGCGGCCCGAAGGGTCCCGAGCCGACGCGCTATGGCGACTGGGAGCGGAAGGGTCGCGTGTCGGACTTCTGACACCCGGCTGCCCCAGGCGCCATGAAGGGGCTGAAGCGCGAACGCCCTGGTGTGCCGCGCCGGAGTCCTGGTACCATGGCTTGTGGTCAGGGCGAATCGGGCTGCCGATTCGCGGAGTCAGCGATTCGTTCGCGCGACTCGGGCCAAGCTATTGGCACCGCAAGGATGGCACGGCGCATCGACGCGCGTGCGTTCCCGCTGCGTTCAAGCGGCGCCGTGTTCAGGGGTGGCCTCGGGCGGTGCCGTATCCGGCCTCGGGCTGCCGAACCCGCGGCCGCCCGCACGCGCACCCGCCCAGGCACACAACGCCGCGCCTTCGATCAAGGCAGCGTCGTGACCCGATCAGGTCTGGATCAGCCAAAGCTGACGGTTTGCGTCGACCGCTCCTCGCGGAGGGGTGCCCAAGGCCGAGGCGGCACCAGGGTGCACCCCCAGGCCGCCCCCTGCGCCGTCGCTCAGGTCTCGTCGACCGGGCCGCGCGGGTAGAGGCCCGGTGCGACGTCGTCGAAGCGCTCGCGCGCCAGGCCGTGGCAGGCGCAACTGGCCTGCTCCAGCCCGGCGCGGTCCATCACGATGATCCGGCCGCGCCGGTGGCGCACCAGGCCGCGCGACTCCAGTGCCGCCACCACGCGCGTGATCGTCGTGCGCCGAACGCCGAGCAGATCCGCCAGCGCCTCCTGCGTGAGGGGCAGGGCCCGCTCGCCCAGGCGGTCCTGCAGCGTCAGCATCCAGCGGCAGGCCCGTTCCTCGACGGGATGAAGCGCCGCGCAGGCGGTGCCGATCTGCAGCTGCGCCACCAGGGCCATGCTGTAGCGCGTCATCCGATCGCGCAGGCCCGGCAGGGTCACCAGCGCCTCCCCGAACCTCTCGGCGGGAAAGCGCAGCACGGACCCCCCGGTCAGCACGGCGATGCGGAAGCCGAAGCTGCCGGGCTGCGGCCCGAAGATGGCGCCGGCCGCTCCCTCGCAGCCGATCTGCGCCGTCTCCACCGGCTTGCGGTCCGGCATCAGCGTGAGCACCGTCAGCACGGTGCCGCTTGTCGGGAACAAGACGTCGGTGGCCGTATCCGACGGCTGCAGCAGGATCTGCCCGGGCATCACCGTTTCGGTGCGCCGATGCGCGCGCAGCAGGGCGGCGTCCTCGGGGGGCAGGCTGTCCAGCAGACGGTTGCCCGTCGCCGGCGGGCTGAGCATCAGCTCGGCGGACCTGTCGAAGGGTTTCGTATCGTCCAGCACGCTAGGCCTCCGTTCGCCGGCGGTCTGGGCGCCGGCAACCACGTGGAGATAAGGTTAACTTGCGGTTATTTAAGGCCCGGCACGGCCGATGCGAAAGGCCCGTCGCCGGGCGGCGGTGCCGGCCGCGCGCCGGTTCCGCGCAGCGCCTGGTGCGGGTGCACACCCGGCCCGATCCCTGGCCGTCGCGGCCGATCCCGCCCGGCACCGCGATGCTCACATCCTGCCTCAGTTCACCCTCGTCACGAACCGGTTGTTTCCGTGCGACATTCGGGGCAGGCGTGCGTCCGGTAACGGTGATACGACGGAAAAGTGAAGCCTGGACCCCCGGGGCATCGCGGCCGCCGCGGGGCGGCCGCCGCGCCATGGCAGCCCCCGGGTGCCGGCCCGGGGCCTGCGCCGCGGCGCCGGGGCCCTCGATGGCTGCCCTGCGTCGCCGGCGGGCAGGGGCGGGTGGCGGGCGGCCTTCCTGGCGTGGATCCCGGGGCCGTGGGCCGGCCCCGCGCGGTCAGAGCAGCACGTCGCCCGCGTCGAACTGCGCCTTGGCGAAGCCGCGGACGAACACCGTCCCGCCGCCGCGGTCGTCGAGGTCGAGCAGCATGCCCCCCGCCAGGTCCGTCGCCAGCGCGGCCACCGCGGCGAAGCCGGTGAAGCCGAAGGCCGCGAGGTCGAGGTCGTCCTGGCCGTCGGCGAAGTCGGCAATGGTGTCGGCGCCGCCCTTGCCGGCGCGGGTGAAGACGAAGACATCGCCGCCGCCGCCGCCGGTCAGGCTGTCATCCCCGGCGCCGCCGTCCAGCCGGTCGAAGCCGGCATCGCCGAACAGGCTGTCGTCGCCCTGGCCGGTGATCAGCGTGTCGTTGCCGTTGCCCCCGCGCAGCTCGCCGTCGATCGTCCCGGGGCGGCCGCGGAAGAGGTCGTTGCCGCCGGCGAGCCGCACGTCGCCGATGATCGCCCCCTCGTTGCGCACCGTGTCGGCCAGGGCGGAGCCGAGGATCGCCTCGTCCAGCCCCATCACCGTGCCCGCATTGCGCAGGACGAAGCCGGTGCCGGCATCCGTGCCGTCCACCGCGGCGACCGCGGCGCTGGTGCTGCGGATCTCGCCGCCGGCGCGGTTGACGATGGTCGCGGTGGCGTCCTCCAGCACGATGCCGCCGGTGCCGGTGATCAGCCCGCTGTTGAGGATCGTGTTGGGCCCGACGCCGTCCATCAGCTTCACCGCGGCGTAGCGCTGGGCGGCGATGGTGCCGTCGTTCTCGATCCGCCCGCCGCCCCAGCCGCTGCCCCAGATTCCGGCGCCGCCGCTGACCAGGCCGAAATTCTGAACGAACACGTCGGGCCCGCTGATCAGCATCGTGACCCAGTCGCGGTTGGAGAAGACCGAGCCCCCCTCGCCGACGACGACGGTGTGCCCGCCCAGCGTCATGCTGATCGCGTAGGCGTTCTGGCCGAGCACGGTGCCCTCGATCCGCACCGTGCGGCCTGCGGCCGGGCTGTCGATGATCGGCGTGGTCTCGACCGTGGTCGAGTAGAGCGTTGCATTCGGCCCGACGAAGATCGAGTTCTGGACGCTCAGCACATAGGTGAAGTCGGTGTCGGCGAGAACGACGAAGCCCATGGTGGTCCTCCTGCACGGGCCGGGATCGGCCAGGGCAGGAGGCTACGCGATGTCACCGAACCTATTCCAGGAACCGGCGGGCGAGCGGCCCGCCGGTCTCCGCAACCTCAGACCACCCGGTTCTGCACCAGGTCGTCCACCACCGCCGGGTCGGCGAGGGTGCTGGTGTCGCCCAGCGCGTCCGTCTCGTTCGCGGCGATCTTGCGCAGGATGCGGCGCATGATCTTGCCGGAGCGGGTCTTGGGCAGGCCTGGCGCCCACTGGATTGCGTCCGGCGAGGCGATCGGGCCGATCTCCTTCCGGACCCAGGCGACAAGCTCCTTCTTCAACGCGTCGGAGGGTTCCTCGCCGGTCTTCAGCGTGACGTAGCAGTAGATGCCCTGGCCCTTGAGGTCGTGCGGCATGCCGACCACGGCGGCCTCGGCGACCTTGGGGTGGGCGACCAGCGCGCTCTCGATCTCCGCCGTGCCCATGCGGTGGCCGGAGACGTTGATCACGTCGTCCACGCGACCCGTGATCCAGTAGTAGCCGTCGGCATCGCGGCGGGCGCCGTCGCCGGTGAAGTACATGCCCTTGAAGGTCGAGAAGTAGGTCTGTCCGAAGCGTGCATGGTCGCCGTAGATCGTGCGCATCTGGCCAGGCCAGCTGTCGAGCAGCACCAGGTTGCCTTCGGTCGCGCCCTCGAGCAGCTTGCCCTCGCCATCGACCAGCGCCGGCTTCACGCCGGGCAGCGGCAGGGTCGCCGAGCCCGGCTTCTGGTCCACCGCGCCGGGCAGCGGGGAGATGAGAATTCCGCCCGTCTCGGTCTGCCACCAGGTGTCGACGATCGGGCAGCGCTCGTCGCCGA
>CAYNYQ010000196.1:0-8815 GCA_964401305.1 uncultured Acetobacteraceae bacterium | reverse complement strand
GCCCGCCCGAACGCGTCGCCGACTACCCCCGCCCGCCGCGGCTCGAGCGCGAGACGCGGCGCGCCCGCATCCTGCTCGGCGGCGAGACCATCGCCGACACAACTGCGGCGTGGCGCGTGCTGGAGACCTTCCACCCGCCCACCATCTACCTGCCGCCTTCGGCGTTCCGCCCGGGCGCGCTGCGCCCGGCCCAGGGCAGCTCCTTCTGCGAATGGAAGGGGGTGGCGCGCTACTGGACCCTCGCCGGCGGCGACCGCCTCGAGGAACGCGCCGGCTGGAGCTACCCGGCGCCGGCGCCGGGCTTCGCGCCGATGCGCGACCATGTCGCGGTCTATGCCGGCCGCATGGAGGCCTGCTTCCTCGACGACGAACGGGTCACGCCGCAGCCCGGGGGCTTCTACGGCGGCTGGATCACGGCGGAGCTGGTCGGGCCCTTCAAGGGCGGGCCCGGCACGCAGGGCTGGTAGGGCGCGCGGCTCAGGCGGCCTGCTGCGGCTGCCCGTCGCGCCAGGGGCGCAGCGGCCCCGGGATGGCGAAGTCGCGCGGCACCTCGAAGTCGCGCCGCGCCGCGCCACGCATCGCCTCCACCGGCTGCGGCAGGCCGCGGCGGTCGCCATAGTCGTGCAGGCGCCCCGTCGCGCGATGCCGCGCGCCCTCCTCGCGGGCCAGCGCCGTGGCGCAGAACAGGTCCAGCAGCCCCACCCCCGCCACCGCCAGCATGCCGAGCCCGGCCCCCGACCGCCGCCGCGGCTCCGGATGGGCCAGGCCGGCGCCGAGGGTGGCGAGGTCGAGCGCATCGCCCGCCACGCGCCCCCACATCCAGCCCGTTGGCCGCCGCGTCGTCAGGATGCCCACCCCGGTGGCGATCTCGCGCAGCCCCTGCGCCGCGACCAGCCGCTCGTATCCGGCCAGCCCGAGCGGCCGCGCCACGCGGTGCGGCGCCAGCAGCTCCAGCGTGCCGAGCGCCAGGCTGAACCAGCCGAGGCCCTGCGCCAGGCGCTCGGCCTCGGTCGGCAGCCCATGCCCGGTCCGCGGCGGCGCGCCGCGCGGCGCCCGCGATGCCGTCGTCGTCGCGCTCATGGCTTCAGCACCACCTTGATGCAGCCGTCCTGCTTGTCGCGGAACACCGGATACATCTCCGGCCCCTGCTCCAGCGGCACGGTGTGGGTGATCACGAAGGAGGGGTCGATCTGCCCCTCGGCGATGCGGCGCAGCAGGTCGTCGGTCCAGCGCGCCACATGGGTCTGGCCGGTGCGGATGGTCAGGCCCTTGTTCATGACCATGCCGAAGGGGACCTTGTCGATCAGCCCGCCATAGACGCCGGGCACCGAGAGCACGCCGGCCGGGCGGCAGACATACATCATCTCGCGCAGCACATGGGCGCGGTCGCTCTCCAGCATCACCGCCTGCTTCACCCGGTCGTAGAGGCTGTCGAGCGTCGCCGTCGCATGCGCCTCCATGCCCACGGCGTCGATGCACTTCTCCGGGCCCTTGCCGTGGGTCAGCTCGTTCAGCCGCTCGACCACGCTCTCCGCCTCGAAGTCGATCGTGGTGGCGCCGCCGGCGCGCGCCATGGAGAGGCGGTCGGGCAGCCGGTCGATGGCGATCACCTGGCGCGCGCCGAGCAGCACGGCGCTGCGGATCGCCATCTGCCCGACCGGCCCGCAGCCCCAGATCGCCACCGTGTCGTCCGGCTGGATGTCGCACTGCACGGCGGCCTGCCAGCCGGTGGGGAAGATGTCGGAGAGGAACAGCACCTGCTCGTCGGAAAGCCCCGTCGGCACCTTGATGTGCGTCGTGTCGGCGAAGGGCACGCGCAGGTATTCCGCCTGGCCGCCGGCATATCCCCCCGTCAGGTGGGTGTAGCCGAAGAGCCCCGCCGGGGCGTGGCCGAACAGCTTGTCCGCCGTCGCCTTGTTGCGGTTCGATCGTTCGCAGACCGAGAAATTGCCGCGCCGGCACTGCTCGCATTGGCCGCAGGTGATGGTGAAGGGGATCACCACGCGGTCGCCGACCTTCAGGCTGCCGCGCGCCTCCGGCCCGACCTCCACCACCTCGCCCATGGTCTCGTGGCCGAGGATGTCGCCGCGCTCCATGCCGGGGATCATGTTGTCGTAGAGATGCAGGTCCGAGCCGCAGATCGCGCAGGCGGTGACGCGGATGATGGCGTCGCGCGGATCCTCGATGCGGGGATCGGGGACGTTGTCGCAGCGGATGTCGTGCTTGCCGTGCCAGACGAGGGCGCGCATGGGCGTGGGGCTCTCCGCGTTCGGGGTGCGGCGCGCGGGACCGGCCCCGTCGCGCCCTCGGCCCATCGAACGCGGCGCCCCCGAAGCGGTTCGCGCCGCCCGGAGCGGAGATTCGCCGGCGCTACTTCTGGTCCATCACGCGCGGCAGCACCCAGAGCGAGCCGGTCACCGCCAGCCAGGGCGTCCAGGCGAGCTGCGCCATCTGCAGCCACAGGCTGAATGGATCGGCGGCGATCAGGTGCGGCAGCGGCGTCGCCTGCAGCGTCACCGTGACGCGCTCGCCCTGTCCGGGCCGCGCCGCGGTGTGCAGGATGGCGATGTCGACGCCCGGGAGGCGGGCGAGGGCGCGGGTCTCGTCCGGGGCGGCGCCGTCGCCGGACGGCTCGGTGGCATGCATGGCGGGATGGCTCCTCCTGGCAGACTACGCGCAGGAAGGCCGCCGGGATGCAAGCGGGTCGGATCACCGACGCGCGGTCAAGGGGCCGCGCGCCGCGCCGCTGCTGCTCAGGCTGCTGCTCAGGCTGCTGCTCAGTGCGTCGTGCCGTCCGGCCCGGCGGTTCCCCGGGGCGTCGTGCCGTCCGGCCCGCCGGGCGCGGCGCGGCGCGCGCGCTCCTGCTCGCGCAGGTAGTCCTCGGTGGTGCGCGTCACCGGGCGCGGCGCGCCGGCATAGGGGTCGATGCCACCCTCCGTCGCAGCGAAGACGCGGCAATCCTCGCAGAGGTCGAGCACGCCGAGCCGCGACTCCTCGGCGAACATCCAGTGCGCCGAGGCGCGCAGCCGCGCCTTCACCCGCTCGATGCTGCTGCGCGTGCCGAAGGGCTTCGCGCAGCGCGCGCAGGGGAAGGGCTCCTCGCGCTTGACCACGCGCCGCTCCGCCGCCTCCGGTGCCAGGTTCAAGCGCGGTGCGAGGGTGATCACCCGCTCGGGGCAGGTCGCGGCGCAGAGGCCGCACTGCACGCAGGCCTGCTCGAGGAAGGAAAGCTCCGGCGCCTCCGGGTTGGCGGCGAGGGCGGCGGTCGGGCAGACCATGGTGCAGGCCAGGCAGAGCGTGCAGCCCGCCGCCTCGACCCGCGCCTCGCCGAAGGGCGCGCCCATGGGCAGCTCGATGGCGGCCGGCGCGCCGGTGCTGCCCGCGTGCAGCCGCCCGAGCGCCAGCAGCGCCACCTCCCGCGGCGTGCCGAGCGGCAGGAAATCCTCCGCCGGCCGCGCCGCGCGCAGCGCCAGGAAGGGGCCGAGCGCCTCGGCCAGGGTGAAGGGATCGTCGGTCTCGATCGCCGCCGCGCGCGGGCCGAGGCCCATGCCCTCCGCCGCCGCGCCGAGGATCCCGAGGTTGCGGAACAGCCCCTCCGTCCCGTGCCCGCGCCGCCCCGGCAGCAGCGCCAGCATGCCCGCGGCACCCCAGGCGAGGCCGGCGGCCAGCAGCGCGAGGTCGACCTGCGACACCTCGTTCACCCGCAGCGGCAGCACGCGCGCCGGCAGCCCCTCGCCGTGCCGCGCCAGCGCGTCGATCAGCGCCTCGCCATGCGTCGCGTCGTGCAACAGCACCAGCGCATCGCGCCCGCCGGCCTCGGCGTAGGTCAGCAGCAGCGCGCGCAGGCGCTCGAGCGTGGTGCGCGGCGGCGGCAGCGCATAGGTGACGGCGCCGGTCGGGCAGACCGCGGCGCAGGCGCCGCAGCCGGCGCAGATCTCGGCGCCGATCGCCACATGGTCGAGCGGCCGGCCGGTCTGCGCGTCGCGCCCCGGCGCGATGGCGCCGGTAGGGCAGAGGTCGAGGCAGCGGGTGCAGCCGGTGCGGCGGTTGCGGCTGTGCGCGCAGAGCCCGGGCTCGAAGGCGACGAAGCGCGGCTTGTCGAACTCCCCGGTCAGCGCGGCCGCGGCGGCGATGGCGCGCTCGACCGCGGCGGCATCGCCCGGGTCGGCGCGCAGGTAGCCCTGGCGCACCTCGTGCGCCGGGAACAGCGGCGCGCCGCCCGAGAGGTCCAGGATCACGTCGCAGCGGCTCTTCGCCCCGTCGCGCGCCGGCCCCCAGGCATAGGCCGCGCGCGAGGAGGGGGCGGCGGCGGCATGGGCGTCGATGGTCACCTCGAAGGCGCCGAGCCAGCCGCTGGCGGCGCGGGCGCGGCCGCGCAGCACGGGGAAGGGGGCGGCGCCGCGCGGCGGCGCCACGGGCTGCTCGCCGGTCAGCAGCACCGTCAGGTCGAGCGTCTCGGCCAGGCGCGCGGCCGCCTCCAGCGCCACCGCGTCGCGGCCGAGCAGCAGGGTCACGCCCTCGCTCGCCAGCGGCACCAGCGGCACCTCGGGCAGGGGCACGGCGGCGGCGGCGAGCAGGGCCGCCATCTTCGGCCCGGCCTGGCGCGCCTCGGCCGACCAGCCGGCCTGCTCGCGGATGTTCACGAAGGCGAGGGGCACCGTGGCGCCGGCCGCCTCGGCCTCCTGCGCGAAGAGCGGCGCCTCCTGCGTGCAGCCGACGGTGACGGGGCGGCCCTCGCCGATGGCGCGGAGGAAGCGGTCGAGCTGGGCGCGGCAGAGCTGCTCCGCGGTGCGGATCTCGGCGCCGTCGCGCGCCGCGCCGCGCGCCAGGGCGCGCTGGTCCAGCGGCATCGTGTCCTCGCAGCTGCAGACGAGGCAGAGGCGGCTTGCGGGCGCTGCGGCCATGCGGGTCTTCGTCTCCGGCGCCCGGTGCATGGGCGCGATCCTGCCCGGCCGCCGGCCGGGAACGCGGGGCGCGGCGTGGCCGCATGGGCTGGTCGCAGGCGGCCCGACCCGGCCGCCGGCGCGGCGATGCATGCCGACAAGAACGGGAGCGGCGCCCGGCCATTCGGAACCCGCGCTGGTCGCTGCCGCCCCCCGCCCATATATGCGCCGGCGCCCGGGCTTGCGAGCGCCGCGGCCGGAGGCAGCGGCACCGGCGGGCCGGGCGAAGCCCCAGAGGGAACAGCGCGGGCCGGCGGCCCGCGGCGGAGGAGACGGAGCCAAGCCGCGTGCCAGCCCTCGCGCCGCAGCGCGCATCCCGCCTGCCCGACCTGCCGAGCCTGTTCCGCCCCGTGGCGCTGCGCGAGGGCGCCGATGCCCTGGCGCGCGCCGTGGCCCTGGCGCCGGGGCACGGCGCCGGCACCCTCGCCTGGGTCGGCGCCCTCCGCCGCGCCGAGGCGGCGGTGGTGCTGGAGCCCGACATGCCGCTCGGCGCGGCGCGGCTCGCCCTGCATGCCGCGGCGAATGCGCTGGCCGATGCCCTGGTCGCTCTCGGCCCGCCGGAGCTTGCCGTCGGGCTGCGCTGGCCCGGCACGCTGCTGCTGAACGGCGGGGTCGCCGGCGCGCTGCGCCTGGCCGCGCCGCCCGGCGCCGCGGCGGAGCTGGTGCCGGACTGGCTGGTGGTGGGGATGGAGCTGCGCCTCGCCTTCCCCGAGGGGCAGGAACCGGGCCTGCGCCCCGGCGAGACGGCGCTGGCCGAGGAGGGGTTCGAGCCTGAGCTGGACGGGCCGGTGCTGACCGCCGCCTGGGCCCGCCACCTGATGGCCGGCATCGATGACTGGCAGTCCGGCGGCGCGGCCAGGGTGGCCGAGCCCTTCCTCGCCCGGCTGGAGGAGGACGCGGCCATGCGCGGCGCCCGCCGCGGCATCGACCCCGCCACCGGCGCGCTGGTGCTGGACCGCGCCGGGGTGCGCACCCGGCTGGAGCTCGGCCCGCCATGATCCTGCTGCCCCGCACGCTGCGCCTCGACCCCTCCGACACGCTGGTCTTCACCCGCGCCGCCGCGCCGGGCGAATGGGCGGTGCCGGGCGGCTTCGCCTTCTGGGAGGAGGATCCGGCGGCCATGGCGGGGAGGCGGCGGCAGGAATTCCGCGCCGGCTTCCTCGGCCTTGCGAGCTTCGGCTGGTCCACCCTGGTCGAGGTGGCCGAGGCGGGGGAGGCGGGGCGCGACGCCGCGCTGGCCGCCCTCGCCGCCCATCTGCAGGCCGAGCACGGCGCGCCGGACGCGGCGGTGGCCCGCGGCGCGGCGGCGGAGGAGATCGCCTTTGCGCAATCGCTCTGCGACGGGCATGCGCCGGGCACGGTGCTGGCGCTGGCGCGCGACCTCGACGAGAGGGGCGCGCTGCGCGAGCGCTTCCGCACCCTGCATCGCCGCGCCGATGCGCCGCATGCCGACCCCCGCAGCCTGCCGGTCTTCGGCCTCGTCGCCGTCGACGAGGAGGAGGAGGCGCCGGAGGAGCGGCCCGACCTCGCCGCCCTGGCCCGCGGGGGCGCGCGATGAGCGACCTCGCGCTCGAGCCCGGCGAGTTCTGGGCCGCCTCCGGCCACGCCTTCTGCGACCGCGACGCGGCGGGGCGGCTGCTGGCCACGCCCGATCTCTGGCGCGTCTTCCTCGCCCGGCCCGAGCTGCTGCCGCCCGAGGAGGCCTGCGCCGCCGAGCGCGCCCTGCATGCCGCGCTGCTGGAGGACCCGGCCCAGCCCGTGGACGCCGCGCGGCTCGCCGCGCTGGCCGATGCCGATGCGCGGGAGAACTGGCAGCATTTCCTCGGCTTCCGCGACCGCGTGGCGGCGGCGCCGACCCTGGAGGCGGCCTGGCTCGCGTTCTACCGCGGCGGCGTCGCCGGCATCCCGCCGCTCTTCCTGCAGATGCTGACGGCGCTCGTCACCCGCGCCGCCATGGACGGGGAGGCGGACGCCTTCGCGCTGCGTGCGGCGGAAATCCTGTTCCGCCCGCAGCGCGCCGCCATCCACCAGGGCGCGACCCTGCTCGCCGACGAGGAGGTGCTGGAGAGCGCCGCCGCCGCCGCCGATCTCGGCCCGCTCGGCCGGCTGCTGGCCGAGGCCGGGGCGCCGCCGCGGGAGGTGGAGCTCGATGTGCTGTCGGCGGAGAACGCCGCCAGCTGGCATGCGCGCTCGGACGCGCACGACCTCGCCCTCGACATCGCCGAGGGGCGGCCCGGGCAGCACGGCCTGGCGCGGGCGCTGGAGCGCTTCATCGGCCATGTGATCGGCGAGGCGGTGGCGATCCGCCCCGCCGCCGTGATCGAGGACCGGCACTGGTCCTGGCATGTCGGCCTCGATGCCGAGGCGACGGCGATCGCCAATGCGCTCTGGCATGGCGAGGCGGTGGCGCAGGGGCGGCTGGCGCGCATCCTCTGGCTCGGCGTGCTGGAATTCGCCGAGCCCTCCCGCGTGCTGCCGCGTCTGCGCGGGCGGCCGGTCTACCTGGTGCTGGCGATGGACGCGGCCGGGCGGGTGCGCGCCAAGCCGCAGAACCTGGCCGCGGGGCTGCCGCTGCTGGCGCCGGGGCAGGCGGCATGAGCCGCTGGAGGCCGGATCGATGAGCGCGCCCCGGCTGGAGGTGCCCGGCACGCTGCGCATCCCCGTCGCCGTGCTGGTGGAGCGCCGGCCCGGCGTGACGCGCTGGGCCGAATGGTCGTGGCGCGCGGTCGAGGTGCTGGAGGGGGAGGTGCCCGCGGTGCCCGCCTGGACCCTGCTGCGCGAGGCGGAGGGGCGCAGCCTCTTCCTCGCCGGCCTGGCCGAGGTGGTGCTGCACCCGACCGACACGGCGAATTACCGCGACAACCTGGCCGCCGCGGCGCCCGGCATCTGGGTGGTGCTGCGCGAGGCCGCTGCGCCGCCGGGCCTCGCGCTGCACACGGTGACGATCGATCCCGGCGAGGCGCAGATCTATGCCGATGCCGGCAACGACCTGCTGGAGCTGCTGCCCCTGCCGCCCGGGCTGCGCGCCACGGCCGAGGCCTTCGTCGCCGCGCACCATGTGGAGCGCGGCTTCCACAAGCGCCGCCGCGACCGCGCCGACCCCGAGGCGCTGGCGCGGCGCGACCCTGGCGGCCCGGTACGCCGCGACCGGGCCGGGACGGAGGAGGAGGGCGGGTGAGCGGGGAGGGCTTCCTCGCCCGCTGGTCGCGCCGCAAGCGCGCGGCCGCCCTGCCGGAGCCCGCGCCCGACGAAACGGCGCCCGATGCGGCGCCCGAGGTGGTGCCCGGTGGCGGCGCCCCGGCTGCCCGGCTGGCCGAGACGGGCCTCGCCCCCGCCCCGGCGGCCGATGACCCCGCCGCCGCCGAGGCGCCGCCGCCGGCCGAGCCCGCCTTCGACCCGGCGAGCCTGCCGCCGGTCGAGAGCCTGACCGCCGAGTCCGACCTCGCGCCCTTCCTCCGGCCGCAGGTTCCGGCGGCGCTGCGCCAGGCGGCGTTGCGGCGGATGTGGAGCCTCGACCCGGCGATCCGCGACTTCATCGGCCCCGCGGACTATGCCTGGGACTACAACACGCCGGGCGGGGCCCCGGGCTTCGCCCTCGACCTCGGGCGGGAGGCGGTACGGCTGGTGGCCGACATCGTCACCGGGCCGCCGGGCGGCGGCGCGGGGGCGGCGCCGACCGCCGACGGGCCCGGGCCGATGCCGGGCGAGGGCAGCGCGCCCGCCCTGCCGCCGCCCGGCGCGTCCCTGGCCTCCCTCCCGACGGGCGAACCCGCGGAGGACGCGGCCCTGCCGCTGCAAGCCGCGGCGGAACCGGCGCCCGCCGTCCGGTTGCCCGGGGATGGCGCGCCCCCCTCGGCCCCGGCCGCGCTGCC
>CAYNYQ010000195.1:7059-8864 GCA_964401305.1 uncultured Acetobacteraceae bacterium | reverse complement strand
GGCGAGCCTGCTGGTGCCCGGCCCGCCCGCGGCGCCGCTCGCCGAGTGGGGGCGGCAGCTCGCGGTGGCGCTGGCGCGCGCCGGCGGGGCGGGGCCCGGCCTCGGCATCATGGTGGAGTCGCTCGGCGGGCCGGATGGCGTGACGGCCGCGAACCGCTTCGCCACGGCCGCCAATCCGGACGGCCGGACCCTGCTGGTGCTGGCTGGCGCGGCCGTCCAGGCCCGGCTGATCGGCGACCCGCGCGCGCGCTTCGACCCGGCGGGCTGGCTGCCGGTCTGCGCGGTGGAGCGGCCGGGGCTGCTGGTGGCGCGCGCCGCCCTGCCACAGGTCCCGCTGGCGCAGCCGCTTCGCCTCGCCCTGCCGGCGCCGGACCACGCGTTCGCGGCGACGCTGCTGGCCCTCGACCTGCTCGGGATCGCCGCGCAGCCGGTCTTCGGCGTGGCGCAGGAGGATGCGGGGGCGGCGATCCTGCAGGGCGCGGCCGATGCGGCCGTCCTGCTGGGGCCGGATGCCGCCGGGCGGGCCGCGGCCCTGGCGCTGCACCCCTGGTACACGCTCGGCGCTGCCGCCGAGGGGACGGCGGGGCTGCTGGACACGCTTGCGCCGCGGGCGCCGCGGGCCCTGCTGGCCGCCGTGGGCTCCGCCGCGGCGGCGGCCCAGTGCCCGGCCGCCGTCGTGCTGCCGGCGCTGACCCCGGCCGACCCGGTCGCGCGCTGGCGCGCTGCCGCGGCGCGCTGGATGGAGGAGGAGGCGCGGCCCAGCGCGAGGGCGGAGGCGCAGGCGCGCCCGCTCTCGGGGCCCGATGCGGCGGGGCTTCTGCACGCCCTGGCGCCGCCGGCGGAGGCGCTGGCCGGGTATCGCGCCTGGCTGCTGCAGCGCCTGCGCTGGCGCGCGGGCTGACCGGCGGCTCCCGAGGGGCCGCGGTACGTCACCCGCGATCGCCGGTGCCGGCTCTGCCGCCTGGTCGCGGCGCCCATTCGGGCACCCCGTCGGCCGGCGATCGGCTGTGGGGCGATTCCGGGCAGGGCGTGGGACGCGGCTGGTGCCTGGCAGAGTGGGGCCGGAGCGACGGTCGCCGCGGATCGGGCGCAGGGCGTGCCCCCGCAGGCCTGTCGCGCAGCCGAGCCGACGCGGGGCACCCCTTGGGCCGGACAGCCGAGCCTTCGTCGGCCCCGACTTAGGCGGTGCCGTCCCGCCCCATCATCAGCGCCCGCAGCTCCCGCATCGCCTCCGCGCCGGCCTGCCGCACCGCGGCGACGAAGCCGGGCGGATAGGGTCCAGGCCCCAGGCCGACACGCGCCGCCTGCTCGAGCGCGGCGGCACCCACCGCGGCGGCGGCGCCGGCCAGGCCATGCGCGGCACGGCGGACGGCCAGGTTGTCGCCGACGTGCATGCCGGCTTCCATCTCATCGGCGAGCCGGTCTATATCGCTGGCGAAACTTTCCACGATACGGCGGAAATCGGCTGGGGCGAGGTCGCGCGCAAGGGATCCGGCGATGGAAAGATCGAGTGCGCTCACAGCCGGGCCTTGCCAGTTCTAGAGGACTTCGTCAATCATCGGTTGTATCCGATGCTGGGCATGCGCAGTCCTGCGATCCGCGGCTGCCCCCGGCACCGTCACGCAGGCACCGAGCCCGGGTTCCCGGGCGGGCGGGACGGCCCTCCGCGCCTGCCGCGCTCCGGCCATCAGGATGCGGTGCATGCGGCCTGATTCAGCCCTCCGCGCCTGCCGCGCTCCGGCCATCAGGACGCGTCAGCCCCGCGGCTCGTTGCCCTCGCGCCAGGCGATCAGGCGGCGCAGCCC
>CAYNYQ010000195.1:0-6959 GCA_964401305.1 uncultured Acetobacteraceae bacterium | reverse complement strand
CGCGTCAGCCCCGCGGCTCGTTGCCCTCGCGCCAGGCGATCAGGCGGCGCAGCCCCTCCTCCATGTCGACCAGCGGGCGCCAGCCGAGGACGCGCTCCGCCTCCTCATGCGCGATGCGGAAGGCGCCGCCCGAGGTAAGGCGCACCTTGCCCGGCTCCTCGCCGATGAAGACGGGCTCCGGCCCGCCACCGGCCAGCCGCGTGACCAGGCGCACCAGCTCGAGCGTCGTGACGGGACGCGGGCCGGAGGTGTTCACCGCCACATCCGTCGCCGCGCTCTCGAAGGCCATGCGGTTGGCGCGCGCGAGGTCGCCGACATAGACGAAGTGCTTGGTCTCGCTGCCGTCGCCGAAGACCTGCGGCGCCTCGCCGCGGCGCACCCGGTCGAAGGTCTCGATGATGTAGAGCGCATTGGCCGCGCGATAGTGCTGCCTCTCGCCATACACGGTGGAATAGCGCAGCACCACGTAGTCGAGGCCGTGCCGGCGCTTCATGTCGCGGCAGAGCTGCTCGCCGATGATCTTGCTCGCGCCGTAGAGGATGGCGGCGGGCGGGGCGCCGGCGGAGTGGAAGGGGGTCTGCTCCACCAGCTCGCCGGCGACGCCGGGGCCGTAGCCGTAGACGGCGTTGGAGGAGGCGAAGACCACCTTCCGCACCTTGTTGGCACGGGCCGCCTCCAGCGCGTTCTGCACGCCGCGGATGTTCACGTCGAGCCCGCCCCAGGGGTCGCGGTCCATCGAGAGGGTCATGTAGGCGGCCAGCAGCAGCACGCCCTGCGCGCCCTCGGTGGCGCGCAGCAGCTCGGGCAGGCGCATCACGTCGCCGCGGACGAGCCGGAGGCGCGGATGGTCCTTCAGGTGGGCGACCGCCTCCTCGGAGCCGAAGGCGAAATTGTCGAACAGCACGACCTCGGCCGCGCCGTGGTCCAGCAGCTCGCCCGCGGTCGCCGAGCCAACCAGGCTGGCGCCGCCGATGATGACGAAGCGGTTGCCCGCGATGGGGATTGCGGCGGACATGGCGGTTCCTCCTCGGCGTGGCGCCCAATCAAGCGCCAACCGGGGGCGGCGTGAAGGGTCAGGCCACCCGGTCGCGCGCCTCCCGCCCCGCCAGCACGTCGGCGATGTTCGCCGCCGCGCGAAGCTCGATCGCGCGCCGGACGCCCTCGACCGCCGAGCCGAGATGCGGCGTGAAGAGCGTGCGCGGATGCGCGAGCAGCCGCTGGTCGATGGCGCGCGGCCGGGCTTCCAGCGCCCAGTCCTCCAGCTCGAAGACGTCCGCCGCGAAGCCGCCGAGATGCCCGGCCGCGAGCGCGTCGGCCACCGCCGCCTCCCGCACCGTGGAGCCGCGGCCGATGTTCACCAGCAGCGCGCCGGGCCGCATGCGCGCGAGCCGCGGCGCGTCCAGCAGGTGCAGCGTGCCCGGCGTCAGCGGCAGGGCGGCGATGACGAGGTCGGCGGCCGCCAGCGCCGCATCGAGCGGTACCGCCTCGACGCCCGGCGGCGCCACGCGCGCGGGATCGACGCCAAGCAGCCGGCAGCCGAAGGGCGCGAGGCGGGCCGCGATCGCCGCCCCCAGCGCACCGAGCCCGAGCACCGCGACCGTCGTGCCATCGAGCCCCTGCCCGTAGAGCACGGGCCGCCAGCCCTCGAAGCCGCCCCCGCGCACGGCCGCGTCGCCCGCCCGCAGGTGCCGGCCCAGGCCGATGGCGAGCCCGATCGCCAGTTCCGCGGTCGGCGCCGTCAGCAGGTCCGGCACCAGCGACACCGCGACGCCGCGCGCCCGGCAGGCGGCGAGGTCGAAATTGTCGGCCCCCTTCAGCGCGCAGGCGACGATGCGGAGATCGGGCGCGGCGGCAAGGAAATCCGCATCCACCCGGTCCGTCATGAAGGCCAGCAGCGCGGTGGCGCGCGCCGCCTGGGCGCGGCGCTCGGCCTCGGGCCAGGGCTCGGTGCCGGCATTCGCCTCGACCGTGCCGAGCGCCTCGAGCGCGGCGCGGGTCTCGGGGAAGATGCGGGCGGTGGCCAGGATATGGGGTCGCGTCACTTCAGCCGCTTCCGGAGGAACGCCCCGATGCCGTCCACCACGACGACGCAGGCGAGGATCGCCAGCAGGATGGCCGAGACCTGCGCATAGTCCAGCAGCCGGAGCGCCGCGATCAGCTCGAAGCCGATCCCCCCCGCGCCGACGATGCCGAGCACGGCGGAGGCGCGGAAATGATACTCCCAGCGGTAGATCGTGATGTCGGCCAGCTGCGGCAGCACCTGCGGCAGCACCGCGTGCGTGATCACCTGCGGCGCGGAGGCGCCGGCCGCGCGCGCCGCCTCGATCGGGCGGGGGTCGGCGTGCTCAATCGCCTCGGCGTAGAACTTGCCGACCATGCCGACCGAATGCAGGCCGAGCGCCAGCACGCCGGGCAGCGCGCCGAAGCCGACCGCGGCGACGAAGATGATGCCCATGATGATCTCGGGCACGGAGCGCAGGAAGGCGAGCAGCACCCGCGCCAGGGCCGCCACCGCCCCGTGCGGCGCGGTGTTCGGCGCCGCCAGCAGCGCCAGCGGCAGGGAGAAGGCCACGGCGAGCACCGTGCCGGCGACCGACATCGCCAGGGTGTCGGCCAGCGGGCCGAGCCAGGCGCGCCAGCGGGTGAAGTCGGGCGGGATCATCTCGTCGGCGAGCTGGGCGAGGGCCGGCATGCCCTCGGCGAAGCGCGCCGGGTCGAGGAAGCCGGTCTGCGCCAGCGCGGCGAGGCAGGCCAGCAGCACCAGGCCAACGAGGCCGAGCTGCCGCCGCGCACCGCGCCGCTCCTCGGCGAGGATCGCCTCCGGGCGCGCGAGGCCGACCCCGCTCATCCGCGCATCCGGCTGAGGTCGAGCTCCAGCACCCGCGCCGTCTCGCGCAGGATGTCGTAGGCGGCGTCGTCGGTCGGCGCGAAGCCCTGCACGCGGAAGGACCGCAGCACCTCGGCATCCTTCAGCTCGAGGAAGGCGCTGCGGATCTGCGCCTTCAGCGGGTCGGCGAGGTTGCCCTGCATCACCATCGGGTAGTTCGGGATCGGGTCGGAGAGCGTGACCTCCACCACCTTCGCCCGCTCCACCGTGCCGCGCTCCAGCAGCACGTCGAAGATCGCCTTGGAGAGCGCGCCGGCCGGCACCTGGCCGTTCTGCACCGCCCGCGCCACGGCGTCATGCGTGCCGAGATGTACGGGGCGGTAGTCGTCGCCGCCCTTGAGTCCGGCCCGCTGCAGCAGCAGCGCGCGCGGGATCAGGTGCGAGGAGGTGGAGGCCTGGTCGCCGAAGCCGAAGGGCTTGCCGCGGATGTCCGCAAGCTGCTTCACCGGCCCCTCCGCCGTGGCGATGACCACGCTCTGGTAGGTCGGCGAGCCGCGCTCGATGCCGACGGCGAAGGGCTCGATCGCCGGCGCGCGGGACTTCGCCAGCACGTAGGAGAAGGGGCCGAAATAGGCGACCTCGATGCGGCCGAAGCGCATCGCCTCGATCATCGAGGAATAGTCGGTCGTCACCACCAGCTCGATCTCGCGGCCGAGTGCCTTCTCGAGATGCGCCTTCAGCGGCTGCGCGTTCTGGATCAGGGTGGAGGCGTTCTCGTCCGGCAGCAGGGCGACGCGCAGCCGCCGCGGATCCCGCGTCTGGGCCCGGGCGAGGCCCGGCAGGGCCAGCGCGGCGGCGGCGGCGATGAGGGCGTGGCGGCGGTTCATGCGAAGGCCTCCTCGGGGGCGGGAACGGGTGGGGCGGGGCCGCCGGCGCCGTAGATGCGGCCGATGGCGGCAGCATCGAGCGCGGCGGGCGGGCCGTCGAAGACCACGGCGCCGCCGGCGAGCGCGACGATGCGGTCGGCGAAGCGGCGGGCGAATTCCAGCTGGTGCAGCGAGACGATGGCGGTCAGCCCATCCTCGCGGCAGATCGCGGCAAGCTGCGCCAGCACCCGCTCGGCCGTCGCGGGGTCGAGGCTCGCCACCGGCTCGTCGGCCAGGATCATCCGCGGCTGCTGCACCAGCGCGCGGGCGATGCCGACGCGCTGCTGCTGCCCGCCGGAGAGCTGGTCGGCGCGGCGCAGCGCGGTCTCCAGCAGGCCGACGCGCTCGAGCGCGGCCAGCGCGGCCAGCCGCTCCGCGCGGCCGAAGGGCAGCAGGGTGCGGAGCCAGGAATGGTAGCCGAGCCGCCCCGTCAGCACGTTGCCGAGCACGCTGACGCGCCCGATGAGCTGGTGCTGCTGGAACACCATGCCGGTGCGCCGCCGATGCCGGCGCAGCGCCGCACCGCGGGCGATGTCCCCGGCATCGGCCGCGACCACGCGCCCCGCGCTCGGCCGCACCAGCCCGTTCAGGCAGCGCAGCAGCGTGGACTTGCCCGCGCCCGAGGCGCCGAGCAGCACGGTGAAGGCGCCGGGGTCGAATTCCAGGCTCACCGGCGCCAGCGCGCGCGTGCCGTTCGGGTAGACGACCTCCAGCCCCTCGACGCGGATCATGCCTGGTGAAGCTCCCTCGCGGGGCGCGAGGTAGGCAGGCTTGCTTGCCGTCGTGTGACGATACCGGGACGCTTCCGTGACACTCGCTGGGCGGCGTGGCGCCGGGGCGTCAGCCCAGCCGGCGCAGCATCGCCAGGAAGCGTTCCGCCGCCACCTCCGGCGGCCAGGGGCGCCAGGGCGGCTCGGCATGCGCCGCGGCCAGCGGGTCCTCGGCGAGCACCGCCGCCTTGATGCCGAGCGTCCCGCGCACCTCCTCCGGCGTCCAGCCCGCGACATGCACGGCCTCGGCCGCGGCCAGCGCGACGTCACAGGCCTTGTGCGCGCGCTTCGCGTCCGCGCTCCAGGGCGGCAGCGCGTAGCGCAGCGCCACCGCCGCCGAGAGCCGGGCCGAGAGCGCGGCGAAGCCCTCGCCCAGGAAGGGCTTGAGGGGGGAGATGCAGTCGAAGCCGAGCAGCCCCTCCTCGGCATCGTGCAGCAGCTCGCGCCGCAGCTCGGCCTGGGCGAGGCCGCCGCGGGCGCGGGCGCGGCGCAGCGCGAGCACCGCCAGCGAATGCTGCGCGACGGAAAGCGGCGCGCCGGGCCAGACCGAATGCCCGCCCCAGCGGAAGGTGCGGGAGAGACCGATGGCGAGATCCTCGTCGGTCCAGTCGAAGGGCGTCGGCGCGATGAGGTCGAGGCGGCGGCCGGAGGGCAGGCGGACCCAGGCGCGGTGTTGAAGTGGCACTCAGAACCGCGGCGCGGAGATGTCGAACTCCTCCATCACCGCGAGGTCCTCGCTGAACCACGCCGCGATCCCCGCCCGCCGCTGCCCGATGTATTCGGGCCGCCCATCGGCGCCGAGCCGCATGGTCAGGTCGTGCCCGGGGATCAGCAGCGTGCCCGGCACCTCGCGCCACAGCCCCCAGATGCGATCGAGGCTGGCGCGGCTCGCCGCGGCGTCCATCGTCATGTCGGTCGCCATGGAGAGCAGCTCGGCGCGGTTCTTCGCGGCATCGCCGCTGATCACCACCGGTACGTCACGCCCCGTGAAGCGATACACCAGGCAGCCCGGCGTATGGCCCGGGCAGAGATGCGCGGTGAAGACATCGAGGAAGCGCTCGCCATCCGCCAGCAGGTGCAGCCGCGGATGCCGCGCCAGATCCTGCACGTAGAGCTCGGGCAGCGGGTTGAACCCCACGGGCGTCGCGGTCGCCCAGTCCATCTCGGCGCGCCCGATCCAGACATCGGCGTTCGGGAACAGCGTGTAGTTCACGCTGTGGTCCCAATGCGCATGGGTCAGCACCACGTCCGTCACGCTCTCCGGCGCGCAGCCGGCGGCCTTGAGCTGGCGGGCGAATTCCGGCCGCACCGCGAAGCTGCCGACATCGATCAGCACCGTGCGCCCCGCTCCGCGGATCAGCGCGATGGTGCTCCAGCCCAGGCCGCCATGGCAGAGCGACTTGCCCGGATAGCCCTGGATCAGCACGTCGAGGCGATGCTCGGTCATGGCGCGCGGTCCTCCCGCCGCGGTTGTCGCGCGGCGCGGCCCGGCGGGGCAAGCCCCCCGGCGCATCCACACCCTGAAGGCGCGCCGTCAGGCCGCCGTCAGCGCCGCCGGCGCGGCGAGCGGCGGCAGGCGCTGCAGCGCCACGCCAGCCTGGCGCTGCGCCATCGCCGCGATGTGATCGTGGTGGGTGAACAGGATCACCTGCGTCGCCGCGCCGAGCCGCGCCAGCAGCGCGATCGCCGCCGCCGCGCGCGCATCGTCGAAATGCACGAGCAGGTCGTCGGCGATGAAGGGCAGCGGCTCGCCCTCCGCCGCCGCGCTCTCCACCAGCGCCACCCGCAGCGCGAGGTAGAGCTGGTCGCGCGTGCCCTCGCTCAGCGCCTCGACGGCGCATTCCGTGCCGTCGTCGCGCACCGCCTGCAGCAGGGCGCGGCCCTGCGCATCCTGGTCGACGCCGAGCCTGGCGTAGCGCCCGCCGGTCAGCAGCGCGAAATGCCCGCCCGCGGCGCGCAGCAGCGGCGTCTGCCGCTCGGCCCGGAAGCGCTCGATGCCGGCGCGCAGCAGCGAGCGGGCGAGATGGATGCGGGCATAGCGCTCGGCCGCCTCGCGCGCCTCGGCCAGCGCCTGCTCGGCGGCCTGGGCATGGGCGGCGGCGTCGCGGCCGCGGCGCAAGCCCGCCAGCCGCTCCCCGGCGCGGGCGAGATCGCCGCCGAGCTGGCCGATGCGCTCGGTGCAGGCCGCCTGCTCGTGCCCGATCTCGGCAAGGCGCGCCTGCGCGGCATCGGCGTCGATTCCGGCGGCCTCGGCGCGCAGCGCCGCCTCGTCCAGCCCGTCGCCCTGCTCGGCGAGGATGCGCGCCAGGGTGCCGATCTCCGCGGCCAGCGCATCGCGGCGCCGGGCGCGGCCGATCGCCGCCTCCAGCGCCGGAATGTCGGCCGCGCCGGCCAGCGCGCTGAGCCCGGCGATCGCCTCCGCCGCCGCCGCGCCGC
>CAYNYQ010000194.1:0-8877 GCA_964401305.1 uncultured Acetobacteraceae bacterium | reverse complement strand
GCTTGCCCTCGCCGCCGTGGCGGCGGAACGCGGCCCGGCCGCCGCGCCCGGCGCGCAGGCCGGGCCCGGCGCGCCCGCCCCGGACGACGCGGCGGAGGATGGCGGCACCCTCCCCTACACGGTCGAGATCCAGCCCACCGGCGACGAGACGCTGGACACGGCGCTGGCCGCCGCCTCGCAGCTCGTCGGGCTGCGCGAGGTGGCGCCCACCACCGGCTTCGGCCTGGTCGCGCGGGCGGCCGCCGACCGCGAGCGCCTCGCCCGGGTGCTGCACTCCGAAGGCTACTGGGGCGCCGCCGTCGCGGTGCGCATCGCCGGCGAGCCGATCGGCGACCCCAGCCTTGCCGACCGCCTCGCCGCGCTCGATCCCGCGCCGGGGCAGCAGCCGCCCCCGCCCGTCGCGGTGCGCGTCGCCATCGACCTCCGCCCGCGCTACACCATCAGCCGCATCGAGATGCGCGCCGCGACGCCGGAGGGCGAGGCCGCCCTCGCCGCCGCCACCGCGGAGCCCTTCGGCCTCGCCGTCGGCGACCCGGCCCGCGCTGCCCCCGTGCTCACCGCCGAGCGCCGGCTGCTGGACCGGCTGATGGCCGCCGGGCACCCCCTTGCCAGCGTGGTGCGGCGCGAGACGCTGGTCGACTACGACCGCCGAACGGTGAGCGTCGCCTGGCTCTTCGCCCCCGGCCCGCGCGCCGCCTTCGCCCCGCCGGCCATCGCCGGGACGGCGCGCGTCGATCCCGGCTTCCTCGCCGGCTTCGCCGCGCGCCGGCTCGAGGGCGAGACCTACAGCCCGGAGCGGCTGGAGCGCGCGCGCAAGGACCTCATGGCGCTCGGCGCCTTCGAATCCGTGCGCGCGCAGGTGGGCGACACGCTGGACCCCGCCGGCCGCCTGCCGGTGACCTTCGCCGTCGCCGAGCGGCCGCGCCGCGCCATCGGCGGCACCATCGCCTACGAGACCAACTACGGCCCGGCCGTGCGGCTCTACTGGGAGCACCGCAACCTCTTCGGCCATGCCGAGCGGCTGCGGCTCGAGGGCGAGGTGGCGCGCATCGGCGTGACCAGCGGCGTCGACCAGATGACCTACCGCGGCTTCGCGACGCTGCGCGTGCCCGCCGCCTTCGGCACCGACCTCGCCCTGGTCGCCACCCTCGGCGCGCTGCGCGAGCGGCTCGAGGCCTATGACCGCGACGCCGCCGTCGCCTCGCTGCTGTTCGAGCAGCGGCGCAGCGAGCGGCTGACCCTCTTCGCCGGCCCCACCGCCGATATCGGCGAGGCCGGGCCGCCGGACGGCACCCTCCGCCCCTACCAGATCGCCGGGGTCACCTTCGGCGGGCGCTACGACGGCACCGACAGCCTGCTCGACCCGGCGCGCGGCTGGCGGCTGAACGCGACCGTCACCCCCTCCTACTCCTTCCGCGACGACCAGCCCTTCGCGCCCACCCGGGTCACCGCCAGCACCTACTGGGACGTGCTGGGCGACCGGCGCAGCATCCTGGCGCTGCGCGGCACGATCGGCTCGCTGCTGGGCGCGAACACCGCCAACGTGCCGCAGCACCTGCGCTACTACGCCGGCGGCGGCGGCTCGGTGCGCGGCTACGACTACCAGTCGATCGGGCCGCGCGACCCGCTCACCGGCAAGCCCACCGGCGGCGGCAGCCTGGTGGAGGCGAGCATCGAGTGGCGCCAGCGCGTCTGGGGCGATTTCGGCGCGGTCGCCTTCCTCGATGCCGGCTCGGTGGCCACCGGCAGCGCGCCCGACCTCTCCGAGCTGCGCGCCGGCGCCGGCATCGGCCTGCGCTACCACACTGCCATCGGGCCGATCCGCGCCGATGTCGCGCTGCCGCTGGTGCGCCAGCAGGGCTCCTCGGGCTATGGCCTCTATGTCGGCATCGGCCAGGCGTTCTGAGCGGCATGCGGCGGCTTCTCCCCTTCCTCCTGCTCCTGCTCGCCGCCGCGCTCGGCGCCTCGGCCCAGCAGGAGGAGCGCGCCGTCGCCCCCTCCTTCCTCGAGCGCCAGCTGCAATCCCTGGTGCCGGGCCTGCAGGTGGAGGGGCTGGAGGGCGCCTGGCGCGCCGCGCCACGGGCCCGGCGCATGACCCTCGCCGACAGCCAGGGGGTCTGGCTGGTGCTCGACGATGTCCGGCTCAACATCGCGCCCACCGCCCTGCTGCGCGGCGTGCTGCGCCTCGAGGGGCTGGAGGCGCAGCGCATGGAGGTCCGGCGCCTGCCCGCCGCCGACCCGGGCGCCCCGGCCGCGCCGGCCGACCCGAATGCCGGGGTCATCCCGGGCCTGCCGGACCTGCCGGTAGACCTCGCCCTCGACCGCCTGGCGGTCGCCGAGCTCCTGCTGCAGGAGCCGGTGCTGGGCCAGGCCGCCCGCTTCGCGCTCGAGGGCCAGGGCCGCCTCGGCGAGGGCCGGCTGACCGCGCAGCTCGAGCTGCGGCGCCTCGATGCGGAGGGGCGCGCGGCGATCGACCTCGCCCTCGACCCGCCGCAGGACCGGCTGCGCGCCACGGTCACGCTGCGCGAGCCCGAGGGCGGGCTCGGCCCCGGGTTGATCGGCGTCCCGCAATACCCGCTGGCGCTCGACCTATCGCTGGACGGGCCGGCGGCCGCGGGCGCGGCGCTGAGCCTGCAGGCGGCGCTCGGCCCCGAGCTCGGGCTGGCGGCCGAGGGCACGGTGCGCGCCGGCGGCGACGGCGCCCTCGGCGCGCAGCTCACCGGCACGGCGCGCATCGCGCCGCTGCTGCCGCCGGAAGCGGCGCCGCTGGCCAGCCCGGCGCAATTCGCCCTCGACGCGGCGAAGCCCGCGGGCTCGCAGGTGGTGACGCTGACCCGCCTCGCCCTCGACCTGCCGGCGGGGCAGGCGGCGGTGGCGGGCAGCCTCGACCTGGCGCGCGAGGCGCCGGACCTGACCGTCACGCTCGCCTTGCCCGACGCCGCGCGCTTCGCCGCGCTGCTGCCGCCCGGCCTCGCCTGGGAGGCGGCGCGGGCGGTGGTGCGCATCACCGGCACCCTCGCCGCCCCGCGCATCGCGCTGGAGGCCGCGCCGCAGGGCCTCGCCACCGGCATCCCCCAGGCCGATGCGGTGCTCGGCCCCGCGCCGCGCCTCGCCGGCACCGTGGCGCTGCCCGGGCCCGTGCTCGACCTCGCGTTGGAAGGCGCGGCCGGGCGGCTCGCCCTGGCCGGCAGCCTCGCCGCGCCGATCGACGTCACGGCGCGCCTCGCCCTGCCCGATCTCGGCGTGCTCGGCGCCGGGTCGGAGGGCGCGCTCCGGGCCGAGGCGCGCGCCACCGGCAGCCTCGCCGACCCGAGCCTGACCCTCGCGGCGGAGTCCGGCCGCATCGCCGTCGGCGGCCGGGTGCTGGAGGGGATCGACCTCGCGGCCCGGGTGGATCAGCCGCTCTCCGCCCCGCGGGCCGAGGCAAGGCTGGCGGCGCGGCTCGATGGCCAGCCGATCCGCCTCGCGCTGCGCGGCCAGCCCGAGGGCGCGCAGGGCCTGCGCCTGGCCGAGGCCGAGCTGCGCGTCGGCGAGGACGCCGCCCGCCTCACCGCCGAGGGCCTGCTCGACACCGCCGCCCTGCTCTTCGACGGCAGCGCCCGGCTGGAGGCGCGGGACCTGGCGCTGCTCGGCCGGCTCGGTGGGGTGCCGGGGCTGGCGGGGCGGGTGAGCCTCGCCGCGACGCTCGCCCCCCGCGACGGCGCCCAGGGCATCGAGGCCCGGCTGGAGGCGCCGTTGCTTGGGCTTGGCGGCAATGCCCTGGCCGGGGTCGAGGCGACCGTCGCCGGCACGCCCGCCGCGCTGGCCTGGACGCTCGCCGGGCGCGGCGGCGGCGACCTGCCGCTCGGCCGCTTCGCCGGGCGCGGCCGGGTGGAGGCGACCGAGGCCGGCGGCCGCCGCCTCGACCTCGCCGCGCTCGAGGCCGAACTGGCCGGGGAGGCGCTGCGCCTCGCCGGCCCGGCCCGGATCACGCTCGGGCCCGATGGCGGGGTCGAGATCGGCGAGACGGTGATCCTCGCCGCCGGCGGGCGGCTGCAGGCCAGCGGCCGCTGGGGGCCCGAGCGCGCCGACCTCGCCGCCACGGTCACGGCATTGCCGCTCGCCCTGGCCGCCCGCTTCGCCCCGGGGGTGCAGCCGGAGGGCACGCTTTCCGGCCAGCTGCGGGTCACCGGCCCCACCGCCGCGCCCGAGATCCGCGCGACCTTGCAGGGCAGCGGGATCAAGGCCGGCGCCGCCTGGGCGCAGGGCCTGCCGGCGCTCGGCCTCACCGCCGAGGCGCGGCTCGATGCCGGCGGCGCGGCGGAGGCGCGGGCCGTGCTGGAGGCCGGGCCGGCCGGGCGGCTGCAGGCCAGCGCGCGGCTGCCGCGCGGCTTCGGCCCGGAGGCGACGATCGCCGCCACCGCCGACGGGGCGCTGGACCTCGCCCCGCTTTCCGCCCCCTTCCTCGCCGGCGGCGCCGACCGCGTTACCGGCCGCGTCGTCCTGGCGCTCCGCGCCGAGGGGCCGCTGGCGGCGCCGCGGCCCGGCGGGCGGGTGACGCTGCAGGGGGTGGAGTACCGCAACCCGGCGACCGGCGTGCGGCTCAGCGGCATCAACGGCAGCCTGGTGGCCGATGGGGAGCGGCTGCTGGTGCAGGACCTCGCCGGGCGCACGCCGGGCGGGGGGCGGATCGCGCTCTCCGGCAGCCTGGCGCCGCTGGCGCCGGGCATCCCCGCCGACCTGGTGCTGACCGCGCGCAATGCCCGGCCGGTGACCTCTCCCTACGGCACGGCGACGCTGAACGCCGACCTGCGGCTGGCCGGGCCGCTGCTGGCGCCCGGCGGGGGGCTGGCCGGCCGGCTGGCCGGGCGGGTGGACATCGCCGGGGCCGAGCTGCGCATCCCCGAGACCCTGCCGGCCAGCGCCCCCGTGCTGCCCAACGTGCGCATCCGCGGCACCCCGCCGCCCGGCGCCGTGCCGCCGCCCGAGCCGCCGCCGCCCGGCGCGGTGCCGGCCCCCGGCACCGGCCTGCCGCCGATCGCGCTGGAGGTGACGGTGACCACCTCGCGCCCGATCTTCGTGCGCGGGCGAGGGATCGAGGCCGAGCTCGGCGGCGACGTGACGCTGGGCGGCACGCTGGCCGCGCCGGTCCCGACCGGCGGGCTGACCCTGCGCCGCGGCACGCTGGACGTGCTGGCGCGGCGGCTGACCTTCCAGCGCGGCACGATCAGCTTCGCCACCGGCACGCTGCAGCCCGTGCTCGACCTCGCCGCCGTCTCGCGCACCCGCACGGCGACCATCACCGTCGGGGTGCAGGGCACGCCGGCCGCGCCCGAGATCACCTTCAGCTCCGTCCCCGAGCTGCCGCAGGACGAGGTGCTCTCGCGCCTGCTCTTCGACCGCGCGACCTCCAACCTCTCGCCCTTCGAGATCGCCCAGCTGGCTCAGGCGGTGGCGCAGCTGACGGGCGTCTCCAGCGGGCCGGACGTGCTCGACAAGATCCGCGGCGCGCTCGGGCTCGACCGGCTCGGCGTGACGACGGACCCGCAGGGCCGGGCGGCGGTGGAGGCGGGGCGCTACGTGGCGCCCGGCGTCTTCCTCGGCGTGCGGCAGGGCGCCCAGGGGCAGACCGGCGTCGCGGTGGAGCTGGAGCTGACGCCACGCCTCAGGCTGGAGGGGCAGACGGCGACCGGGCCGGCGGGCGACCGCATCGGCCTCTCCTACGAGTTCGAGTACTGAGCGGGTTCGATAGGGGGTGGACCGGCCGGCCGGTCGCGCGCAGGAGTGCGGGCGTGCCCCAGGACGCCCCCGACCTCCGCTTCGACACCGACCTGCTCGTCGTGCTCACCGACGCCGCGCGGCTGGTGCGCACGCTGGCCGACCGGCGCGCCCGGGCGCAGGGCATGACCCGGGCCCAATGGCTGATCCTGTTCCGGCTGCGCAGCCGGCCCGGCCTGACCCAGCGCGAGCTCGCCGTGCTGCTGGAGGTGGAGCCCATCTCGGTCGGCCGCCTGGTGGACCGGCTGGCCGCCCGCGGCCTGGTGGAGCGCCGCGCCGACCCCGCCGACCGCCGCGTCTGGCGCCTGCACCTGACGCCCGCCGCCGCGCCGGTGCTGGCCGAGATCGACGCCGCCCGCGCCAGCTTCGATGCCGAGGCGACGCAGGGCCTGGGGCCGGAGCAGCGCGCCACGGTCATCGCGGCGCTGCTGCACATGAAGGCGAACCTGCAGGCCAGCGCCGGCAGCGGCGAGGCCGAGGGGCCGGAGGCGGAGCAGCCGGGATAGGGCGGCGTCGCCGAAGGGCGGGGCGGGCCGGGCGCCCTACAGCTGCTTCTCCACCGGCAGCCAGCGCATCAGCGTCGCCAGCAGGCGCCGCGCGAGGCCGGCGCCGGGCTCCGCCCCGCCCTGGCGACGGGGCCGCCCCGCCGCATCGGTATCGACCCAGGCCAGGCCGCTGCCCCCCTCGCCCGGCTCCAGCCGCCAGCTGCGTGCCGGGTCGGCCAGCCGCGCATGCTCGGCCGCCAGCGCCGCGGCAAGCTGCGGCTGCGCGACGAAGACGCCCATCTCGGTGTTCAGCGAGGCCGAGCGCGGATCGAGGTTGAAGGACCCGACGCCGAGCAGCGCGCCGTCCACCAGCAGCGCCTTGGTGTGCAGGCTGGCGCCGCGCGAGCCGAACAGCGTCGCCCGCTCCCCGCCGCTGCGCTTGAGCTCGTGCAGCGCGATGCCGGCCGCCAGCAGCGCCTCGCGGTACTTCGCGTAGCCGCCGTGGACGGCGACGACATCGGTCGCGGCGAGCGAGTTGGTCACCACCGAGACCCGCACGCCGCGCCGCACCATGCCGAGCAGCGTGGCCATGCCGGCCTCGCCGGGGATGAAGTAGGGCGAGATCAGCAGCGCCTCGTGCCGCGCCCCCGCGAACGCGGCGGCGAGCACCGGGGCCAGCGCGTCGCGCGCCCGCGCCGCGGCGCGGCGACGTTTGCCGAAGCGCGGGCCGCGGGCCTTGGCGGGCGGGTCGGCGACCACGCGCAGCCCGGCCTCCGGCCCCACCGGCACCAGGCAGCGGGCGAGCCGCGCTGCCAGGGCCTCGCCCTCGGGGATGTCGGCCAGCAGCTGCCGCGCGACCGGCTCCTCCGCCGCGGCGACCAGCCGGCGGGAGAGCGTGGCGAGGCCACCCCTGGCGTCGCGCGCGGCGCTGACGGCGCGGGCCGCCCGCGCGAGCCCGCTGGTCCAGTAGGCCTCGAACAGCGCCCCGGCCGCGGCCACGGAGGGGCCGGAGAGGACCACGTCCAGGTCGCGGAAGTTGAAGGTCTCGGCTGCATCGAAATAGGCATCGCCGAGGTTGCGGCCGCCGGCGATCGCCAGGTGCCCGTCGGCGATCCAGAGCTTGTTGTGCATGCGCCGATTCAGGTGCCAGCCGCCGAGCAGCATCTCCAGCGCGAAGCCGAGGCCGCCGAAGCCGCGCCAGCGGCTGGCGTTGAACACCCGCACCTCGAGCCGCGGATGGGCGTCGAGCGCGGTGAGCATCCGCTCGCGGCCATGCGCGAAGACGTCGTCGAGCAGCAGCCGCACCCGCACGCCGCGCCGGGCGGCCGCCAGCACCTCGCGCGCCAGCAGCGTGCCGGTGCGGTCGCCGTGCCAGGCGTAGTACTGCAGGTCGAGCCGGCGGGTGGCCGCGCGGGCGCTGGCGACGCGCAGCGCGAAGGCCTCGGCGCCTTCGGCGAGCAGCCCGACGGCGTCGCCGGCGGCACCGATGCGCGCCCGCGCGGCGGCAAGCACCGCGTCGAGCGAGGCGTCGCCGGGCGTCGTCTCCGCCAGGCGGGGGGCTGGCGCTGCGGCCATCCTCGTGGCGCCTCCCTGCCGTGGGCAGCCGCCGGTCGTCGCGCCGGTCCCGGCCTGCGCCGTCAGGCGGGCGCAGCGAGCGGGGCGAAGGGGTCCGGCACGGCGCATCGCAGGCCGGAACGGCTCAGCCGGCGGACGGTTCGGGCGCGGAGCGCGTCCGTGACCGCGGCGGCCGGACCGATCCGGCCCCGCATGCCGTCGGACGCCCCGACCCTCGGGCCGCCGCGGGGCCTGCCCATCCCGCGGCCCCGCGGCCGGCCGCCCTTCGGGACCATGGGAGGTGCCGCTCGGGGGCCGGGGCGCATCGTTGCGCGGGCGCTCAGGCCGCGGCGGCGAAGGCCGGCGATTGCCCCGGGATGCCGGCCAGGCGCACCCGCGCCTTCAGCGGCAGGTGGTCGGAGGCAAGGCGCGCCAGCGGCGTGTCGTGCACCGCCAGCGCGCGCACCGGCGCGTGCGGGCAGCCGAGGATGCGGTCCAGCGCCAGCAGCGGCAGGCGCGAGGGAAAGCTCGGCAGCCCGCCCGCGACCGGGCCGAAGAGCGGCGAGAGCACGCGCAGCGCCGAGCGCGCGCCGTCCGGGCGCCACTCGTTCAGGTCGCCGAGCAGCAGGGTCGGCATGGTCGGACCCTGCGCGACCTCGCGCAGGATGGTCGCGGCCTGCCGGGCCCGGCAGCGCTGCAGCAGGCCGAGATGCGCCGCGACCACGCGCAAGGGGGCCGCCCCGCCGGGCAGCTCGAGCTCGGCCACGACGGCGCCGCGCGGCTCGGCGCCGGGGAGGTCGAGGCGGCGCAGGCGCCAGCGCGCGCCACGACGCACCAGCAGCGCGTTGCCGTGCCAGCCGAGCCCGTCCGGCAGGTCGGAGGCGGGCACGGGCACGAGGCCCGTCTCACGCTCCAGCGCGACGGGGTCGAGCCGCGCGGTGCGGCGGCCGAAGCGGCGATCGACCTCCTGCAGGGCGACGAGATCGGCGCCGAGCTCGGCGATGACGGCCACGGTGCGCGCCGGGTCGTAGCGGCCGTCCGAGCCGATGCACTTGTGCACGTTCCAGGATGCGACGGCGAC
>CAYNYQ010000193.1:0-8918 GCA_964401305.1 uncultured Acetobacteraceae bacterium | reverse complement strand
CGGGCGAAGACCTCCTCCATGTGGTGGCAGGGGCCGAAGCCCAGGATCTCCAGCGCCCGCTTGAGCGAGGCCGTCCCCGTGCGCCCGAAGCCGGGCCCGATCACCTGCAGCGGCATGGCGCGCCGGCCTCCTCGTCCTGCCGGTTGCCGGCCCATGCCGGGGCAACCGGGTGGTCAGGCTGGCGCGCCGCCCTGCCGCGGTGGGTCAGCGCCGCGCCGGCGCCGCCGCGGGCGTTGCCGCCCGCGCGGCCGAGCCCGCCTGCACCGTCACCGCGACCTTCAGCGCCGGGTTGCCGGGCAGGAAGCGCACGGTGAAGCTGTCGGCGCCGACGAAGCCGGCGTCCGGCGTGAAGTCGACGCGCGTGACGTCGCCGACCTTGCGCACATGCACCCGGCCGTGCCGCGGCCGCTCCACCAGCAGCCCGGCATCGTAGGGCCTCGGCCCGGACTGCGAGACGGTGATGCCGCACCAGCCGCCGTCGTTGCCGACGGTCATGCGCGTCTCGGTCTGCTGGCCGGCGGTCAGCGCGATATCGCGCGGCACGGTGCAGACCGCGGCACCGCCCTGCAGGTCGGCGTGGAAGACGCGGCGGGTGGAGGCGGCCGGCCCGGACTCCTGGGCACAGCCGGCGAGGATGGCCGCCAGGGAAAGGCCGGCGAGGCCGCGGGCCGCGAGGTTCATCGGCGGCTGCTCGAACGCTGGGCCGGCGCCGCCGGCGAGCCGCCGGGGCAGGCGGTGACGCCCGAGGCGAGCAGGTCCTTCGTCGCCGCATAGGGCGGCAGCTCGGTGATGGAGGGCAGGGCCATCACCTCCTCGAAAAGGCCGGCATTGCGGTCGCAGAAGTCGCCGCCGAGCTGGCGCGCGACGTTGGAGCGGGCATTGGCCAGCTCGGTAATGAAGATGTCGTTCTGCCTCTGCCCGTTGCGCCCGTGCACGCGCTGGAAGTACTGGCCGATGCGGCGGTTGCTCTCGACCAGGGCCGGGCGGTAGCGGGTGACGAAGGCGTTGTAGCGGTCCTCGTTGTTCCCCTTGCAGGTCGTGGCGACGACCATGAGTTCAGTCTTCAGCGCCTCGACCTCGAACACCGCCTGGTCCTCGGGGTTGGTGCAGCGGGCGGCCTCGGCGGCGGGCGCCAGGACCAGCGACAGGGCGGCGGCGGCGCCCAGGACGGAAGCGGCGCGGCGGAGGAACCCGTGCCCAGGGCGTTTCGTGCTCATCGGACCTCGCGACATGGCATGCGCCCCGGCGGGGACCGGAGCCGGGCGATGGCGCCGCGAGTCGCGGCTGCCACCTCGGTTGGCCGCATCGGCGGCTTCGCGCAGGATGTCAATACCACCCGATTGAGCATTGCACAGGCTTGCATGCCGGGGGGTGGCGTGGGCTAGGATCGCCGCCCGGGATTCGACGGAATCCCCCGGGAGGTCACCGCAGCGGATGGCAAGGGTCGCCAGCAGCGTGACGCGGGCGGGGACGCCCCAGCGGCGGCGCCGTGTCCTCGGCGGTGGCCTGCTGCTCCCCCTTCTGCTCGCCCAGGCCGCCTGCGGCAGTTCCCGCATCGCCAGGCCCGGCCGCCGGGACGTTCCCGGCGAGGAAGGCAGCGGCTGGTCCTGCGTTCCCTATGCCCGGTCCCGCTCCGGCATCACGCTGGCGGGGGATGCCTGGGAGTGGTGGGCGGCGGCCGAGGGACGCTATGCCCGCGGTCGCGCGCCGCGGCCAGGCGCCGTGCTGGTGCTGATGCGCACCGCGCGGCTGCGGCAGGGCCATGTCTCGGTGGTCGCGCGCGTCGTCTCCCGGCGCGAGATCCGGGTGGACCACGCCAACTGGGGCTCCGGCGCGAACAAGGGCCGGGTCGCGCGCGACCAGCCCGTGCTCGACATCTCCGAGGCCAATGACTGGACCCTGGTGCGCATCTGGTATCCGCGGGTGAATGATTTCGGCCAGAGCAACTGGCCCGCCTTCGGCTTCGTCTATCCGACGCAGGCCTGAGGCCCGATGGCCCGAGCGCCGAAGGGCAACCCGGCGCTCAGCGCTCCAGCAGCACCTCGACGCGGCGGTTCCGCTGCCGGCCCTCCGGATTGTCCTGGCCGTTCACCGTGTTGGGCGCCACGGGCTGGCTCTCGCCCTGGCCCTCGGTGCGCATCGGCGGCAGGCCGCCGCCGCCTTCCCGTGCCAGCCAGGCCTCCACCGCCCGGGCACGGCGCTCGGAGAGCACCTGGTTGTAGGCATCGCTGCCCGCCGCATCCGTGTGCCCGATGATGCGCACCGCCTGCGGATGGCGGTCGCGGATCAGGTCGGCGACGCGTTCCAGCGCCTCGCGCGCCTCGGGGCGGAGTTCGGCGCGGTCGAAGTCGAAGAGCACGTCGTTCTGCACCGTCAGCCGCGTGCCGCGCGAGGTCTCCTCGACCACCACCAGGTTGGCGCCGCGGATATCGAGCGCGCTGCCGCGCGGCACCACCACCGGCGGCGCGCCGGGGCGCTCGATCACGACGCCGCGCGGCTCCGGCGGCGGCTGCTCCATCGTGACGGTGCCGGTCGCGCGCTCCTCCGCCGGGCGGGGCTGCGCCAGGGCAGGCGCGGCCGCAAGCAGAACCGCGCCAAGCAGAGGCAGCGCCCCGGCCGGGGATCGAGGCGGGCGCAGGGGGGGGCATGGCGTTCCTCCGCAGCGGTTCGTTGCGGCATGCAACGCGCGGCGGGCGGCGCGGCTGCCGCTCTCCCGCCGCTTTGAGCGCCGATGCTTGCGCCGGCGCGCAATTCCCTCGCGCCGCGGCCTGATCTAGGCTTCGCACTCCGGGCCGCGCCGCGGAGAAGAGCGCAGGTCCCGCACCAGGGAGGAATGCGCCTTGTCCATCGACCGCCGCCGCCTGCTCGGCCTGGCCGGCACCGCCGCCGCCACGCTCGCCCTGCCCGCCGCATCCCGCGCGCAGGCCCGCTGGCCGGACCGGCCGGTGCGCATCATCGTGCCCTTCCCGGCTGGCGGCGGCACCGACACCTGGGCGCGCATGATCGCCGAGCCGCTCTCGGCCGAGCTCGGCCAGCCCCTGGTCATCGACAACCGTGGCGGCGGCGGCGGGCTGATCGGCACCGATGTCGCGGCCAAGGCGCCGGCCGACGGCTACACGCTGCTGGTGAACATCACCACGCATGTGCAGGCGCCGGTGACGCAGCGCCGCTTCCCCTACGACCCGATCAAGGACTTCGCCTTCGTCGGCCGGCTCGGCACCACCGCCATCACCTTCGCCGTCGGTCCCAGCGTGCCGGCCAGCGTGAAGACGCTGCAGGACTTCGTCGCCTGGGGCCAGGGCAAGGAACTCGCCTTCGGCAATTACGGCCAGGGCTCGACCGGGCATGCCTTCGGCGCGCTGCTGGCGCAGGAGACGAAGCTCAACGTCACGCAGGTCGCCTATCGCGGCGAGGCGCCGATGGTGCAGGACTTCCTGGCCGGCAGCTTCCACGGCGGCTTCCACAGCACCATCGTCGCCGGCGAGATGTTCAAGGCCGGCCGGCTGCGGCCGCTGGCGACGGGCGGGCCCGACCGCGTGCCCTCGCTGGCCGACCGCGTGCCGACGCTGCTCGAGCTCGGCTACTCGCAGCGCTTCAACTTCTCGGGCTTCACCGGGATGATGGCGCCGGCCGGCGTGCCGCAGGCCGTGCTGGACCGGCTGGTGCCGGCCTTCCGCAAGGTGGTGACGGCCGATGACTTCGTCGCGCGGCTGCGCGCCATCGACACCATCCCGGGCTACGAGGACCCGCCGACCTTCCGCGCCTCGGTGCAGCGCACGATGAACCAGTGGCAGGAGATGGCGGAGACCCTGAACCTGCACCAGACCGGCTGAGGCGGCCCGCCACGCCGGGCGCGCCGCGCGGTTTTCGTTGAAGCGCGGCGGCGCGAGCCCCTAGTCTCGGCGCGCAAAGAGGCGCCGGGACAGGCAGGCGCCCGCAAGGGAGGTTTTGCCCATGAACCGTCGCGCCATCGTCGCCGGGCTTGCCGCCGCGCCCTTCGCCAGGCCCGCCCTGGCGCAAGCGCGCTGGCCGGATCGCCCGGTCCGCATCGTCGTCGCCTATCCCGCCGGCGGGGGCACCGACATCGTCGCGCGCCTGCTGCAGGAGCCGCTGCAGGCCGCGCTCGGCGGCGCGACGGTGATCGTCGAGAACCGCAGCGGCGCCTCCGGCATGCTCGCCGCCGAGCACATTGCCCGCTCCGCGCCGGATGGCTACAGCCTGCTGATGACCATCACCGCGATCTTCCAGGCGCCGGTGGTGCTGCGGCGCTTCCCCTACGACCCGATCAAGGATTTCTCCTTCGTCGGCCGCGTCGGCACGGGCTCCATCACCTTCATGGTCGGCCCCGCGGTGCCCGCCTCCATCACCACGCTGCAGCAATTCGTCGAGTGGGGTCGCGGGCGGCCGCTGTCCTTCGGCAACTACGGCGCGGGCAGCACCTCGCATGCCTTCTCCGCCGCCTTCGCCGAGGAGGCGAAGCTCGACGTCACGCATGTCGCCTATCGCGGCGAGGCGCCGATGCTTCAGGACAATCTCGGCGGCCAGTTCCATGGCGGCTTCCACGGCCACGTGGCGACCGCCGACGTGGTGCGCGAGGGCAGGCTGCGGCCGCTGGTGAGCAGCGGGACGGCGCGCGTCGCCGCGCTCGGCGGCAAGGTGCCGACGATGGGCGAGCTCGGCTACTCGAAGCGCTTCGAGTTCCGCGGCTTCACCGGCGTCTTCGCCCCGGCGCGCCTGCCGCCGGAGATCGCGGAGCGGCTGACCGGCGCCTTCCGCAAGGTGCTGACGGAACCGGCGATGTCGCAGCGGCTGGCGGCGATGGACGTGAATGTCGAGTTCGTCGGCGGCGCGGAGTTCCAGGCCTATGTCGAGCAGCTGCTGCGGCAGTGGCAGGAGATGGCGGAGGCGCTGAACCTCTACCAGACGGGTTGACGGCGGCCGCTGCGCTCCCCCACGCATCACCGGAAGCAACCGAGCACGGATGGACATGATGCGTCGCCGCCATCTCCCTGCCCTTGCCGCCGGACTGCTGGCGGCGCCGCTCGCCCTGCCGGCGCTGGGGCAATCGCCCTACCCCAACCGCCCCATTCGCATGGTGGTGCCGCTGCCCGCCGGCGGCGCAACCGACATCTGGGCGCGCCTGGTCGCCGAGCCCATGGCGCAGCAGCTCGGCCAGCCCGTTGTGATCGAGAACCGCGCCGGCGCGGGCGGCATGATCGGCACCGAGGCGGTGAAGAACGCGCCGCCGGACGGCCACACCATCCTGTTCCACATCGCCAGCTTCGTGCAGACGCCGGTGGTGTTCCGGCGCTGGCCCTACCAGCCGCTGGAGGATTTCGCGCCCGTCGGCAAGATGGGCACGACGCCGCTGCCCTTCTGCGTGCGCGCTGACGTCCCCGTGAACAGCCTCGCGGAATTCGTGGCGTATGCGAAGGGCAAGCAGCTGCCCTACGGCACCTATTCCCCAGGCTCCTCGGGCCATGCCTTCGCGCAGCTGATCTCCGACATCAACGGCCTCGACATGACGGCGGTGCACTACCGCGGCGAGGCGCCGATGCTGCAGGACGTCCTCGGCGGGCGCATCCCCTGCGCCTTCCATTCCATGACCGGCTCGGGCGACTTCATCCGGGCAGGGCGCATCAGGCCGCTTGCGACGCTCGGCACCGACGGCATCCCCTCGATGCCGCAGGTGCCGACCTTCGTGGCGCTGGGCTATCCGGCCGAGCAGTTCGCGCGCTCCGGCTTCGTCGGCGTCTTCGCGCCGGTGCGCACGCCGGCGGAGGCGCAGGCGAAGCTCGTCGCCGCGTTCCGCTTCGCCATGGAGCGGCCGGAGGTGCTGCGGCGCCTCGCGGAGATGGACACCATCGCGCAGTATCTCGGCCCCGAGGCCTTCCGCGCGGATGTCGCCAGCTACATGGCCTTCTGGTCCGCGCTGGTGGACCGCATGGGGCTGAGCGTCGAGGGATAGCGGCGCGGCGATCGGGTCGGCGCCCGCGCCGCGGGCCCGGTCCGCCCGTGGCCGGGGCTCGCCTGATGCGGCGCCGTCGCGGCATAGCGCTCGACCGCGGCGCCGGCGCCGGGCAGACTCGGCCGCGGACCGCCGCGAGGTCGCCCATGTCCGCCGCCCAGGCCGCGCTCCCCCGCCGCATCCCCGCCCGCGAGCTGCTCGCGCCGGAGCAGCTCGCCACGCTGCGCCGGCGCAGCGCCTGGAAGGGGCCGGCGCTGATCGCCCATGCCTGGGCGGTGATCCTGGGCTCCGTCGCGCTGGTCGCGGCCTTCCCCAACCCGCTGACCTGGCTGCTGGCGGTGATGCTGATCGGCTCGCGCCAGCTCGGCCTCGCCATCCTGATGCATGACGGCGCGCATGGCGGGCTGGCGCAGGGGCAGGGGTGGAACATGCGGCTCAGCCAGTGGTTCTGCGCCTGGCCGATCCTCGCCGACACGCCGAGCTACCGGCGCTACCACCTGCGCCACCACGCGCATACGCAGCAGCAGGAGGACCCGGACCTCGTCCTCTCGGCGCCCTTCCCGATCACGCGGGCGAGCTACCGCCGCAAGCTCTGGCGCGACATCAGCGGCCAGACCGGCTTCCAGCAGCGCCGGGCGCAGCTCCTCAACGCCTTCGGCGATCCGTCCTGGCCGCTCTCCCGCCGCCTCGCCTGCTTCCGCCAGCGGCTCGGCCCGCAGGTCGCGGCCAATGCCGTGCTCTGGGCGGGCCTCGCCGCGGCGGGCGTGTGGTGGGCCTACCCGCTGCTCTGGCTGGTGCCGCTGCTGACCTGGTTCATGGTCATCACCCGCATCCGCAACATCGCCGAGCACGCCGTGGTGCCGGACAGCGACGATCCGTTCCGCAACACGCGCACCACCCGCGCCGGCTGGATCGAGCGCGCCTTCATCGCGCCCTACTGGGTGAACTACCACCTCGAGCATCACCTGCTGTTCTGGCTGCCCTGCTACCGGCTGCCGGAATTCCACGCGATGCTGATGGCCGGCCCGCATGCGCGGCGAATGGAGGTGCGCGACGGCTACCGCGAGGTGATGCGCCTCGCCACCAGCCGCCCGGATGCCGAGGACCGGCCGGGCGCCCTGGTCAGCAACGTCCGCCGCGCCCGGAGCGGCGCGCGGGTGGGCGAGGACCAGGCGGCCTCCGGCTTCTGAGCGGCGTCAGACCACCGGCGGCTTGCGCAGCTCCGGCTCCATCAGCCGCTCGAAGGCGGCCTCGCCGGCGGCGGCGAGGCCCGCATCGCCCAGCGCGGCGCGCGGATCCTCGGCGTTGCGCAGCGCCTTGTAGCCATCCTCGGCCGGCCAGCCGGCGCTCTCGGCCAGCAGGTGGATCCAGTTGGCGACGCGCAGCCAGGGCCGGCCGCGCTCCAGCGTGACGGATTCGCGGTGGCAGGAATGGAAGATGGTGGCGAGGGTATCGGCGCCGCTGGCCTGCATGGCCTCCAGCGTCGCCCGCTGCGCCGCCGCCAGCGCGCCCGGCACGCCACCAATTGCAGAGCACATGTGGCCCGGCACGGCGAGCGGATGGTCCACCAGTTCGAGCCCGGGGATCAGCGCCAGGAGCTCCGCCACCAGGTCGTTCACCGGCACGCGCGGCTGGAAGCCGAGATGGCGGTGCAGCAGCACGCGCGCCTTCACCGGGCGCGTCAACAGGCGGGTGAGCCGGTCGCGGCGGGCGTGCAGCACCTCGGTCACGTGCTGCGTGCCGAACCGCGCCGGCGTCACCGGCGCCATCACGTCCTGCATGTTCATGTGGCAGGAGGGGCACCAGGTGATGACCTGCGGCGCCCCGGTGGCGTTGAAGGCCTCGACGGTGCGGCGGCCCATGCCCTCGGTGATGCGGGCATTCGCCTCCTGCGTCGCGCCGCAGCAATGCGCGGGGCCGCCCGCGGTCTCCGCCTCGCCGCCGACGGCCTCGAGCAGCCGTGCGGTGGTGCGGATCACCTCGCCATGGCGCACCAGGTTGCAGCCGAACCAGAAGACGGCGCGGTCCGGCACCGGCGGGATGCTCACAGCCATCGGGCCTGCTCCTCCTCGGTGAGCGTGACCCGCGCGAAGGCCTTCACGCGGGAGGACCAGGCCGGGTCGGGCTTCGTCGCGTGGCGCGGCGCCTCGCCCAGCGCGCCGCGGGCGCGCATGCTGGCGAAGCGCAGCATCAGCGCGACGTCGAGCCGCTCGGGGCAGGCGGCGTTGCACTGCGCGCTGCGCGTGCAGGCGGCGATCCAGGCCACGGCTTCCGGCGCGACCTCGCCCTCGCCCTGCAGCACGGCGCGCATGCCGCCGGCGACCAGCGACGGGTCGGCGGCCTCGACGCCCTTCGCATAGGGCGTCATCGGGCAGGCCGTGACGCAGGCGCCGCAGGCCGTGCAGGCGGCGGCGAGACGCGCGCCCTCCTCGGCGATGCGCTCGGCGAGGGAGGTCACGTGCCCGGCACCACGGCGATGGCCTCGATCTCGATGCAGACATCGGTCGTGGTGAATTGCGCGCCGCCGACGCAGGTGCTGGCGGGGCCGGGATCGAGCGCGGCGAAGGCGGCGCGGCGCACCTCGTTGAAGCCGTCGTAGTGGCGCATGTCGGACAGCCAGGTGGTGATCTTGATCAGGTGGGAGAAGTCCGCGCCCTGGCCGGCCAGCGCCCGCTCCAGCCGCGCCAGGCATTCGCGGGCCTGGTCCTGCACCGGCTTGCCGGCGGCGTCGCTGCCGCGGGCCGTGACGCCGGAGCAGAAGACCAGCTTCGCCCCGCCGCCGAGCGGCACCACGCGGGCGGGCGGAAACAGCGGCTTCGTCGCGGACATGGTGCCTTCTCCCTCTACCAGTGGTTCACGCGATCCCAGACCGCGACGACCTCCCGCCCGCCATCGACGACATGGTAGCGCTCATGCGCCGCGGCGGTCAGGCAGGTGTGGTTGGGCGCGA
>CAYNYQ010000192.1:0-8949 GCA_964401305.1 uncultured Acetobacteraceae bacterium | reverse complement strand
CGGCCGAGGGGGCGAGCAGCGCCTGCACCTCCACCAGCACCGGGCGCGTGCCCTCCAATCCGGCGAAGACGGCGGAGCCGGCGATGTTGCCGCGGCGCTCGGCGAGGAAGAGGGCGGAGGGGTTCGCCACCTCCACCAGGCCGCCCTCGGTCATCTCGAAGACGCCGATCTCGTCGGTGGCGCCGAAGCGGTTCTTCACCGCGCGCAGGATGCGGAACTGATGGCCGCGATCGCCCTCGAAGTAGAGCGTGGCATCGACCATGTGCTCCAGCACCCGGGGGCCGGCGAGGGTGCCCTCCTTCGTCACGTGGCCGACCAGCACCAGCGCGAAGCCGCGGGTCTTGGCCAGGCGGATGAGCTCGGCGGCGCAGGCGCGGACCTGGGCGACGGTGCCGGGGGCGGAATCGAGGGTGTCGAGCCAGAGGGTCTGGATGGAATCGATGACGACCAGGGCGGCCTCGCGCTCCTCCTCGAGGCTCGCGGCGATGTCGCGCAGCGCCGTCGCGGCGGCGAGGCCGAGCGGTGCCTCCGACAGGCCGAGCCGGCGGGCGCGCAGGCGCACCTGCTCCACCGCCTCCTCGCCGGAGATGTAGAGCACGCGCGGGCCGGCCCCGTTCTGCTCGCCCTGGGCGATGCGAGCGGCGGCCTGCAGCAGGATGGTGGACTTGCCGATGCCGGGATCGCCGCCCACCAGCACGGCCGAGGCCGGCACCAGCCCGCCGCCGAGGACGCGGTCGAGCTCGGCGATGCCGGTCGGGATGCGGGGCGGCGGGGCGGCGGTGCCGGCCAGGCCGACGAAGCCGATGCGCCGGCCACCGCCGCGCGCCGCCGGCCCGGCGGGGCGGGTCTCGGAGGCCTCCTCCACCATGGTGTTCCAGGCGCCGCAGGCGTCGCAGCGGCCCTGCCATTTCGGGTGGACGGCGCCGCAGGATTGGCAGACGAAGCGGGTGCGGTCCTTGGCCATGCGCGCTCCAGGGCCGGTCCGCCCGGCGCCGGCCGCCGGCGCGCAAGGACGAACCGTGAACATTCTTGCCGGTTTACCCGCTCGGCCGCGCGGGACCAAGGACAAAGGCGCGGCTCCCTCCCGGCCCGCGGGCAGGCGGGCCGTGCCGGACCGCTGCGTCCGGCAGGAGCAGGGACGGCCTGACGCATGAACACGGACACGATCTTTGCGCTGGCCTCCGGCGCCGGACGGGCGGCCATCGCCGTCCTGCGGATCTCGGGGCCGGGGACCGAGGCCCTGTTGCGGCGCCTGGCCGGCCGCCCGCCCCGGCCGCGCGTGGCGAGCCTGCGGCGCCTGCGCGACCCGCGCGACGGCGAGGCGCTGGACGAGGCACTCGTGCTCTGGTTCCCCGGGCCGCGCAGCTACACCGGCGAGGATGCCGCGGAGCTGCACCTGCATGGCGGCCGCGCGGTGGTCGCCGGCGTAGCCGAGGCGCTTGCCGCCGCCGGCGCGCGCCCGGCCGAGCCCGGCGAGTTCACCCGCCGCGCCTTCCTGCATGGCCGCCTCGACCTGACCGCCGCCGAGGGGATAGCCGACCTGATCGCCGCCGAGACGGCCGCCCAGCGGCGGCAGGCGCTGCGCCAGGCCGGGGGTGCGCTGGAGCGCATCTATGCCGACTGGGCGGCCCGGCTCGCCCGGCTGCTGGCGCGGCAGGAGGCCTTCATCGAGTTCGAGGAGGAGGACCTGCCGGATGACCTCGACGCGGCGGTCGCCGCCGAGGCGGCGGCGCTGGCGTCGGAGATCGAGGCGCATCTCGCGGCGGGGGGCCGCAGCGAGAGGCTGCGCGAGGGGCTGGTCTTCGCCATCCTGGGCGCGCCGAATGCCGGAAAGTCCTCGCTGCTCAATGCGCTGACGGGGCGGGAGGCGGCAATCGTCTCGGCCCGCGCCGGGACCACGCGGGATGTCATCGAGGTCACGATGGATCTCGGCGGCGTGCCGGTGACGCTCGCCGATACCGCCGGGCTGCGGGCGAGCGCGGACGAGATCGAGGCCGAGGGTATCCGGCGCGCGCTGCGGCGGGCGGAGGAGGCGGAGCTGGTCCTCGCCGTCTTCGCCGCCGACCGGACGCCCGACGCGGAGACCCTGGCGCTGGTGCGGCGCGCGGCCCCGGCGGTGGTGGTGGTGGCGAACAAGGTGGACCTGGCGGCGCCGCCCGAAAGCATCGCCGGGCAGCAACCCCTCGCTATCGCGGCGCGTACCGGGGAGGGGCTGGAGGCGCTGCAGGCGCGGCTGGTGGCGGAGGCCGTCGGGCGGGCCGGATGGACCGAGGAGGCGGGGCTGACCCGCCCGCGGCACCGCGCCGCCCTCGGCGAGGCGGTCGCCTGGCTGCGCCGCCTGGACGAGGCCGCCCTGCCGGAGCTTCGCGCGGAGTGCCTGCGGGCGGCCCTGCAGGGGATCGGGCGGATCACCGGGCGGGTCGGGGTCGAGGCGATCCTGGACCTGGTCTTCGGCGAGTTCTGCATCGGCAAGTAGGGGGCGGCCATGGCGGAGACGCGGGAGAGCCTCGAGGCGGTGCAGGCCGAATGCGGCCGCCTGCGGCATCGGTGGATCGAGTCCGCGGCGCGCGACCTGCCGCGCCCGCGGCTGATGGCACTGGCGCGGAGCATCGGGCTGCCCGAGGGCGACGAGCTGACCCAGGTGCCGGAGGGCGACCTCGCCTTCCTGCTCGACCTCGCCGCCTACGACGCCCGGCCGGGCCGCGCCCGCGCGATCGACCGGATGGGCCGGCAGCGGCGCCCCGCGGGCCTGGGCGGGCTCGTGCTGCGGGCGCTGGAGAGCGCCTGGTGCTCGGCTTTCCGGGTCCTCGAGCCGCATCCCGAGGCGGGGCAGATCGTGGCCGACCTCCTGCTCGGCGGGGAGGTGTGGATCCTGGACGCGGCCCTGGACCAGCTGGTGGCGGAGGGGACGGTGCTGGTGGCGGGCCGGGTGGGGCGGGTGCGGGGCTTCACGCTCTTCACCGGGGCGCTCGGGCCGCTGGACGCGGCGATGCTGGCGGGCCTGCAGCAGGTGGTGGCCGGCAGCGGGGTGAGCCCGGGGGAGCTTGTCGAGGATCCGCGCTTCGTGGCGCTGCTCTATCGCGGCGTGCTCGGGCTGCCGGTGGCGGATGCGCTCGGCCGTGGCTGACGCGCGGGCCGGGCTGCGCCTATAAGCGCTGCATGCTGGACGAGCGCTGGGACGTGGTGGTGGTGGGCGGCGGCCATGCCGGCACCGAGGCGGCCGCCGCCGCGGCCCGGTGCGGCGCACGCACGTTGCTGCTGACGCATCGGCTGGAGACCATTGGCGAGATGTCCTGCAATCCCGCCATCGGCGGGATCGGCAAGGGGCATCTGGTGCGCGAGGTCGATGCGCTGGACGGCATCATCGCGCGCGCGGGCGATGCGGCGGGGATCCACTTCAAGCTGCTGAACCGGAGCAAGGGGCCGGCGGTGCGGGGCCCGCGCGCCCAGGCCGACCGGGCGCTGTTCCGGGCCGCGGTCCAGGGGCTGCTGCGGGCGACGGCCGGCCTGGTGCTGCGCGCCGAGGCGGTGGAGGACCTGATCCTCGACCCGACGGGGGAGGTTGCGGGCGTCGTGACGGCCGCCGGCCGGCGGATCGGGGCCGGGGCCGTGGTGATCACCACCGGCACCTTCCTGCGCGGCGTGATCCATCTTGGCGATCGCTGCATCCCGGCGGGGCGTGTCGGCGAGGCGCCGGCCATCGGCCTGGCGCGGACGCTGGAGCGGCTGGGCCTGCCGCTGGCGCGGCTGAAGACCGGGACCCCGCCGCGGCTCGACGGGCGCAGCATCGACTGGGGGGCGCTCGAGCCGCAGCATGGCGACGATCCGCCGGAGCCGCTCTCCTGGATGACGGAGCGGATCGGCAACCGGCAGCTGCCCTGCGCCATCACGCATACGACGGCGGCGACGCATGCGCTGATCCGCGCCAACCTGCATCGCAGCGCGGTCTATGGCGGCGCGATCCAGGGCCGGGGTCCGCGCTACTGCCCCTCCATCGAGGACAAGGTCGTCCGCTTCGCCGAGAAGCCAAGGCACCAGATCTTCCTCGAGCCCGAGGGGCTGGACGACCCGACCGTCTACCCCAACGGCATCTCCACGAGCCTGCCGGAGGAGGTGCAGGCGGCGATGGTCGCAAGCCTGCCGGGGCTGGAGCGGGCCGTCATCCTGCAGCCCGGCTATGCCATCGAGTACGACCATGTCGACCCGCGCGCCCTGCGGCCGAGCCTGGAGGTCCGGTCGACCGGCCGGCTCTTCCTGGCGGGCCAGATCAACGGCACGACGGGCTACGAGGAGGCGGCGGCGCAAGGGATCATGGCCGGGCTGAACGCGGCCGCCCGGGCCGGCGGCGAGGTCCGGCCGGACCGCGTCATCGGCCGGGCTGAAGGCTATATCGGCGTGCTCGTGGACGATCTGGTGCTGCAGGGGGTGACCGAGCCCTACCGCATGCTGACGGCGCGCTCGGAGCATCGGCTCGCGCTGCGGGCGGATGACGCGGGGTTGCGGCTGACGGCGCGCGGCATCGCCTGGGGCTGCGTCGGCCCGGCGCGGGCGGCGGCGCATCGGGCCTTCGCCGGTGCGGTGGCCGACGCCGAGGGGCGCGCCCGGGCCGCCACGGCGACGCCGAGGGAGTTCGAGGCCGCGGGCCTTGCCATCAACCAGGATGGACGGCGGCGCACGGCCTTCGAGGCGCTGGGCATGCAGGGGCTCCCGGAGGAGGGGCTGAAGCGCCTCTTCGGCTGGCTTGCCGATCTTCCGGGCCCGGTGCTGGCGGAACTGCGCGTGCGGGCGCTGTATGCGCCCTACCTCGAGCGCCAGGCAGCCGAGCAACGGGCCCTGGAACGGGAGGAGCGGCTCGCCATACCCGATGGGCTCGACTTCGCGGCCGTGCCCGGCCTCTCCCTCGAGATGCGGCAGCGGCTGGAGGCGGCGCGGCCTGCCACGCTCGGCGGGGCGGGTCGGCTTGCGGGCATCACGCCGGCGGCGGTGGCGGCGCTTGCCGTGCACCTGCGGGTCCAGGCGCCGCGTTTCACGTGAAACCTCCGCCCTATCAGCCGATCGCGGTCGACCCGGCGCTGGACGGGCGGCTGCGCGCCTACCTGGACCTGCTGCGCCGCTGGAATGCGCGGATCAACCTCGTCGCCGACGCGCCGGAGGCGGTCCTCTGGCAGCGCCACGTCCTCGATTCGCTGCAACTTGTCCCGCTGCTCCCGCCTGAACCCGCGCCTCTTCTCGACATCGGCTCGGGCGCGGGCTTTCCCGGTCTAGTCCTGGCGACGGCGACCGGGCAGGCGACGCATCTCGTCGAGTCGGACCGCCGGAAGGCCGCCTTCCTCGTCGAGGCCGCGCGGTCGCTCGACCTGCCGAATGTTCAGGTCCATCCCATGCGGATCGAGGCGATGCCGCCCGCTGGTGCGCGCGTGATCACCGCGAGAGCCCTTGCGCCGCTGACGATCCTGCTGGCGCACGCAAGCCGGCACCTCACGCCGGGCGGCGTGGCCCTCTTCCCCAAGGGCCGCACGGCGGCGGACGAATTGACCGCTGCCGCCGCCGACTGGACAATGCAGGTCGAGCGCTTCCCGAGCCGCACGGATCCGGCCGCAACCATTCTCCGTCTCGGAGACATCCGCCCTGCCCGTACACCCGCCTGACCGCGCCAAGCGCGCGGGCCTGCCGCGCATTGTCGCCCTGGCCAACCAGAAGGGCGGCGTCGGCAAGACCACGACGGCCATCAATCTTGCAACGGCGCTGGCGGCCGAGCACCGGGTCCTGCTCGTGGACCTCGATCCGCAGGGCAATGCCTCGACCGGCCTCGGCCTCGACCGCGGGGCGCGCGGGGCCGGCACCTATGCGCTGCTGCTCGGCGACAAGCCCCTGGCCGAGGTCATCCGCCCGACCCGCATCCCGCTGCTGTCCCTCACGCCGGCCGAACCCGACCTGGCCGGCGCCGAGGTCGAACTGGTCGAGGCGGAAGGGCGGGAGCGCCGCCTTGCAGACGCCTTCGCCGCCGGCGCGGACACCCTCGCCGAGTACGACTACGTCTTCCTCGACTGCCCGCCCTCGCTCGGGCTCCTCACCCTCAATGCCCTGGTCGCGGCCGAGGAGGTCCTGGTGCCGCTGCAATGCGAGTTCTTCGCGCTGGAAGGCGTCAGCCAGATCACCCAGACCATCGAGCGGGTCCGCCGCGCCCTCAACCCGCGGCTCGGGCTGGAGGGAATCGTCCTGACCATGCATGATCGACGGAACAACCTCTCCGAAGCGGTTGCCGCCGATGCTCGCGCCTTCTTCAAGGACAAGGTCTACGAGACGGTGATCCCGCGCAACATCCGCGTCAGCGAGGCGCCGTCCCATGGGCTCCCCGTGACGCTCTACGATTTCCGCTCGCCCGGCGCCCAGGCCTATGTCCGGCTCGCGGCCGAGTTCCGCCGCCGCGGCCGGAAGGCGCAGGGCCGATGAGCGGCGGCCCGCGCGCGAAGCCCGCCCGCCTGGGCCGCGGCCTCTCCGCCCTGCTCGGCGAAGCGCCGACCGATCCCGCCGAGGGCGCGGTCGCGGCCGATGGCGCGCAGCGCAGCCTGCCCATCGAGGCCCTCGAACCCGGGCCTTTCCAGCCGCGCATGGCCATGGAGCCGACCGCACTGCAGGAATTGGCAGACTCCATCCGCGCCCATGGCCTGCTGCAGCCGATCCTGGTCCGCGCCACGCCGGGCGCGACCGGCCGCTACCAGATCATCGGCGGGGAGCGGCGTTGGCGTGCGGCCCAGCTCGTCCCCCTGCACGAGGTGCCCGTCGTCGTCCGCGCGCTGGACGACCGCCAGGCCATGGCCGCGGCCCTGGTGGAGAACCTCCAGCGGCAGGACCTCGACGCGCTCGAGGAAGCCGAGGGCTATCGCCGCCTGCTCGATGAGTTCGGCCTGACCCAGGACCTGCTCGGCCAGGCCGTCGGCAAGAGCCGCAGCCATGTCGCCAATACCCTGCGCCTGCTCGGCCTGCCGGACCGCGTGCGGGACCTGCTCCGCGACGGTGCGCTGACGGCCGGCCATGCGCGCGCCCTGCTGACCGCGCCCGATCCTGTGGGCCTCGCGCTGCAGGTGGTGGACCGCGGGCTGAACGTCCGGCAGACCGAAGCCCTGGCCGCCACCAAGCCGCGCCCCGCGGTGCCCGAACGCAACGCAAGGCCAGCCGACCCAGAGACCGCCGCGCTCGAGCGCGAGCTCTCCGCGCATCTCGGGCTGCGCATTTCGATCCGGCACGAGGGAAAGGGTGGGCAGGTCGCCATCCGTTACCGCGACCTCGACCAGCTCGACGGGCTCATCCGGCTGCTCCGCGGCGGCGACTGACCGCGCGCGGCGCCGCTCAGCGGCCGCCCTGGCGGGCCGCCCGGCGGGCCAGCGCCTGCACCGCCGCCCGGGCCACCGCCGAATCGGGCAGTCCCGTCGTCTTGGTACGCCGCTCCGCCTCGAGCAGGGAGGCCGCCGCCGCCTCCAGCGTCTCCGGGCGCCAGGCGCGCAGCGCGCGCTCCAGCATCGGCTTCTGGCGGAAGAAGACCGGCGGCCGCAGCGCGTCCAGCGCCGCACCGGGCGCGACGCCCTCGGCCACCGCCAGCGCCGCCAGCTGCAGCCGCTGCACCTGCCGCAGCGCCCCGCGCACCACCTGAACCGCCGCCGCGCCATCGGCGAAGGCCGCCTCCAGCGCCCGGTCCGCCAGCACCGCGTCCCCGGCGAGCGCCGCCACCAGCGCCTCCTCCAGGTCGAGCGCCGAGCCCTCGGCGATGCAGGCAGCGGCTTCCTCCTGCGTCACCCGCCCGCCCGGCCCAACATACTGCGCCAGCTTCTCGAGCTCCCGCCGCATCAGCAGGTGGTCCTCGGCCAGGCGGTCCGCCAGCCAGGCCACGGCGGCGGGGTCCGCCTGCACCTCAAGCTCCGCCAGGATGCGCCGGATCGTGGCCGCGAGCTCGGCACCCCGCTCGCGGTAGCAGGCGATCACCGCGGCCGCCGGCGACGCCTCCAGCACCCGCCGGAGCTTCTGCACCGAGCGGGACTCGCCCGGCGCCTCCAGCAGGACGAGGCCCGGACCGCCGCCCTTCAGCGCCTGCTCGGCGGCGGAGGCGAAGCTGTCGGTCGCCTCGCGCACCCAGACCACCCGGCGCCCGCCACCGAAGAGCGAGACGGCCGCCGCCTCGCCCGCCAGGCTGCCAGGGTCCCTCGCCGCCTCGCGCGGCAGCTCGGTGATGCGCAGCGGGTCCCCCTCGGCGACCGTGGCGACGAGGCGCAGCGCCCGCTCGTGCACCAGGCCCGGGTCGTCCCCATGCAGCAGCACCACCCGGCAGTCGGCGGAGGGGGCGGCCAGGAAGGCGGCGGCGCGCCGGGCATCCAGCTTCGCCACGCGGCCGGGCTCAGCCGGGCGCGAGGGCCGGCCGGGCCGCCGTCTGCGGCCGGGCGCTGGCCAGGTGCCGGCGCAGCGCGATCGCCACCTCCCGCACCACCTCCTCCGAGACGACCTCCACCAGGCGCCGCTCCATCGCCTCGCGCGACACATCGGCGGCGAAGAACTGCAGGTCGGGCACGTTGTAGGCGTCGATGGTGCGGAAGGGCAGGGCGTTGCGGCCAACGACCTGCGGCGGGACGGAAAGCGTCGCCAGCGTCCAGCTTCCGCTGGCGATGTAGCGCACGCGACTGATCGTGCCGTCGCGGCGGAACCCCAGCACCTCGGTGTTCAGGCCGACCCCGACGCTGAGCTGGTAGCGCGCCGGCGTGCCGGGCGCGGCGCTCTCCAGCCGTCGCTGCAGGTCCCGACGCATCAGCTGGCCGAAGCGCTCGCCCATGGGCATGACCCGGACGGCGGCCAGTTCCTGCTCGAGGTCGGCCGTGTCGCCGGCGGTCGTCTCGACCGGGGCGTGCAGCGGCTGGAACCCGCACCCCGCAAGGCCGAGCAGCCCAAGGCCGCCGAGCAGCC
>CAYNYQ010000191.1:0-8962 GCA_964401305.1 uncultured Acetobacteraceae bacterium | reverse complement strand
TTCACCAGCGCAGGGCGCCGGCCGAAGCCGAAGCGCCGGCGCTGCGGCCCGGCCTGCAGTGCCGCCCACATCTGGCGGGCGGTGAGGTTGCTTTCCTCCATTGCGGTGCACACTCCCAAACAAGGCGGACCGGCCCAATGGCCGGTCCGAGCGTCCGAATGGGCGCCGCCGGAAGTCCGGCGAGCCAAGCGCGCGGATGCGCGCGCCCGGCGCCTGAGGGCATACATCAGGCCGCCAGGAACTCGTTCCACTTCTCGGTGTAGTACTCCATGTTCTTCGGCCGCGTGTTCCAGACATAGACCTTCGACGTCCGGTCGGCGAGCGTGCCGCCGTCGCGGCCCTTGCCCTCGTAGAGAGACTCGTAGGTCGCGTTGTCGAGGAAGGGCTTGAAGGTGTCGACCGTGGAATAGTAGCCGATCTCGGACTGGCGGGCGCCGGCGAATCCGTCCATCCAGAAGTTGATCCACTCATAGGCCAGGTCGAGGTCGCGGCAATTGTGGCTGATCGCCTGGCCGACGCACCAGGCGCGGTAGCCTTCCTTCGCGACGGCGTAGCGCACGGGGATGCCCTTCGAAGCGACCTCGACCACCACCGGCCACCAGGCATCGGCGATGACGACCTCCTGCGCCGCCATCAGGTTCACCAGCTCGCCATAGGCCCGCCAGAGGGCGCGGAAATGCCCCTCCTTCTTCTTCTCCTTGAGGAAGGCGATGACGGTATCGACCTCCTTCGTGGACAGGTTCGTGGGGTCCGTCTCCGCCGGCAGCAGCCCCAGCGCCTTCATGCCCAGCGACGCGTCGAGCATGCCGAGCCAGTCGATGCCGAACAGCGCGACGCGGCCACGGTACTTCGGGTTGAACAGGTCGCCCCAGGACAGCTCGTTGTTCGGCGCATCGACGACGCTGCTGTTGTAGCCGATGGAATCCATCTGGAAGAACAGCGGCGCGTAGGTGGTCTTGGTCCGCGCCTCGTCGATGTACATCGTCCGCCCCGGATTGGCGCCGAGGCCGAGCGGCGCGAGCGGGCCTGCGCGCCCCTCCTTCAGCAGCGGGTTCAGCTTGTCCCAGTTGCGCAGGCGCGAGGTGTCGATGGGCTGGATCAGCTTCTCCTCGTGCGCGAAGAGCGAGAAGGGCGCATCGAGCGTCGCGCAGTCCACCTGCGCCACGCGCAGGCGATCCACGCGCGCCTGGGTGGACGGGTTGACCCAGGGCCGCGGCGTGACGCGGGTGACCCTGGCGTATTCGCGCAGGATCGGCTCGCGCATGTCGAAGCTGGCCCCGGCCAGGTTGATCGTCCTCGACTGCGCCGCGGCGGGCGCGACGTGGAAGGCGGGCGCGGCAAGGCCGGCGGCGGCGCCTCCGATCAGGTGGCGTCGGCTGATCTGCATGGATGCTGTTCCCCTCGAGGCGTTGGTCGCGGCCGTGCGGGGGCGTTGTCCGTCCCTTGGTCCTATCGTCCCTGCGCGCGCCGGAGGCCCCAGAGCACGCAGGTGCAGGCGATGATCGCCAGCAGCGAGGTGACGGTGGTCGCCGCGCCGATGGCGTAGAGTTCGGGCGTGAGCTGCCGGTCGAGCTGCGCCATCACGGCGAGCGGCAGGGTGATGTCGGCGCCCGTGGTGAACATGCTGCGGGCGAACTCGTCGTAGGAGAGCGAGAAGCCGAAGAGCAGGCTGCCGATCACGCCCGGCATGACGATGGGCAGGGTGATGCGGCGGAAGGTGGTCCAGCGGCTGGCGCCGAGCGTCAGCGCCGCCTCCTCAAGCTTCGGGTCGAAGCGGTTGAAGATCGCCAGCATGGTCAGGAAGCCGAAGGGCAGCGTCCAGGAGACATGCACCAGGAAGGCCGTGGTGTTCCAGGCCGTCTCGATGCCGAGCAGGCGGCAGAGCAGGGCGAAGCCGAAGCCCACCAGCAGCCCGGGCGCCATGATGCCGAGCAGTATCAGGTAGAAGAAGAGGTTGTGGCCGCGGAAGCGCCCGCGCATCGCCTGCGCCGAGGCCACGGCGAGCACGCAGGTCGTCGCCGCGCAGGCCAGCGCCAGCAGGAAGGAACGCCCCAGCGGCGGCTTGAAGTCGTTCATGATGGAGGCGTCCCAGAGCTCGCGGTACCAGTGCAGCGAGACGCCGTTCATCGGGAAGGTGGTGCCGCCCGTGGGGCCGCTGAAGGAGAGCAGGGAGAGGGTGAAGATCGGCAGCCACTGGTAGAGCAGGAAGCAGACCGTGAGCGTCCCCAGCACCCAGGCGGTCAGGCGCGAGCGCTGGCGGTGGTCCAGCAGCGGCCGGCGAGCGGGCGCCACCTCGTGGCGTCCGTAGGTCGAGCCGTCCATGCTACGCCGCCCCCAGCCGCCGCACGTCCACCACGCGCAGCGCCGCGGCGACGCCGGCCAGCATGCAGAGCATCAGCAGCACCGCGACCACCGCCGCGGCGCGGATCTGCGCGCCCTCGTAGAAGTTGATCACGAGGTTCGGCAGCAGGGCGAGCTTGTTGCCGCCGATGGTCTGCACCGTGGCGAAATCCGCCATGACGTTCAGGAAGACCAGCACCTGGCCGATCACCACGCCGGGCAGCGTCAGGGGGAAGATCACGCGCCGGAAGACCGTGACGGGCGCGGCCTTCAGGGTCATCGCGGCCTCCCGCAGGGCGGGCGGGATCTGCGCCAGCATGTAGACGACGGGGCCGGACGCCATCAGCGTGTAGAGCGAGATCTGCGCCATGGTGATCCCGGTGCGCGAGTAGAGAAAGACCTCCACCGGCTTCTCGGCCAGGCCCAGCGCGAGCAGCGCCTGGTTGATCACGCCGTTGACGCCGAGGAAGGGCACCCAGGCGATGGCGCGGATCAGCGCGCTGGTCCAGAAGGGGATCACGAAGGCGAGGAAGAGCGCCGTGCGCCAGCCCGGCGAGCGCACCTTCACCACCAGGAAATAGGCGATGCCGTAGCCGAGCACGCCACAGATCACCATCAATGTCGCGGTGTGGCGCAGCGTCTCCAGCAGCAGGGCGAGATAGGTCTGGTTGGCGAAGAAGCGCTGGTAGTTGGCGAAGGTGAGCGGGCTGTCGGGGGAGAAGGCGCGGCCGCCCCAGAAGGAGACCCAGACGATCATGCCGACGGGCACCACCACCGCGGCCATCATCCAGAGCGTCGCCGGCAGGGCGAGCCAATAGGCGGCAGGGGAGCGCAGCCGGACGGTGCTCACGCCGCGGCGACCTCGCGCGCCCGCTGCGGGCTCCCCTCGGGTGCCTCGTGCAGCACGCAATCCTCGGCGCGCCAGCCGATCTCCGCCGTCTCGCCGGGGCCGAGCCAGGCCGGCTCGGCGCCGAACTGGTCGAGCTTCAGCACGGCCATGTCGGCGCCCTGGAGGATGTAGCGGCGGATCGAGCCGAAATACTCGACCGTGACGCAGCGCACGCCGATGCGGTTGGCGTGCATCGGCGTCGCCGGCGCGATGCGCTCGGCGCGCACGGAGAAGCTCGCGGTGCTGCCGGCCGGACGCAGCGCGCCGGGCACGAGGAAGCGTCCGCCTGGCCCCTCGATGCGCAGCAGGCCGCCTTCCTCGCCGGCCACCCTGCCCTCGAAGCTGTTGTTTCCTTGCACGAAACCGGCGACGAAGGGCGTGCGCGGGCGCTGCAGGATCTCCTCGGGCGGGCCCTGCTGCTCGATCCGCGCGTGGTTCATCACCACCACATGGTCGCCGAGGGAGAAAGCCTCGTTCTGGTCGTGCGTGACCCAGATGAAGCTGATACCGACGCGCCGCTGCAGCTGCTTGAGCTCGATCATCACCGTCTCGCGCAGCGAGTAGTCGAGCGCGCCGATCGGCTCGTCGAGCAGCAGGATGCGGGGTTCGGTGATCATCGCTCGCGCGAGCGCCACGCGCTGGCGCTGGCCGCCGGAGAGGCTGGCCGGCTTGCGGTCGGCGAGCGGCGTGATCTCGAAGGCGGCCAGCACCTCGGCGACGCGCCTGGTGATCTCGGCCCTCGGCTTCTTCAGCATCTCGAGACCGAAGCCGACCTGCCGCGCCACCGTCATGTGCGGGAAGAGCGCGAAGTCCTGGAACATCATGGCGATGTCGCGCTGCCAGGGCGGGTCGCGCGTCACCTCGCGCCCGCCGATCAGGATGTCCCCGGCATCGGGCTCCTCGAGGCCGGCGACGCAGCGCAGCGTCGTCGTCTTGCCGCAGCCGGAGGGGCCGAGCAGGCAGACGAACTGCCCCTTGCCGACCCGCAGCGACACGCCGTCGACCGCGGTGAAGCTGCCGTAGCGCTTGCGCAGGCTGCGGATCTCGAGGTCGAGCTGCGGCAGCCGGTCCATGCCGGCCCCCTCAGGCCGCGACGGAGAGGTTGGCGCGGCTGCGCATCAGGGGCTGGATGCGCGTGCCGAACTTCTCGAGCCCCTCGAGATAGTCGTCGAAGGTCAGCATCACGCCCTGCAGCCCGGGGATGGCGGCGCATTCGTCGAGCAGCCGCGCCACCGTCTCGTAGGAGCCGACGAGGCGCAGCATGTTGGTCGGCAGCCGCTCGGAGCGGACCATGCGGCCGACGGTCGAATGGCTCTCGGCGGCGACGTCCTGCGCGGCCTGGCCGTCGCGCCAGGCCAGCGCCTCGAGGTCGGTGCCGGCGACGTAGTGCTCCCACTTCTTCATCGCCAGCTCGTCGGTCTCGTCGGCGATGATCATGGTCAGGGCCAGCGCGCCGCAATGCCGCCCCGAGAGCGCGGTGGCGGCGCGCAGCCGCTCGACATGCGGTGCCAGGCTCTGCGGCGTGTTCATCCCGCCGCCCGAGAGGAAGTTGTAGTCGGCGTATTCGGCGGCGAACTTCATGCCGCGGTTGGACTGCCCGGCGGCGATGATCTCGATCGGCGCCGTCGGCATCGGCTCCATGCGGCAGTCGTCCATCTGGAAGAACTCGCCCCGGTGGTTCGACACGCCGGACGACCACAGGTCGCGCATCACCGTGACGTATTCCTCGCAGTACTCGTAGCGGCGGGCGAAGTGGTGCTCGCCGGGCCAGATGCCCATCTGCGTGTACTCGGCCTTCTGCCAGCCGGAGACGATGTTCACGCCGAAGCGGCCATGGCTGACGGAATCGCAGGTCGTCGCCATTCGCGCGACGATCGCCGGCGGGATCGACAGCACGGCGATGGAGGCGAAGAGCTTGATGCGCGTGGTCACGGCGCCGAGGCCGGCCATCAGCGTGAAGCTCTCGAGGTTGAAGTCCCAGTAGCGGCTCGGCCCGCCGAAGCCGCGGAGCTTGATCATGGACAGCGCGAAGTCGAAGCCGATGCGCTCGGCGGCGAGGGTGACGTCGCGGTTGAGGTCGAAGCTCGGCTTGTACTGCGGCGAGGTGGTGGAGATCAGCCAGCCATTGTTGCCGATGGGAATGAAGACGCCGATCTGCATCCGAAGCCGTCCTGTCGCTCGAGCGCCGCCGGCTGCTGCGCCGCACAAGAATGCACAGATCGAGTGCAGAAATGGAAGAGGCTAAATTGCAGATCGAATCATGGGCATTTGCCGCCGAAGGTCGAGTATTTCCTGTGCATATCCAAGCGTGAATCGACGTGCGGAGCGGCGCGCCGGCCGCGGGCCAGGCGCGCCTCTCCCGTGTCGCACCCCGCCGCGGCCGCGTCAGCGCTGCGGGGCGGCGGCCCGCACCGGCCGCACATCCTGCGGCCGGGTCAGCTCGTCCGCCCGCGCGGCCAGCTCGAGGCCCTGGCGCAGCGCCCAGACATTGCGGAACACCAGCAGCGGCGCGATGGGGTGGTCCTCCATCACGAAGCGCATCGCGTCCTGCAGCGCCTTCTCGCGCCGCTCGTCCTCCATCTCGGACGAGGCGGCCTGCAGGCGGCGGTCGAACTCCGGGTTGGAATAGCGGCCGCGATTGACCGACCCCATGCCGCGCTCGCGGTCGAAGGTGGCGAGGGTCGAGCGCATCGCCGCCGAGGTCTCGCCCGTCGAGCTGCCCCAGGAGGCGTACCAGACCGAGTATTCCTGCCGGCTCGCGCGGCTGATGAAGGAGGTGAAGGGCAGCGCCTCCACCGCCGTGCGGATGCCGATCCGCGTCCACATCTGGCCGATCGCCTGGATCGTGCGCGCGTCGTTCTGGTAGCGGTCGTTCGAGCCGTGCAGCGTCAGGCGGAAGCCGTTCGGGTAGCCTGCCTCAGCCAGCAGCCGCCGCGCCGCATCGGGGTCGGCGCGCCGCGGCTCGAGCTCCGGCACGTAGCCGAAGACGCCGGGCCCGACGAACTGCATCGAGGCCCTGGCGCTGCCGTCCATCACCCGCTCGACGATCGCCTGGCGGTCGATGGCGAGGGAGAGCGCCTGCCGCACCCGCACGTCCTTCAGCGGGTTCCGCTCGAGCGGCCGGCCGTCATTGTCGGTGACGAAGGGCGTCGCCCCCTCGCGGCTGTGGTCGAAGACCAGGAAGGCGTTGCGCAGGCTGTCCACCTCGGCCAGCACCACCTTGGGATCGCGCCGCAGGCGCTGCATGTCGCTGGTCGGCACCTGGTCGATGACGTCGGCATCGCCCGCCAGCAGCGCGGCGGTGCGGCCGGCGTCGTTGGTGACCATGCGGTAGTCGACGCGCTGCCAGTGCGGCTTGTCGCCCCAGTAGTCGTCGTTCCGCTGCATCAGGATGCGGTCGCCCTGGCGGAATTCCGCCAGCTTGAACGGGCCCGTGCCGAACACCACGCGGCCGGCGTTGAAGTCGTCCGTCGAGGCACTCTCATGCGTGCGCCGGTTCAGCACCGCGAGCCGCGCGAGATCGACGAGCAGCGAGGGATTGGGCGCGCGGGTATGGATCCGCACCGTCAGCGGGTCGACGACCTCCACCCGCGCGATGCCGCGCGTGTAGGTGGTGAAGAGGCCGGGGCTGTTCTGGATCGTCGGCACCCGGGCGATGGTGAAGGCGATGTCGTCGGCGACGAAGGGCGCGCCGTTGTGGAAGCGCACATCGGGGCGGAGCTTGAACTCCCAGACCGTGTCGGAGACCAGCCGCCAGCTCGCCAGCAGGCCGGGGCGGACGCGGGCCTGCGCATCCGTCTCCACCATGCGGTTGAAGAAGGTCGCGGCGACGGCGTTGTTGGGGCCGACATTGTAGAAATGCGGATCGAGCGATCCGATCACGGCGCCGACGCCCATGGTCAGCGTCTGTGCCGGCGCCGCCGGGGCCGCCAGGACGGCCGCGGCCGCCAGCACGAGCGTGCGGTATCCCAGTCTCATTGCCTTGCCTCCCTCGCGACGGTCCGCACGCGATGCGCGCGCGCGCCGGCCGCCGCGCGAGGGAAGCCGATCAGCGCCGGGGCGGCAAGGGCGAAGGACGATGCGCGGCGCGGAGCCGCCACGCGGCCGTCACGCCTGCGCGACCATCCCGCAGCGCACCGGCATGCCGCCATGCGCCAGCGCCTCGCCGACCAGCACCAGCGCCGGCGCGCCCTGCGACCATCCGGGCGCCGCCGCGGCCACGGAGCCGAGCGTGCCGCGCAGGATGCGCGCCTCCGCGGTGCCGCCGCGCTCGACCACCGCGGCGGGCGTCGAGGCATCCATGCCGGCGGCCAGCAGCCCGGCCTGCAGCGCGCCGAGCGTGGCGATGCCCATGTAGATGGCCAGCGTCTGGCCGGGCCGCGCCAGCGCCGCGAAGTCGAGGTCGAGCCTGCCATCCCGCGTGTGACCCGTGGCGAGGGTCAGCATGCGCGCCGCGTCGCGGTGCGTGAGCGGTATGGCGGCATCGGCGGCGCAGGCGAGCGCCGCCGTGATGCCCGGCACCACCTCGTGCGCGATGCCGGCCTCGGCCAGCGCCGCCGCCTCCTCGCCGCCGCGGCCGAAGATGAAGGGATCGCCGCCCTTGAGCCGCACCACCCGCCTGCCCTCGCGCGCGAGGCGCACCAGCAGCGCGTTGATCTCCTCCTGCGGCAGGCAGTGGTTGGCGCGCGCCTTGCCGACGAAGATGCGCTCCGCGTCGCGACGCGCCAGGTCCAGCACCTCGGGCGAGACGAGGCGGTCGTGCACGATCACGTCGGCCTCGCCGAGCAGGCGCAGTGCGCGCAGGGTCAGCAGGTCCGCCGCGCCTGGCCCGGCGCCGACCAGGAAGACCATGCCCTGCGGCGCGGCATCCGCGTCCTGCAGCGCGCGGGCGAAGCCGGCCTCGGCCTCAGCCGTGCGGCCGGCCATGGCGAGCTCGGCGACCGGCCCTGCCAGCACGCGGTCGAGGAAGCGCCGCCGCGCCGCGATGTCGGGCAGCGCCCGCCGCACCGCCGCCTTGAAGCGATCGGCCAGCGCGGCGAGGCGGCCGAGGCCGGGCGGCAACGCCGCCTCGATCCGCTGCCGCACCATGCGCGCCAGCACGGGCGCCGCGCCGCCCGTGCCGACGGCGATGGTGACCGGGTCGCGATCGACGATCGCCGGCACCAGGAAGGAGCAGAGCGCGGGCCGGTCCACCACGTTCACCGGAATCCCGCGCGCCTGGCAGGCGGCCGAGAGCGCCAGGAGATCGGCCTCGGGCGCCTCGGCGCCGATGGCCAGCGCGATGCCGTCGAGCAGCGCGGGCTCGAACCGGGCCGCCGTGCGGATCGCGGCGCTGGCGCGCCGCAGCGCCTCCGCCTTGCGCGCGGCGACCTCGCCATGGCCGAGCACCAGCGCGGTGCGGCCCGCGAGATCGAGGAAGACGGGGAAGTGCCGCATCACGCCGGCTCCAGCGCGGCGGCGCCGAGCAGCGCCGCGATCTCCGGCCGGCAGGAGCCGCAGCCCGTGCCCGCCGCCGTCGCCCGGCCCACGCCCTCCACCCCGGCGGCGCCGCAGCCGAGGATCGCGGCCTGCGTCACGCCGTGGCAGACGCAGACCACCGGCGAGGGCGGCGGCCCATCCGCCGCGCGCCCGGCCAGCAGGCCACGGCGCGTCGCGGCGTCGAGCGGCGCGCCCAGCAGGCCGGCGAGCCAGGCGCGCGGGGGCAGTGCGGCATCCGGCCCGAAAGCAATGGTC
>CAYNYQ010000190.1:0-8968 GCA_964401305.1 uncultured Acetobacteraceae bacterium | reverse complement strand
GAGCCCGAGGAGCAGAAATAGGCATGCGTCAGCCCGCCCGGCGCGTGGCCGACCATCATGTCGGCGAGCTTCTCCGCGCTCTCGCAGGAATAGAGCGCGGTGTGGGCGTAGCAGAGCTGGTCCATCTGCGCCTTCATCGCCGCGATCACGTGCGGGTGCCCATGGCCGAGGCAGGCCACGGCGGCGCCGCCCGAGCCGTCGATGACGCGATGCCCGTCCTTGCCGGTGAGCCAGATGCCCTCGCCGCGCACGGCGACGGGCGGGTCGGCGCGCAGGCTGCGGTGGACGAGGTGGCTGGTCATGGCGCGGGCTCCGGCGATGGCGCTGGCCGCAGTCTCCGCCGCGCCCCGCGCGCCGGCAAGCGCCGCGTCAGTCCAGCAGCCAGCCCAGCGCGCGCCGGAGCCGCGCCGCGCCATCCGCCTCGAACCAGGCGCCATGCGCGAAGATCACGCGGGCGGGGTCGAGCGCCAGCAGCCGCTCCGCCGCCGCGCGGTTGGCCGCCCGCCGGCGCCCCAGCAGCAGCCGCAGATGCGCCGGCGTCGTCCCCTCGTCCGAGGCCGAGCCGACCAGCCCCGCCACCAGGCGCGTCGCCAGCGGCAGGCGGGGCTTCTCCAGCGCCTGCACGGTGTCGGTCAGGATCAGCGTGCGGCTCGGCCGGTGGTGGAAGGCGATCTCGACGAAGCCCGGGCCGCCGAAGAGCGCCTGCGCCATCTCGCCGGCCCAGGCGGCGGGTGGGTCCTCGCCCAGTTCGCCGGCACCGCGCAGATCGACGCCCTGGCCATGCGCCCGCGCCTCCACCCCCGGCGCGGCCCAGAGCGCCGCCGCCCGCACCGCCTTGCGCCAGGGCGAGACATGCGCCCAGTGGGCGGTGTCCGGCGCGACCAGGTGCCGGATCGGCCCGAGCGCCTCCAGCGCGGCCTGCAGCGCGGGGGTGTGCCTGGTCGGCGAATGCAGCCAGAGCCCGCCATCGGCCAGGCGCAGCACCGTCATGCGGATCGGGAATTGCAGGCCGAGCATGGTCTGCGGGCCGCTGTCCACTACCCAGACGCCCTCGGCCACCGGCTTCGGCACGTTCAGCGGCGGGTAGGTGACGTCGTTCGGCATGGCGCAGCAATGCCGGTGCGGGGCCCCCGGCGCCAGACCCGGCGGGTCACGGTGGCGGGGGTGGGAGGGCCGCCCAGGGGCCCGCGCGCCTCGCCGGCGGCCGGCCTGCCGACGCCACTGCCGGCACGGCGTCGAGCCGCGCGCCGGGTCACGCCGGACGCAGGTAGCCGCGCAGGGTGGCCACGCGCCGGAAGCCAAGCCTGGTCCAGACCGGCAGCCCGTCGGCGCTCGCCTGCAGCGTCGCGCTGCGCAGGCCGCGCCCCCTTGCCGCCGCCATCGCGCCGCGGACGAGACGGCTGGCCAGGCCGCGGCGGCGATGCGCCTCCTCGGTGGCGACATAGTGGATGCTCAGGTCGTCGCCGACATCCATGGTCAGCGCGACGCAGGCGAAGGCGCCACCCTCGCGGATGCCATGCGTGCGCAGGCGCGGATCGCGCAGGGCGCCGACCAGCGGCACGAACCAGCCCGCCTCGACATAGGCGCGCTCGTTGAGGTCGCCCAGCACCGCGAGCGGCGGCGCCTCCGCCACGTCCGGCACCTCGCCGAGCGCGAGGCCCGGATCGTCGAGCGCGACCCCGAGGCACGGCGTGGCGATCCCGGCCTCCTCGACGCGGCCCGCCACGGCATCCGCGATCGTCCAGACGCAGCCCGGCAGCAGCGGGTCATCGGCCGGCGGCGCCATGCCGGGGGGCACCACGACGGCATCGAACCAGGGATTGCCGGCGACGGAGGGGATCCGCGCGCCGAGCGCCTCCGGACGGCGCAGCACGGCCTCCGCGCCGACGCCCCATTGCCCGAGCGCGGCGAGCACCTCGCCGAAGCCCAGGATCGAGCGCCGCGCCAACTCCTGCTCCGTCACGATCCGACCTCCGGCCCTCCCGCACCGATGCGTGGGGCGTGGCCGGTTCGCAGACGAGGCCGGGTGGGATACCCCGCCGCCGGCATGGGCATGCCGTGACCCGCCCCCCCGGACCTCAGGGCGCGACCAGCAGCCCCACCGTCGCCCCCGTCATGCAGCAGGCGATGCTCGCCGCCACCAGCGCCGGCAGGCCGAGCCGGACGATCTCCGCCCGCCGCTCCGGGCACATCGCCGCCATGCCGGTGACCATGATCCCGACCGAGGCGAAGTTGGTGAAGCCGCACAGCGCATAGGTCAGGATCAGCCGCGACCGCTCCGCGAGCCCCGCGCCGCCCGAGGCCGCCAGCTCGAGGTAGCTGACGAACTCGTTGACCACGACCTTGATGCCGAGGCTGCGCGCCACCGTCGCGCACTCCTCCGCCGGCACGCCCATCATCCAGGCCAGCGGCCAGAAGGCCCAGCCCGCCGCCTGCTGCAGGGTGATCCCCGCCAGCGGCTCCAGCACCTGGTTGGCCAGCGCGACGAGCGCCACGAAGACGATGAGCGAGGCCATGATGCCCAGCAGCAGCCTGAGCCCCTCCTCCGTGCCGCGCACCACGGCATCCATGGTGCTGTCGTAGAGGCGGGGCGCCGGGCCCTCCGCCGCATCGCCGACCGCCCCGGCGCCCCCGCCCTGGGGCGCGTGCTCCCCAGGCATCATCAGCAGCGCGGCGAGGATGGCGGCGGGGGCGGAGACGAGGCTCGCCGTCAGCAGCTGCCCCGCCGCGTCCGGCACCACGGCGGAGATCATGGTGGCATAGACCACCAGCATGTTGCCGCTGATCGTGGCCAGCCCCGCGACCATGCCGACGAAGAGCTCGGGGCGCGACAGCCCCGCCAGCCAGGGCCGGATCAGCAGCGGCGCCTCCACCATGCCGACGAAGACATTGGCGGCCACCGCCAGGTTGCAGGCGCCCGAGAGGCCGAACAGCCGCCCGAGGCCGAGGGCGAGCAGGCGCACCACCGCCGGCAGCACGCCCCAGTGGAACAGCACGGCCGAGAGCGCGCCCACCAGCAGCACCAGCGGCAGCGCCTGGAAGAACAGGATGAAGCTGCCGCCCGGCACCGTCTCGGCAAAGGGCAGCGGCGCGCCGCCGAGATAGCCGAAGACGAGGGAGGTGCCCGCCCGGGTCGCCTCCGCCAGCGCCTCCACCGCCCGGCCCACGGCGGCGAAGGCGGCGCGCACCGGGGGCAGGTGCAGCATCACCGCCGCCACCGCGACCATGCCGCCGAGCCCGGCGAGCAGCAGGCGCGGCCGCACCCCGCGCCGGCAGCCGCCCAGCCCCCAGGCCAGCGCGGCGAGCAGCGCCAGCCCGAGCAGCGACTGCAGCTGCGGCAGCGTCACGCGCGGCGCGCCCGCGGCTCAGCCATCGCGGCCGTCGGTCAGCGCCACCCCGGCGGCGACCAGGGCCTGGATCTCGGCCGCGGCGTAGCCGGCCTCGGCCAGCACCTCCCGCGTGTGCTGGCCGAGCCGGGGGGCAAAGGTGCCACTGGGGGGCGGGGTCTCCGACCAGGTGCTGGGCTCGCGCATGGTGCGGATGCGGCCCTCGGAGGGGTGCTCCTCGATCGCGAAGAAGCCGCGGTCGGCCAGGTGCGGGTCCTCCAGCAGGGTCTCCAGCGTGTGCGGCACCATGTGGGGGATGTCGATCGCCGGCAGCAGCTCCAGCCATTCGGCGGTGGTCCGCCGCGCCACCTCCTCGCCCACCATGTCGTAGAGCGCGTCGATATTGGCCGTGCGCGCCGCGATGTCGGCGAAGCGGGGGTCGGTGCGCAGCATCTCCCCCTTGCCCACGGCCTCGAAGAAGCGGCGCCACTGGCCGTCATTGTACGGCAGCACGGCGATGACGCCGCCATCCAGCGTGCGATAGGGCCGGCGCGCGCGCGAGAGGGTGCGCGGATAGCCCGGCGGGCCCGTCGGCGGGTCGAAGGTCGCGCCCTGCATGTGCTCGCACAGCACGAACTGCGCCATGGTCTCGAACATCGGCACCTCGATGAACTGGCCGGTGCCCGTGCGCCCCCGCGCCAGAAGCCCGGCCAGCAGCGCATTCGCCGCCGCGCCGCCGACGATGCGGTCGATCGCCGCCATCGGGATGAAGCGCGGCTCCCCCGTGCTGCGGGCCAGCAGCATCGGGATGCCGGAGGCCGCCTGGATCAGGTCGTCATAGGCCGGCCGCCCGGCATAGCGCCCGCCGCTGCCGTAGCCGACCATGGAGAGGTAGACGATGCCCGGGTTCGCCGCCCGCACCGCCCCATACCCGAGGCCGAGCCGCTCCAGCGCCGCGGGGCGGATGTTGGAGGCCAGGGCATCGGCGCCGCGCGCCAGGCGCAGGATGGCCTCGCGCGCCTCGGGCCGCTTCAGGTCGAGCGCGATCGAGCGCTTGCCGCGGGTGTTGTGCTGGAAGCTGCCGCCCATGCCCCGGTTGCGCGCGCCGCCGCCGGTGTAGCGGCTGGAATCGCCCTCCGGCGCCTCCACCTTGATGACGTCTGCGCCGAGATCGGCGCAGATCCGCGTGCACCAGGGCCCCATCTGCACCGTGGTGAGGTCGAGGATGCGGATGCCGGCAAGCGGGCCTTCGCTGGTCATTCTCCGTCTCCCTTCCCTGGCATCCTACGGGCCGCTGGACGCGGCCGGCAAACCGCGCGCCTCACTCCGCCGCGCGCGGCGGCGCCTCCATCTCCACCGCGGCGATGCGGGCGGCGGCGGCGGTGATGCGCTGCGTCGTGATGCCGATCTGGTGCAGGTCGGTCTCGGCCTCGGCGAAGTGGCGCTTGAGGTTCGCCACGCGCCGGTCCAGCCGCTCCGCCTCCTCGGCGAGGCGCGCGAGCTCGCCGCGCAGCACCGCCGCCTCCTCGCGCAGCCGGACGTCGCGCAGCAGGGCGCGCATGGTCCCGAGCACCGCCCACAGCGTGCCCGGCGAGACCAGGTAGACCCCGCGCCGCGCCGCCTCGGCGACCAGGGCCGGGTGGTGCGCGGCGAGGTCGGCATGCAGCGCCTCGGAGGGCAGGAAGATCAGCGCGCCCTCCGCCGTCTCGCCGGGGCGGATGTACTTGGTCGCCACGTCCTCCACGTGGCGGCGGATGTCGGCGGCGAGGCGGCGCTGCGCCAGGGCGCGGGCCGGCTCGTCGCGCGCCTCGCGCCAGGCGCGCCAGGCCTCGAGCGGGAATTTGCTGTCCACCGCGATCGGCCCGGGCGGGTCGGGCAGGCGGATCAGCGCGTCGCAGCGCAGCCCGTTGGAGAGGGTGTGCTGCCAGGCCCAGGCGGCGGCCGGCAGGCGGTCGGCCAGCATCTCGCGCAACGCCACCTCGCCGAAGGCCCCCCGCGCCTGCTTGTTGCCGAGGATGGCGGCGAGCGTCGTCACCTGCGCACCCAGGCTCTCGAGGTTCGAGCGCGCCGCGTCGATCACGGCCAGGCGTTCGTGGATGCGGCGCGCGCTGTCCTGCGCGCGGTCGGCATTCTCGGCCAGGACGCGGGAGAGGCGGTCGGTCTGCGCCGCGGCGGCGCCGTCCATGCGCTGGCTCAGCGCCTCGATCCGGTCGGCCAGCAGCGCCATGGCCTCGCCGCCGCCGCGCGGTCGGGCGGCGAGCATCAGCGCGGCAGCCAGCAGGGCGCCGGCGAGGGCGGCGGCGACGGGCACGAGCAGCGGCAGCAGCCAGTCGGGCAAGGCGGGCTCCCCGGCGGCCGGCGCCGAGTCGCGCCGGGAGCCGCCGCGGCGAGTCTAGGGCGCGATCGCCGAGGGGCGTAACGCCCGGCGGGGTGGATCACGCGAACGGACCGCGCGCCGGACCAGGATCCGCGATCCCGTGCGCGCGGATCGGGCCCGGGGCATCGCGGGCGCCGGGGGATCGGCACCGGGGGCGGGGCATTCCGCGCGGCGCCGGCGGCACTTGCCCAGGACGCGGCCCTTGCGCGGCATTGCCACAGCCGGGACGGCAGGCGGGAAAATGATGTCCCATCGCGCCCGGTTTCGCCAAGCCCTTAGCGTTCCTCAGCAGTCACCTCGATAATGTTTCGTTCGTCCGAGCACGTTGCACTGCACCAAATAGGCTGCTCCAGCTTGACACTTTGGCAAGCCTGCTGGGTCGACATGGTCCGACCCCGCTGCCCGAGAGCCCGCCCATGCCGACCCTGGACACCACCCGACGGCTGATGCTGGCCGTCGTCGCCACCGGCATCATCAGCATCGGTGCCACGGCGTACAACAAGGCCCGCTTCGACACCGTCCAGGCCGAGGCCACGGGGCTGGCGGAGGAGATCGAGGCGGCGCGCCACCTCACCCTCGCCCTCGCCCAGGCCGAAAGCGCCTCGCGCGGGTACCTGCTGCTGGGCGCGCCCGCCTTCGTCGAGCAGTTCCAGCGCGCCGCGGCCTTCATCGAGAGCCCGTCCGGGCGCCGCATCGCCGAGGCGATCGACGCAGCCGACGCTGCCGCCGGGCGTTCGCTGCGGATCGCGACCCTGCCCGAGCAGATCGAGAACTCGTTGAAGGAGCGGCGGCTGCGCATGGACCTCTACGCGCGCGGCGAGGTTGAGCAGGCGCGACGCAGCAACGCCGATCTCCGCCTGCTGCGCGCCGCCACCGAGGCGCGGGAGATGATCGAGGCCTTCACCAAGGCCGCGGACGAACGGCTCGAGGCGCTCCGGCAGAACCTTTCGCGGATGCAGGACGTGGTGTTCGGCCTCGTCGCCGCCTCCGGGGTGCTCGCCTTCGCCGCGCTCGCCCTGGCCTGGATGTCGCTCAACCGACGCTCCGCCGCGACCGAGGCGGCGCGCCAAGCGCTGGCCGAGCGCGGGCGGGAGATGGAGGCCCTGCTCCGGCTGAGCGAGGTGCTGCAGGCCTGCCAGAGCAACACCGACCTCGAGCAGGTGGTCAGCCACGGCGCGGCGCAGATCGTGCCGGGCTCGACCGGGGCGCTCTACGTCTTCAACAACAGCCGCGACCGGATGGACCTGGCCGCGCACTGGAACGGCGCGGGCCTCGCCGAGGCGGCGCCGAGCGCGCCCGCCTTCGACCACCTGGCGGCCGAGGATTGCTGGGCGCTGAAGCGTGGCCGCCCGCATGCCTGCGGCCAGGGCGGCCTGGTCTGCCGCGGCACGGATTGCGCCCGCGGCCGCCTCTGCATCCCGATGGCGGCGCGCGGCGAGGTCTATGGCGTGCTGCAGTTCGAGGGCCTGGGCGAGTCGGAGGATACGCGCCTGGCCAATGCGCTGGCCGATGGCGTGACGCTGGCGCTGGCCAACCAGTCGCTGCGCGAGAAGCTGCGCGGCCAGGCGCTGCGCGACGCGCTGACCGGCCTGCACAACCGCCGCTTCCTCGAGGAGGTGGGGGATCGGCTGGTGGGCCAGTGCGAGCGCCGCGGCACGCCGCTCGCGGTCGCCATGCTCGACCTCGACCACTTCAAGCAGGTCAACGACCGGCTCGGCCATGCGGCGGGGGACGCGGCGCTGCGCGCGGTGGCGCAGGACCTGCTGTCCGACATGCGCCGCACCGACCTCGCCTGCCGCTACGGCGGGGAGGAGCTGCTGCTGCTGCTGCCCGATTGCGACACCGACGGCGCCATGGGGCGGGTGGAACGGCTGCGCGAGCGGGTGGCCTCCGCCCGCGGCTTCGGGGTGCCCGGCCTCTCCAGCCTGACCTTCAGCGCCGGGGTCGCCTCCATCCCCGGCTCGGCCAAGGCGCTCGACGGGGCGATCCGCGCGGCCGACGAGGCGCTCTATGCCGCCAAGCAGGCCGGTCGGAACCGCGTGGTGGCCGCGCCGCTGCTGCTGCGGCCGGTGCCGGAAGCGGTGCCGGCCGTCTGACGCCGCCGGCCGCCGCATCGGCCGCGCGGGGCGTCAGGCGCGCTGGCGCCGCGCCTTCCAGAGCTGCAGCGCCACCAGCACCGCGCCGCCGGCCAGGAAGGCGAGGCCGATCGGGCCGGCCCAGCGCTCCACCGCGCTGAACTGGTCCTCCAGCACGTAGCCGCCGATGGCGAGGCCCGCCGTCCAGATCAGCGTCCCGAGGCTGGTCCAGGCGTAGAAGACCGTGCGCGGCAGCTCGACGAGGCCGGCGGGGATGGAGATCGCGGTGCGGATCCCCGGCATGAAGCGGCCGAGGAAGACGGCGACCGGGCCGTTGCGCCGCATGGTCGCCTCGGCCTTCTCCACCTCGGCGGCGGTGATGCCGGCATAGCGCCCGAAGCGGGTCAGCAGGCTGCGGGTGCGGGCGGCGCCGAAGGCACGCGCCAGCTCGAACCAGACGGCATTGCCCACCACCGCGCCGAGGCTGCCGGCGAGCACCACGCCGAGCAGCGAGAGCTTGCCCTGCGCGGCGGCGAAGCCGGCCAGCGGCATGATCACCTCGGAGGGGATGGGCGGGAACAGGTTCTCCGCCACCATCAGCAGGAACACGCCGGGCAGGCCGCCCGTCGCGACCAGGTTGGTCGCCCATTCGATCATGCGTCTCGCCTTCGCCGGTCCTGGGGCCGTCCCGCCGCGCCGTCAGCCGGCCGGGACGCGATAGAGGGTGAGGGTCACCCACCGCCCGCGGGTGTAGTTGAAACCCTCGACGGTGCCGACCTGCCGCGGCGCGAGGCCGAGCCCCTCCGCCTCGCGCCGGAAATCGCCGATGGCCCGCTCGCCCACCGCGACCACGCGGCCGGGCGCGGCGGCGAGGAAGCGCGCCGCGTCCTCGCCCCGCGGCAGCAGCCGCGTGCCGGTGCCGACGGCGAAGAGCACGGAGGGCTCGGCATGACCGGTGATGCCGAACGCCGCGGCATCAAGCCCGGGTGCGGCGGTGGCCAGAGTCGCCGCCAGCCGCGGCGCGATCCAGAGCGGCGCGAGGCGCGGCGCCACCCCCTCCAGCACCGCGGCGTAGAGCGGCACCGCCAGCAACACCGCGGCAAGCCCGGCGCGGCCCCAGGCCGCCGCGCGCCAGGCCCCAGACCAACGTTCAGATCTTCTTGAACACCAACGTAACCAGCCGCCTGCAA
>CAYNYQ010000189.1:0-8973 GCA_964401305.1 uncultured Acetobacteraceae bacterium | reverse complement strand
GGGCGGTGGTGCGGCTGCCGGCGGAGGGGGCGGCGGGCCCGGGCTGAGGCGGAGGTGCCGCGGCGAGATGGCGGAACAACCGGCGGAGCGCCGGTGCAGGGGGGCGGCGTCGGCCCTCACCTCCCTGGCCCGTTGCCTGGCCCATCCGTGGGTGCCGTCCTCCCTGGGCGCCCGGCCCCCTGGGTGCCCGTCCCCCTGAGTGCTTTTCTGCCTGGGCGCACGTCCCCCCCCCGGCTGCCCGTCCCCCTGGGTGCCCCTTCCCTGGGCACCCGTCCCCTTGGGCGTCGGTCCTCTCGGCACGCGTGCCCTGGGCATGGCGCCTGGAACCGATGGGTGTGGTTGGCTTTCGGCCCGTTCCCATTCCCAGGAATGCTAAATCATGTCCCCAAAGCTCTTCGAAGCGTGCAAGGGAGGGTTGCGGACGATTAAGATGTAAGACGGCGCTGGTCTCCCCTATATGAGCGGATCACGGCGCTGCGGCGCCTCGCCTCCCCGGCCCTGCCCGGCTTACGCCCCTGCCGCCCGCGCGCGCGGCAGCGTTGGCGCGCCGGAGCGGAGGGGAAAGCGGGGCGCCATCATGCGTTGCACGGGGCAGGACGGGTAGAACGGCACATGGACGGCATGGTCGGTTTTCGGGACGCGGCGGCAGCGCGTGGCGAGGTCGAGGACGGCGCGATGCCGTTCGACGCCCGGTCGCGCGCCTTGACCGAACTGCTGAGCCGCGGGGCTTCCCGCGGCCACGTGACCCGCGCCGAGTTCGACATGCTGCTGCCCCCCGGCATGACCCCGGCCGAGGAGCTGGAGGAGGCCGAGGCCGCGCTCGACGAGGCCGGCATCCCCGTGGTCGACACCGGCGAGACCGAGGACGAGGAGGGCGCGCCGCTCGCCCCCGGCGCGCAGCGCCCGGCGCCCGCCGCGACCGGCACCGCCGCCGCCGGCACCGCCGACCCCGACGAGGTCGCCACCGTCCGCACCGACGACCCGGTGCGCATGTTCCTGCGCGACATGGGCGCGGCCGAGCCGCTGACGCGCGAGGGCGAGATCGCCGTCGCCCAGCGCATCGAGGCCGGGCGCGACGCCATGCTCGCCGGCCTCTGCGACAGCCCGACCACCTTCGCCACCCTCACCGCCTGGCATGACGGCCTGGTCGCCGGCCGCATCCCGCTGCGCGAGGTGATCGAGATCGAGGCCGCCGCCGCCGCCGCCGATGCCGGCCCGGCGCCGGAGCCCGTGGTCGAGGAGCCCGTCGAGGGCGTCGAGCCCGGCGCCGGCGTCGTCGCCCACACCACGCTCGAGGAGCGGCTGAAGCCCGAGACCCTCGCCGGCCTCGCTGGTGTGCTGGCCGCCGGCGAGAGCATGCGCGCCGCCGCCACCGAGGCGGAGCGGCTGGAGCACTGCCGCGCCGCCGTCGCGCTGATCCGCGGCCTCCGCCTGCGCGAGAGCCGGATCGAGGAGCTGGTCGGCCACCTCAAGAATGCCAGCCGGTCGCTGAACCCGCTCGACGGCCGGGCGCTGCGCCTGGCGCAGGCCGCCGGCCTGACGCGCGAGGCCTTCCTCGGCGCCTGGGATGGCGCGAAGACCGGCGCGGCGCGCGTGAAGAAGGCCGCCGCCGCCGCGAAGCCCGGCAAGGGCGCCGGCGCCGCCGCCCGCCAGGCCGCCGCGCTGGAGGCGCTGGACGCCGGCCTCAAGGAGGTGCTCGCCGATATCGGCCGCATCGAGGCCGCGACCGGCGGGCTGAAGGCCGCCGAGATTCGCCGCATCCATGCCGATGTCGCCCGCGGCGACCGCGACATGCGCCGCGCCAAGGAGGAGCTGACGCGGGCCAACCTGCGGCTGGTCGTGCACATCGCCAAGCGCTACCGCAACCGCGGCCTGATGTTCGGCGACCTGATCCAGGAGGGCAACATCGGCCTGATGCGCGCGGTCGACAAGTTCGACTGGCGCCGCGGCTTCAAGTTCGCCACCTACGCCACCTGGTGGGTGCGCCAGGCAATCACCCGCGCCATCGCCGACCAGGCGCGCACCATCCGCGTGCCGGTGCACATGGCCGAGACCGCGGGCAAGATCGCCCGCGTCGGCCGGCGCCTTGCGCAGGAGACGGGCCGCGAGCCGACGCCCGAGGAGCTCGCCCAGCGCCTCGGCATGCCGCTCGAGAAGGTTCGCGCGGTGCAGCGCCTGGCCAAGGAGCCGGTCAGCCTCGAGACGCCGATCGGCGAGGAAGGCGATGCCGAGCTCGGCGACCTGATCGAGGACCGCGACGCGATCATGCCCTTCGACGCGGTGGCGCGGCAGTCGCTGCGCGACGCGGCCGCGCGCATGCTGAGCGGCCTGACGCCGCGCGAGGAGCGCATCCTGCGCATGCGCTTCGGCATCGGCATGCCCTCCGACCACACGCTGGAGGAGGTCGGCAAGACCTTCGGCGTCACCCGCGAGCGCATCCGCCAGATCGAGGCGAAGGCGCTGAAGAAGCTGCAGACCGGCAACCGCAGCCGCGCGCTGCGCAGCTTCCTAGCGGATTGATCCCGGGGCCGCCGGCAGACGGTGGCTTGCAGGCGGCGCGGGATCCCCATCCGGGTCCCGCGCCGTTTTGCGTTGCGGAGGGTTTGCGCAGGATCGAAGCCACCAGCCGACGCCTCCGCTACGGCGTAGCGATGCGACCCATGGGCAAGGGAAGAGCGAGGATGCGGAGCATGATGCGCGTGGCAGCCCTGGCGGGCGCGGCCTGCATGGCGGCGATGCCGGCCCTGGCGGAGAAGGCCTGCTTCTTCTCCTACGCGACCTTCGAGGAGAAGATCCCACACGCCGACATCGATGTCTGCCCCGGGCATCAGGTCAGCGCGGAGGAAGCCTTCTGCCGCATCGCCCTGCAGGGCTCCGAGGTGCTGATCTACATGTTCCGGCACGGCGACCCGGAACCCTGCCTCGCCGGCGTCGACCGCTACACGCTGGGCGAGTTCGTCGCCCGCTTCGGCACCACCTACACGCGGCCCTGAGGGCGGTGGATCGATCGGCAAGGACGGTCCCCGCCGATAGCGCGCGCCGGGGCGGCGTCTAGCTCCTCGCCTCCAGGCTCCTCCTCGGCCCGCCCCGGCCCTTCGCGGCCGCGGGCTGCGCACCACGCCAGGGCAGCGCCATCAGCCCCGGCACCCGGGCGAGCGGCCGCTCCAGCAGCAGCGGCAGGGCCGTCGCCGCCGCGACCAGCGCCAGCGTCCAGGCCCAGGGCGGCAGCCATGCCGGTGGCTCCAGCTGCACGAGCAGCAGCAGCAGCCAGGGATGCAGCAGGTAGACCGCCAGCGTGCTGCGCCCGATGCGGCGGAGCGGCGCCGACAGCAGCCGGCTGCGCGCCAGCAGCACCGCCCCCGCCAGCGCCGCCGGCACCGCCACCAGCGAGAGCGCGACCCTGACCGGGATGGTCTGCAGCAGCTCGGCCAGGTGCGCCGCGATGGTCAGGCCGACCCAGACGAGGCCGAGCGCCAGCACCAGCCAGGGCTGCCCGAGGCGCGGCGCCGCCTGGCGCAGCCTCGCCGCGCCGAGCCAGCCGGCGACGAAATAGGGATAGTGCAGGAAGCGGTCGACGACGCCGAGCCCCATGGCCTCGCCCCAGCCGAAGACGCCGGGCAGGGCCAGCAGCACCGCAATGCCGAGATGCAGCGCCGGCGGCAGTCGCCGCAGCGCCAGCGCGGTCGCGAAGAACAGCGCGAGCGCGTAGAGGAACCAGGCCCAGCTCGTCGAGCTCAGCAGGTGCTCCAGCGGATCGACCCGCGGCTCGAACAGCCCGCCCAGGGTGCCGAGCCCGAGCGCCGGCAGCAGCAGGCTGTTCACCAGCCCATAGCCGAGCGCCGTCCAGACCGCCCAGACCCAGAGGTAGTGCGCCACCCGATCGCGCAGCACGCGCCCCGCGGGGCGCGCCAGCATGCTCGCCGCCAGCACGCCCGCCACGAGGAAGAAGAGCGGCATGCGCAGCGGAAAGAGGGCAAGCGCCACGAGGTGCAGCAGGACGGACCATTCGCCGACTATCATCAGCATCACGTCGGCATGCAGCAGCACGACCAGCGTGATGGTCGCGCCGCGCGCCATGTCCAGCCAGTCGGCGCGCTCCGCCGCGCCGGCGGCGGACAGCCGGGAAAGCTCTCGCATTGTCGTGCTCCTGCAGCGTGGGGATGCGGGAGACGACGGCCTTCAGGGGGGCAACATGGCCCGCCACAGCAGCGCAATGCGGGTGACCCGGCACATGGACGAAAGATTGCCGTCCGGTAGGATAAATGGAAGATCCGCCGATCGCGGCGCGCGTCACATGCGCGCCATGGCGCGGCCGGAGCGTTCCGCGCTCAGCCGCGGCTCGCCGCGACGACCCCGTGCTGTTCCCGCACGGCGTGGAAGCGCAGCATCGGCCATTCCTCCTCGGCGCGCTTGCGGCGCCAGTCGGAGGAGAAGAAGGCCACCGCCTCGCCGTCATGGTCCTCGGCGCTGTCCGAGCGGTTGCCGGCGACGAAGCGCTCGACCGCGGCGCGCTCGCCGGTGACCCAGCGCATCATGTCCCAGCGCGTGGCGTCGAAGCCGGCGGGCACGCCGTATTCCACCTTCAGTCGGCTCTGCAGCACGTCGAGCTGCAGCTGGCCGACCACGCCGACCACGGGCGGCGAGCCGTCGAGCGGTCGGAAGAGCTGCACCACCCCCTCCTCGGCGAGCTGGGAGAGCGCGGTCTTCAGCTTCTTCGCCAGCATCGGGTCCTCGAGCCGGACCGTGCGCAGGATCTCCGGCGCGAAGGAGGGCACGCCGCGGAAGTTCAGCTCCTCGCCCTCGGTCAGCGTGTCGCCGATGCGCAGCTGCCCGTGGTTCGCCACGCCCACCACGTCGCCCGGCCAGGCCTCCTCCGCCACCTGCCGGTCCTTGGCGAAGAAGAAGAGCGGCGCGGTGACCGGTACCTGCTTGCCGGTGCGCACCTGCCTGAGGCGCATGCCCTTCCACAGTCGCCCCGAGCAGAGCCGCACGAAGGCGACGCGGTCGCGGTGGTTCGGGTCCATGTTGGCCTGGACCTTGAAGACGAAGCCGGTCAGCCGCGGCTCGCCGGGGTCGACGGGGCGCGGGTCGGCGGCGCGGGCGCCGGGCGGCGGCGCGTAGCGGGCCAGCCCGTCCAGCAGGTGGCCCACGCCGAAATCGCGCAGCGCCGAGCCGAAGAACACGGGCGTCAGCGTGCCTTCCCGGAATCGCTGCAGGTCGAATTCCGGGCAGGCGGCGAGCGCCAGGCCGCTCTCCTCGGCCAGCCGGGCGGCGCGCTCCGCGCCGACGAGGGCGGCGAGGCGAGGATCCTCGGGCCCGTCCAGCGCGACGCCGTGCTCCTCCGTCGCATCCACCGGCAGGAAGCGGTTCTCCAGCAGGTCGAAGGTGCCGGCGAACTCGCTGGAGCGGCCGACCGGCCAGGCGACGGGCGCGGCGTCCAGCGCCAGGGTCTTCTCGATCTCGTCGATCAGCTCGAAGGGATCGCGCGCCTCGCGGTCCATCTTGTTGACGAAGGTGACGATCGGGATGTCGCGCAGCCGGCAGACCTCGAAGAGCTTGCGGGTCTGCGCCTCGATGCCCTTCGCCGCGTCGAGCACCATCACCGCGGCGTCGACGGCGGTCAGCGTGCGGTAGGTGTCCTCGGAGAAGTCCTCGTGGCCCGGCGTGTCGAGCAGGTTGAAGACCAGGCCCTCGCGCTCGAAGGTCATGACGGAGGTGGCCACGGAGATGCCGCGGTCCTGCTCGATCTTCATCCAGTCCGAGCGGGTGCGCCGCGCGTTGCCCTTGGCGCGCACCGCGCCGGCGAGCTGGATCGCGCCGCCCTTCAGCAGCAGCTTCTCCGTCAGCGTGGTCTTGCCGGCATCCGGATGGGCGATGATGGCGAAGGTGCGCCGGCGCGCGGCCTCGGCGGCGGCGTCGGAGACGGGCGCGGCGATCTCGGTGGCGACGGCGGCGGGGGCGTCCATCGGGCGGCGGTCACTCGGCGTTGCGGCGGGTTGGCCAGCATGTAGGCCCGCCGGCCGCGCGCCGCCAGCGCCGGGCCCGCGGGGCAGCCCCGCAAGGCCGGGGCGCGGCCGTCAGGCGGGCGGCGGCTCCAGCCGGAAGACCCGCACCAGCACCGCCTCGCGCCGCGGCCGGAGCACGTCGAGCGTGCCGACCAGCACGCAGCGGTTGAGCCAGGCATGCGGCCCCTCCGGCGCGGTCACGCCCAGCGTCGAGAAGCGGCGGTCCGGCGCCCCGCCCTCCCCCGGGTCGATCAGCACGCGGTTGCGCACCGTCAGGATGGCGCCGTCCTCGGCCTGCATCTCGTAGAAGGCGTCGAGGCAGCGTACCCCGTCGCGGCGGAGAAGCTGGCGGTCCGCCCCGCCCGGCAGCACCACGCCGCGCAGCCCGGGTCCGGCGAAGCGACCGCCGAGGATCGGGACGATGCGGCGCTCCCCGAGCGGACCCTCGCCGAGCGGCTGGGTGGGCCCGATCTCCACCACGGCCTCGTAGACGAAGGCGAGGGCGGGGGGTGCCAGCGGGATGCCGGCCGCCTCGGGCAGCAGGGACCCGGGGGAGAGGTCGGGGGGCGTGGCCTGGTTCATCGCGGCATCCTGCCGGCTGCGCCCGCGCCCGGCCAGCCGGCGCGATCCCCGGCGCGGCGCGCGGTCAGGCCAGCGCCTTGGCCCGTCCCTCCTCGGCCAGGGGCAGGGCGGCGCGGCCCTCGGCGGTGGCGGTCACCGCCTCGGCCGCCATGTCGTGCAGGATGATCACGCGCTCGGCCGAGGCACGCCAGGTGGCGATGCGCGGCATGTTGGCGATCGGCCAGCTCAGCGCCCCGGCGACGGTCTGGAAGGCCTGCGCAGCCTGCATCACCCAGCCCAGCGTCACCACGCCGGCGAGATAGGCCGGGGTGGCGATCAGGAAGGGCAGGCCCAGGCCGAAGCGGGTGAAGAAGCAGACGAAGACCTCGAGCAGCGCGAAGGCGCCGCTCTGCCGGGTGAAGGCGCCGGAGAGGCCGCCGAAGAGACCGGCCAGCGTCGCGCCCTCGGCCGGGCCGCGGCGCCGCTCGTCGCGCACCCGCACGAGCGCGGCGCGGTAGTCGGCCTCCCGCGCCTGGCGCTCGTCCGTCGTGCGCACCAGGGGCCGGCCGGCCAGCATGGTCGCGACCAGGCCTGCGCCGACATAGATCAGCGCCAGCCAAACGAGGTAGCCCGGCACCAGGAAGCTGAAGCCGTCGAGCGGCACGGGCGGATGGTCGGACAGCGCCCAGAGCACGCCGACGAAGCAGGCGAGCGTGATGATGGCGTTGACCAGCGAGGAGAAGAGCTCGATCGCCTCCTCGGTGGCGACGCGGGCATCCTCGGCGATGCGCCCGTCCGCATTGGCGGCCGCGGTGGCGCCACCGGCGTCGAGCCAGCGGGTGGTCAGCCTCGCCGAGAGCCAGGCGCGCCAGGTCAGCGCCAGGCGGCGGCGCGTCAGCAATGCCGTGCTCGTGATGGCGCAGAAACCGAGGACGATGAGCGCCAGCACGCCGCATTCCACCAGCACGCGATCGGCGTCGCGGCGCTCGAGCGCGTCGAAGAGGTCGCGGTTCCAGGTGTTGAAGCGGAGGAAGAGGGCGACCTCGGCGCCGTTCAGCGCCAGCAGCGCCGCCAGCAGCGACAGTGCCTCACGCCGGCTGCCGGCGCCGGTCCAGAAGCCGCCGGCGATGCCCCAGAAGCGGCGGAGGGCGGCGAACCATCCCGCCGCGGCGGCCGGAATGGGGGCGGCGAATTCCATGCGCCTATGCGGCCTCGCCGGCCGTCAGGGTGTCGCGGCAGGCGGGGCGGGGAAATCGCATCGCGGGTCCGTGTCGGGGACGCGGGCACCGGACCATCCCGGCTTGCGGCGTGCCTGCCCGAAGGTGGCGGGCAGGAGAGCCGGTTGCAAGCGACTTGCGCATACCCGGCTGCCGGCGACGCATTGCCGGCAGCGATACGAAGGGCGGGGCGCGCCGCATGCGCGCGGCGCGCAGGGCTCAGGCGGCCTCGGCCAGAAGCGCCTGCAGGTCGAGGCGACGGGTCGTCATCGCCAGCCGGCCGGCGGCGTCGCGCGGCCAGTCCGCTTCGGCACGGTCGCGATAGAGCTCGACCCCGTTGCCGTCGGGATCGCGCAGGTAGAGCGCCTCCGACACGCCATGGTCCGAGGCGCCCTCGAGCGGCAGGCCCGCGTCGAGGATGCGCCGCGCCACAGCGGCGAGCGCGGCACGGTCCGGATAGAGCAGCGCGACGTGGTAGAGGCCCGTGGTGCCGGGCGCGGGCGTGCCGCCACCGGCGCTCTCCCAGGTGTTGAGCGCGATGTGGTGGTGATAGCCGCCGGCCGAGAGGAAGACGGCGCCGCGGCCGCCCGGCCCGCCCATGCGCTGCTGCACCTCGAGGCCGATGATGTCGCGCCAGAAGCCGAGCGCGCGGTCAAGGTCAGCGACCTTGAGGTGGACATGGCCGATGCGCAGCCCGGTCGGGGCGGATGCCGGCGTGGGATCGTGGGACATGGAAGGATCTCCTTTGCTGCCCGCTCACATCGGAGACCGGCGCCGTCCGGTCCAATCGGCCCGGCGGATGGTCGGCATAGGGGGCCGCAATGGCGTGGCGTGCGGACCATGCCGCGCGCCCGGAGCCACGAACGGACAGCGCCCGCGCGGTCTCCCGCACGGGCGCCGATCGGTCCGGGGCACGGGTGCCTTGCGCAGAGGCCGGAGGCCCCGGCCCGCGCCTGCTACAGAACCGCGAGCCTGCGCTTGCTACTGAACCGCGAGCCTCCGCTCGACCACCTGGGTCTTCATGCTCTTCTGCAGCTTCTCGAAGGCGCGGACCTCGATCTGGCGGACGCGCTCGCGCGAGATGTTGTACTGCTGCGACAGCTCCTCGAGCGTGGTCGGCTCGTCCTTCAGGCGGCGCTCGATCAGGATGTGGCGCTCGCGCTCGTTCAGGGTCTTCAGCGCCTCGCCCA
>CAYNYQ010000188.1:3497-8999 GCA_964401305.1 uncultured Acetobacteraceae bacterium | reverse complement strand
GGCCGATCCCCTCCGCCACGCGGCCGCGGAGATAGGGGAAGAAGGGGTTGGAGGTGATGCGCGCCAGCGCCTCCGCCCCCACCACCAGCACGCCGCGCTCGCCGCGCGGCGCCAGCGCGCCGAGCCGCACGCCGAAATCCTCGCGCGGATCCGGCGCGGCGCCGTAGAGCCCGTCCTCCGGCGGGAAGGGCAGCGCGACATGCGAGAGGGAGAAGCTCTCGCGCGGCCAGGCGAGGCCGAGCGGCTCCGCCCGCTCCGCCGTGGCACCCGCCTCGGTGACGCGCGCCACCACCGCATCCTCGCCGGGCGCGGCATTGGTGACGAGGACGAGGCGCCAGGGCCGCGGCGCCGGCGGCAGGATCGCCGCCAGCAGCCCCGCGGCATCCGGCCGCACCAGCCCATCCAGCCACGCGCTGCGGTTGATGTCGAACAGCACGAGCTCGCTGCCTTGCGCGGGCAGCAGCGCGTAGAGCGCCGAGAGCACCGCCGGCGTGCTGACCGTGGCATCGGCCAGCGACTGGAAGGTCAGCACCGGCGGCAGCGCGCCGAGCCGCCCGGCCTCGGCCAGCCGGCGCAGCTGCGCCTGCAGCGCGGTCGAGAGCCGCCAGGATTGCCGGCCCGCATTCACCGGGAAGGAGTTGTACTTGAACGGGTTGAACTCCGGCAGCCGGTCGAGCCAGGCGGCCTTGGCGAAGCCCGGCAGCAGCGCCGGCAGGCCGGCGAGGCCCGCGAACCGCGCCGCGCCGCTGACGCCGATCATGGGCGAGAGCAGCACCACGCGCTCGGCCCGCGGCAGCGCCGGATCCTCGAGCGCGTCCAGCGCGTGCTTCAAGGCCAGCGCGCCGCCATTCGAGTAGCCGACCAGGTGCAGCGGCCGCCCCTCGCCGGCGCGGGCGCGCGCCGTGCGCACGGCAAGCCGCGTCGCCGCCATCCAGTCCTCCCAGGCCGCCGCGGTCAGGCCGGCCGGCACGGTGCCGTGCCCGGGCATGCGCGGCAGCACGGCGACGAAGCCCTGCGCGCGGTAGAGCTCCGCGAGATGGCGCAGGCTGTAGGGCGCATCGGTCAGGCCGTGCAACAACACCGCGGCGCCGCGCGGCGCGCCCTCGGGCATCAGGATGGCGGAGCGGTTCCAGTCCGTGGCGAAGCGCGCCGGGTTCAGCGGGCTGTCGGCGAAGTAGCGGTTGGCGGCGACCTGCTCGGCCGCGGGGAGGCGCGCGGTGACCTCGCGCCGCACCGTCTCGAAGGCCGCGCGCTCGGCGGCGAGCCAGCCCTCCCAGTCGGCGGCGGCCAGCGCGGCCGGCCCCATCTCCTCCGGCACCACGACATGCCAGGGCGCGAGCGGCGGCCCGCGCTCGCTCTCCCAGGCGCGCAGGCCGAGCAGCAGCACCAGCAGCGCCGCGACGAAGAGCACCGCCCGCCGCAGCAGGCGCCAGGCCATCCTGCGCATCCCCCCTCCCCCCCGGCGGCGCCTGCGCCTATCCGGCGTCGATCGCCGGCGCCGCCGCCGCCGCCACCGCCAGCAGCGCCGCATCGCCATAGCGCGGTCCCACGATCTGCACGCCCACCGGCATGCCGTTCGGCCCGCGATGGCAGGGGATGGCGATGCAGGGCACGTGCAGCAGCGTCCACATGGCGTTGAAGATCGGGTCGCCGTTGTTGTGCAGCCCGACCGGCGCCTCGCCCACCGCCGAGGGCGTCAGCACCGCGTCGAAGCCGGGGAAGAGCGCGTCGAACAGCTTGCGGCACTCGGCGGCGAGATCGTGCGCGGCGAGGATGTCGCGCGGCGTGATGCCCGTGCCGTTCTCCACCCGCTCGCGGAACTCCTGGTGCAGCCTGTCATGGTGCAGCAGGTATTCGGCGAGAAAGGCGCCACGGCCCTCGCTCAGCATGATGGTGCGCTGCGCGTCGGAGATGCCGTCGAAGGGCGCGGGCAGGGTCAGCGGCTCGACGACCGCGCCGGCCCGGGCCAGCCGATCGCCGGCGAGGTGCAGCGCCTGGCGCGCGCTCTCCTCCGCCTTGGCCCAGTTCGGCCCCTCGACCAGCGCGATGCGCAGGTCCGCCACCGGCTTCGGCGCCGGCGGCGCCTCCATGCCCCAGATCCGGAAGGCGCGGGCCGGCAGCGCCAGGTCGCGCGGGTCGCGCGCATACCAGCCGAGCGTGTCGAGCGTGTGGGAATACCGCTTGAGCCCGGCGCTGTTCACCACGCCATGCGTCGGCTTCATGGCGTAGACGCCGCAGAAGCTGGCCGGGCGGATGGTGCTGCCGCCGGTCTGCGTGCCGTAGGCCAGCGGCACCATCCCCGCCGCCACCGCCGCCGCCGAGCCGGAGGAGGAGCCGCCCGGCGTGCGCGTCTCGTCATGCGGGTTGGAGGTGCGGGCGCGCCGCCCGCCGGCGGCGAATTCCAGCGTGTCCGTCTTGCCGAGGATCACCGCCCCCTCGGCGCGGCTGACGGCGACGCAGGCGGCGTCCTGCCCGGGCCGGTGGCCCTGGTAGATCGGCGAGTTGTGCGTCGTCGGCATGTCGGCCGTGTCGATCATGTCCTTGATGCCGATCGGCAGGCCGTGCAGCGCGCCCTTCGCATAGGCCTTGTCCGCCTCGCGTGCGTAGGCGATGGCCAGCGCCGGATCGACGAAGGTGAAGGCGCGCACCGTGGCCTCGCGCGCCGCGATGCGCTCGAGGCAGGAGCGCGCCAGCGCCTCGGCCGAGAGGCTGCCCTCGGCGAGCCTGGCGGCGGCCTCGGTGGCGGTCAGTTCGAAGGGTTCCATCGCGTGCCTCGTCCCGGATCGGTCAGGCCATGCGCGGCCCGGCGGCGCCTCCGCCTGGCACGCCCGACCGGCTCCCTCCCCCACGGCCGCGGTTCGCCCCGGCGCGTGCGCCGCGACGATGCGGCCCGGGGCGTCGGGCGGCAAGCCGGCGCGGGCGGATCACCCCGGTGGCACGCCGGCTTGCCGCCGCCGCGGCCCGGGCGGAGCATGGCGCCCCCATCCCGCCCGGAGCGACGCATGCCGCCACGCGCCGACCGCAGCCTGATCGCGCTGACCGCGACCGAGGCCGTCGCCCTGCTGCGCAAGCGGGAGGTCTCGCCGGCCGAGCTCGTCGCCGCGTCCGCCGCCCGCATCGCGGAGGTGGAGCCGGCCGTGAACGCCATGCCCATCCTCTGCCTCGACCGTGCGCGGGACCAGGCGGCGCGGCGCGATGCGCGGGCCGATGCCGGGCCGCAGGACCTGATGGGCCTGCCGATCTCGGTGAAGGATCTCGACCAGGTCGCGGGCGTCGGCCACACCATGGGCGGCAGCCCGATCTTCGAGGGCCATGTCGCGCCGGTCTCCGACCCCATGGTCGAGATCCTGGAGGCGAACGGCGCCATCCCCATGGGCAAGTCGAACAGCCCGGAATTCGGCTTCAACGCCGTCACGCTGAACCCGCTCTTCGGCCCGACCCGCAACCCCTACGACACGCGGCTGACGGTCGGCGGCTCCTCGGGCGGCGCGGCGGCCTCGGTGGCGACGGGCGAGGTCTGGCTGGCGACGGGGTCCGACCTCGGCTCCTCCATCCGCCTGCCGGCCGCCTTCTGCGGCGTGGTCGGCCTCCGCCCCTCGCCGGGGCGGGTGCCGCGCTCCATGGCGCGCGGCCTGCCCTTCAGCACCCTGCCCGTGCTCGGGCCGATCGCGCGCACGGTGGAGGACGCGGCGCTGATGCTGGATGCGATGGTCGGCGACTCCCCCGCCGACCCCCTCGGCCTGCCGCCGCCGGCCGAACCCGGCCATTTCCGCCGCGCGCTGCGCGACCCGGCGCTGGCGCCGCGGCGGATCGGCTTCTCGCCCGATCTCGGCGTAGGTCCCGTCGACCCGGAGATCGCCGCCATCCTCGCCGCCGCGGTCCGCCGCTTCGAGCGCATGGGGACGGTGGTGGAGCAGGCCGATCCGGGCCTCGGCGCCGGGGTGGAGGTGTTCCACGCGCTGCGCGGCGTCGGCCATCTGGCCGCGCTGGCGGCGCTCGAGCGCGAGCACGGGCCGCGCCTGCCGCCCGAGATCCCGGAGAGCCTGGCGCGCGCCCGCACCGTGCCGATCGAGCGCTACGCCTGGGCCGAGGGCGAGCGGGCGGCGATGTTCCGCCGGCTGATGGCCTATCTCGGGACGCATGACGTGCTGGCCTGCCCCGCCGCCGTGCTGCCGCCCTTCCCGGCGGAGTGGCGGCGGGTGGAGAGCCTCGGCGCGCATCGCTACGGCAGCTACATCGACTGGATCGCCGTGACCTTCACCATCTCGCTGCTGGGCGTGCCGGCGATCTCGGTGCCGGTGGGCTTCACCGCGGCAGGACTGCCGGTCGGGCTGCAGCTGGTCGGGCGGCCGCGCGGCGAGGCGGCGCTGCTGGCCGCGGCGCAGCGGCTGGAGGAGGCGGTCGGCGCGCTCGGCCGCCGGCCGATCGACCCGCTGGTGCGGCATCGGGGGTGAGGCGCACCGCCGGGCGTTCCGGCTTGCGGGCCCCGGTCACGGGCGCGGGGCTCAGGCGCCCTCGGCCAGGGCCGCCGTCAGCCAGGCGCGCAGCCGGCGCACGCCCGGTCGATCCGCCATCTCGGGCCGGGTGACGAACCAGTAGCTCCAGGCCCTGCGGCGCCCGAGGCGTCGCGGATGCGCGAGCGCCAGCGACCCCGCCGCCAGCCGCTGCGTCACCAGGATCTCCGGGGCATAGGCGACGCCGTGGCCGGCTTCCGCCGCCTGCAGCACGGCCTCGACGGAATCGAAGCGCGTCTCGGCCAACGGACCGGGGTCGAGGCCAAGCGCGCGCAGGGTCGCCTGCCAGAAGCCCGGCACGACGGTCATGCCGAGCAGGGGGCCGGCGGCGATCTCCTCGGGCGACAGGCCGGCGCGGCCGGCCAGCCGGTCCGGCGCCACCACCAGCACGATGGGCGAGGTGACCAGCGGCTCCGCCGCCAGGCGCGCGGCGGGGCGCGGGCCGAGGCGGATGGCGACGTCGCAGGCGCCGCCCTCCACATCGGCGGGTCGCAGCGTGCCTTCCACCTGCAGCGTGATTCCCTCGCGGCGCAGCGGAGCGATGGCGGGCAGCAGCCAGCGCGCGGCGAAGCTGGGCGCGGCCGAGACCACGAGGCGGCCGCGCGGCGCCTGCGCGGCGGCGAAGGCGGCGGCGATGGCGCCGAGCCCCTCGCCCACCGAGGCCGCCAGCGCGGCGCCGGCCTCGGTCGGCGCCACGCCGCGATGCAGCCGGTCGAACAGCGCCACGCCCAGCGTCGCTTCCAGCTGGCGGACGTGGTGGCTGACGGCCGAGGGGGTCAGCCCGATCTCCGCCGCCCCATCGCGGAAGCTGCGCCGGCGCGCCGCCGCCTCGAAGGCGCGCAGGGCGAGCAGCGGCAGGGCGCCATGGCTCGCATGAGTGGGGCTCATCCGAGAACGAGAGTATTCGTTTGTCGGGCGTCCCGCAATCGCGCGGGATGACGGGCGCAACCCCATCGCGCCGGACAGCCGGCGCAGGCCGAGGCGCCGC